>JACRDA010000357.1 GCA_016212965.1 Myxococcales bacterium
CCCGCGACCCGCTGGGACCCCCGACAGCGACACAAACCCCCTGTCTTCCCGGAAGACCCGCCACTTCTGTCGCTCTCGGCCCGCGTCGAGCCCTCGGGGAGCTCACGCGCCCGCCCCCCCCCCCCCCCCCCCCCCCCCCGCCCCCCCCCCCCCCCCCCCCCCGGGGAGGGGCGGCGGGCCGCAGGCCCGCCGGGGGTGGGCAACCACGCAGGCTCGCTCGCCGGAGGGCCGATCCCCTCAAGTCTGCCGGAGCCGAGCCGTTGGAGGAGCAGGAGCCGGTCCGCCGCGTGGGCCGGCCGGTGGAGGCTTCATGCTGTCGTCGTCGCGCGAGCCCACCGCCTGCCGAGACCCCCTGCCGACCGTCGGCGCCGACGGCGCCACCGAGCAGGACGAGCTTCCGACGAGGATCACGAGCATCGCGAGCCTGGTGCGGTCCGCCGTCGAGCTCGCGCCGCGCGACCCTTACGGTGCCCGCGACATGCTGCGCGCCGCGGCCGAGGTCCTGCGGCAGCGTGCGAGCCACCTCGGTGGCCGGAGCCGCCCGGCGCTCCTCGACACGGCGCGCGAGCTCGAGCGCGCCGCCGCGTCGGGCGATCTCTCGAAGGTGCTCGAAGCGGCGGGCGCGTAGGCCGTCCCGGCGCCGACCTCCGCCCGACCTGATAGCCTCCGGTTCGTGGCCGAGCACCTCACGCCGACGCTCTGCGTGGTCACGCGCCTTCCGGGTGATCCGCGCGCGCGGCGCGCCTGCGAAGTGGCCGTCGCGCTCGCGCTCTGCATCCCCCTGCGCGAGGCGCAGACCTTGCTGCGGCCGCCGGTGCGCCTGCCGCTGCCCCAGGATGGCCCGGCGGCCACGCTCGCGCGGTCGCTGCGCGACGCCGGCGCCGAGGTGAGCGAGAGCCCCGCGCGGACCGGGGCCGAGCGCTGTGCGGACCACCCACGCTTCGTCGCCGAGGCCGTGTGCGCCGTCTGCGGGACGGTCCTGTGCGTGCTCTGCGCGGCGAGCTCGCCCGAGCTTCGCTGCCGGCGCTGCGGGCGGAAGAAGGCTCGCTGGCGGACCTTCTACCTCGTGCGCGTGGCGGTGCTGCTGGCCGTCCTCGCGGGCGTCGTGCTCTACGCCGTCCGCGAGCTCCGCGACCGCAGCGCGCGCACCGGCTGGTCGCGGACGCTGTCGGTCGCGATCGTGGTCGTCGAGGCGCAGCCGCTCGCTCCGGGCCTTGCACCGGCCGTGCGCGAGCGCATCGACGCGCTCGGGCAGCGGCTCACCGGCGAGATGCGGCGCTACCGCCCCGACGGCCCCGCGCCGTTCGTACTCGAGGTGTTCGGGCCGCTGCGACTCGAGGGCCCGCTCGGCGAGACGTCCACCGAAGGGGTCGACGACGCCGAGGCCGAGGCGCGTCTGAAGGAGGTCGCAGCGCGCGCCGATGCCGCGGCCGGCATCGCCACGCGCATCTTCGACTCGCGCATCTACCTCGTGGCGCGGCCGCCGGCGCGCGCCGACCGCGAGAGCGTGGAGGGCTTCGGCCAGCAGGGCGGCAAGATCGGTCTCGTGAACGTCGAGCTCGACGGGTCGATGGTCGACTTCGCGCTCTTCGTCGCGGCGCACGAGCTCTTCCACAACCTCGGGGCGAGCGACAAGTACGATCCGAGCGGCAACCCGACCGTGCCCGACGGGCTCGGCGAGCCCGAGCTCGTGCCGCGCTACCCGCAGCGGCTCAGCGAGCTCATGGGGCGCCACCGAGCCACCGGCCCGGGGGCGAGCGTGCCCCCCGCGGGCCTCGAGGAGCTCACGATCGGAAGCGCCACGGCGCGCGAGATCGGCTGGCTCGAGGCGCTCACGCGCTGAGGCCAGGCGCGGAGTGCCGGAGGCGGCGGAGCGCCCGCGCGAGCGCGCTGCCGAGCTCGGCGAGCCCGGCGCACACGAAGTAGAGGGGCACGACGAGCGCGACGGCCCGCTGCACCCACGCGGGGAAGTCCGGGCGCCCGGCGAGGCCGCCGAGGACGGCGAGGCCGGTGGGCACGGCGGCGAAGGCGAGCAGGAGAGCATGGCCGAGGACGCGACTGCGCAGGGGTAGCGCGAAGCGCGCGCGCGCCGCCGCGACGACCCCGACGACGCTCGCGACGACGAGCGGCAAGAGCGCGAGGCCGGCCACCGCCGGCAGGGGCCAGAGCCCCGACACGCGCGGGCCCTTGCCGCCGAGGTAGTCGACGAGCCACGCGAAGAGCGGGCGGCCTTCGAGCGGCACGAGGTAGCCGCCCGCGACGAGCGCCGCGCCCGCGAGCGGCAGGAAGCGGAGCACACGGAAGTCGGGGCGCGAAGCGCGCGCGTAGCACGCCGCCGTGGACACGAGCGCGCCGCCGAGCACGAGCCACTCCCGGAGCCCGATGAGCCCGTCACCGCTCCGCAGCACGAGCGGCCCGAGCCCCACGGCGAGCCAGACCGCGCCCTGCACCGCGGCCGGCACGCGCAGGGCGGCGAGGACGAGGCACAGCGCCCCCGCGACGGGGAGGATGAGCGTGCCGAGCGGATCGGCCCCGAGGGTCTGCCACGGGAAGGCCGTCGGCGCCCCGTCGACGACGGCGCCCGGGAGCGCGAACGACGCGAGGGCGATACCGCACGCCACGCCGAGCGACGCCCGAAGGCCACGCGGCGCGTCGCCGACGGTGCGCGACACCGCGCTGCGCGGCGGGACGGCGGCGCGGACCGCGGCGGGCGGCGGAACCGCAGCGGGCGCCTCGGGCACCGTGCGCGTGACGGCGGGGGCGGCCGGTCGCGGCGGGGCTGCGACCGCGGGCGCCGGAGGCGGAGGTGGAGGCGGAGGCGGGAGCCCTGGCGGAGCGTGCGGCGCGGCCGCCTCGAGCGGGCCCGTCGCGACGGGTCCGCCCGTCTGCAGCGCGAAGGCATCGAGCGTGATCCACGCCTCGGTGCCCACGCGGCACACGCGGCAGTCGCCCGCGAGGCGGCCGGCCGCGAAGTCGCGCCGGAGCTGCTCGGCGGTGAAGGGCCCCGTCAGGGACTCCGCCGCGCGCCGCACGTACCAGTCGGTGCCTTGCCACATCGCGCGTCGCGGCGCGGCCGTCTTGCGGCTCGCACCGGCCTCGGAGAACATAACCCATCATGCGGCCGGGCCTGCGGCTCTTCGCCATCGCGCTCCTGCTTCTCGTGCTGCCGGCGCCGCGCTGCATCGAGGCGGGCGTGATGCCGGCCGCGGGGCCGTGCGTGCGCACGGGCCTGACGAAGGAGCTCCGCACCGAGCTGCCGCACACCGGCGCCGCGCTCGCGATCCTGAAGCACGTGCTCGCCCGGGACGAGCTCTGGCCCGTGGGCGAGGGCCAGCTCGCCGCCGGCGTGCGGAAGAACATCGTCGCGATCCTGGAGGACCCGGAGCTCGTCATCGAGTACTCGGCCCCGCTCGTGCCCGAGGCGCACCTCGAGGGCAAGCCCGTCGCCGCGGGGCAGACGCTGAACCGCAACCGCATCCGGGTCTCGAAGTTCGCCGGCAAGGACACGTACACGCTCGCGCGCACGCTGCTCCACGAGCTCGTGCACGTCGAGCAGCTCCGCTACGAGGGCAAGCCCGAAGGCCTGACCGACTGGCTGCGGACGGTGCCGGTCATCTGGGAGAAGCCGGCCTACGCGGCCGAGGCGGCGCTCCCGCGCGGGCCCTTCGACACGGCGACCGAGAAGGACGTGCCCTGCTACGACGAGCCCCCGCAGCCGCCGTGCCCCGAGAAGGTGAAGTCGAGCAAGCTCTGCCCGTGGTCTCCCAAGGGCGCCAGCTCCGGCCCGTGCGACCCGGGGTTCTGCTTCGACGGGGGCTTCAACCACTCGCTCGCGTGCAAGCAGGAGAACCAGAACGTGCCGAACGCGCACCCGACCGATCTCAACGACCTCGTGTGCAACGACGGCTTCCGCTCGCAAGTACGGGACCGCTGTAGCGGCGTCCTGCTGCGCTGCGAGTGAGGCGCGCCGGCGCCCGTGCGCCGCCCGCGACACCCCTGTCATGGTCGCGCGCGCTCCCGGCGCCGCCGTCGGGCGGCAAGCTGCGGAAAGCACGCGCGCGCGGGCGCGGGGCACGCGTCTTGCGACGCGCGGGCCCCGACTACCGAACCTTTCTTCTTGCGGAGGGTGGTCGATGAAGAAGCGATCCACGGCGATCGGCTGGTGGGTGGCGCTCGGCCTCTGCGGAGCGTGCAGCGCCTCGACGACGGTGATGCCCGGTGCGGACGGCTCGGGCGGGGCGGGCGCCGCGGGCACGGGCGCCGCGGGCGCCGGCCTCGGCTCGAGCGGCGGCTCGGATCCGGGCGCCTGCCCGGCGGGCGAGGACCTCGCGCACGTCGCGCCCGACGAGAGCGCGCCGAGCTTCATCGCGCTCGACGCGACCCACGTCTACTGGTCGGCCGACACGGCGGTCCGTCGTGCGCCGCGCGCGGGCGGCGCGGTCGAGACGTTGGCCGGCGGCCAGCCGATCGCGATGGGGCTCACCGTGGACGAGAGCTTCGTCTACTGGGCGATGCACGACGATCCGGGCATTCGCCGCGCGCCGAAGGGCGGCGGGCCCTGGGTCGAGCTCGCGGCCGACATCGAGAGCGGCGGCGCCTTCGCGATGGTCGCGGTCGACGCCACGCACCTCTATGCGCGTGGCGGCTGCGCGGACATCGTGCGCCTCGACACGACCGGCGGACCTGTCGAGCCCGTGGTGTCGAGCGAGGGCTGCATCGGCGCCATCGCGCTCGACGCAGAGTGGCTCTACTACGCGGCCGAAGGGGCCGCGGGCGCCATCCTGCGCGTGCCGAAAGAGGGCGGCGTCGCCGAGGTCCTGGTCCCGGCCGAGGTCGGGGCGAGCGGCTACACCGGTGCGGCGCCGGGCCTCGCGGTCGACGCCGAGCACGTCGTCTGGATGAGCAGCGACACCGGGCGCGTGCTCGCCGTGCCCAAGGCGGGCGGCGAGGTGCGCGTGCTCGCGACCGGCGTCGCGCTGGGGCAGGACGTCGTCACCGACGGCGCGCGCGTGTACTGGAGCGAGAAGAACGCGGTCCGCGTCGTCGGCATCGACGGCGGCCCGGTCGTCACGCTGGTCGCCAGCCCGCAGCTCATGCCCATGGGCCTGGCCCTCGGCGCGCACCACCTGTTCTTCACGAACTACGTCTCGACCGGCCCGGTGACGCGCGTGTGCCGGTGAATCGTGCCGCGGGCGTGGCGCTGGCGCCGCCGGGGCAGCCCACGTACGCTCTCCTTCGTGGGCCGCGAGGTGAACCCCGGCGAGATCGGCCGCGTCCTTTCGCACTGTCCGCGGATTGCGGCGGCCTGGGTCTTCGGCTCGGTCGCGCGCGGCGAGGCCCGGCCGAACAGCGATCTCGACCTGGCGGTCCTGCTTTGCGGTGAGGAGCAACCGGGCGACGCGCGGACGCTGCTCGAGGTCTCGGTCGAGCTCGAGCGCTACTCGCCCTCGGGCCGTGTCGACATCGTGATTCTCGGTCCGCAGGGCGCCGTGCTGCGCCACCGGATCGTGTCCGAGGGATTGCTCGTGCTCGACGCCGATCGCGACCGCCGACTCGAGTTCGAGGAGCGCACGGTCCGCGACTATCTCGACTGGAAGCCGACCCACGACATCGCCATGCGCGCCACGTTCCAGGGCCTACGAAAACGCTTCGCGGCCCTCCACGGGGAGCCGCGGCGGTGAGTCCCGAGCAGGTCCAGGCGAAGCTCGCCTTGCTCGCGGACACGCTGGCACGTCTCGATGCCATCGAGCACTCGAGCCTCGAGGCCTTTCGGGCCGACGATCGCAACGCGGACGCGGCGCTGCGGCGCTTGCAGGTGGGCATCCAGATCCTCATCGACGTGGGCGGCCATCTCGTGTCGCGCCTCGGCCTCGGCGTGCCGGACTCGAGCCACGACCTGCTCGAGCGACTGGAGCGCGCCGGCAAGCTCCCTCCGGGGTCGACCGCGAAGTACGGCCGGATCTTCGCGTTCCGCAACCGCATCGTGCATCTGTACGACCGCGTCGACGACGCCGTCGTGTTCGGCATCCTGTGCCAGGACCTCGGCGACCTCGCGGAGCTCGGCCGCCTCTACGCGGAGCTCGCGCCGGCCTGAGCGCCGGTGCCTCGCCCCGCCCGCACCCGCACCCGCTCTCGCGCCCGCACCCGCACCCGCACCCCCTCTCCCCCGGAGCCCGCTCCCCCTCTCCGTACCCCAACCAAGGAGCCCGCGGGCGACGCCTACCAGGGCTGCATGCGCCCGATGAAGCCGTACGGGTAGCCCCAGTCGGGCTTCGACACCTTGTCGAGCTCCTGCACCTCTTCGGGCGCGAGCTTCACCTCGAGGGCGCGCAGGTTGTCGTCGAGCTGCGCCACAGTGCGCGCCCCGACGATGACGCTCGACGTCTCCTTCTTGGCCAGGAGCCACGCGAGCGCCACGGCGGCGGGCGAGGTGTCGTGCTTCTGCGCGAGCTCGACCACGGCGTCGACCACCGCCCACGAGCGCTCGACCCCGAGGCGCGCGAAGCTGTCCTTCCACTCCGACAGGCGCGCCCCCTCGGGCAGCGGCTGGCCCTTCTGGTACTTGCCCGACAAGAAGCCGCTCGCGAGCGGCGACCACACGAGCACGCCGACGCCGAAGGCGCGACAGGCGGGCAGCATCTCGCGCTCGGCCCCGCGCTCGAGCAGGTTCCACTGGAGCTGGTGGGACTCGAAGCGCACCGAGCCGAGGCGCTCGGAGGCCCACAGCGACTCGACCAGGCGGTAGCCCGTGTAGTTCGAGCAGCCGACGTAGCGCACCTTGCCTTGGCGCACGAGATCGTCGAGCGCGCGCAGCGTCTCGTCGATGCGCACCGAGGTGTCCTGCATGTGCACCTGGTAGAGGTCGATGACGTCCGTCGCGAGCCGGCGCAGCGAGCTCTCGCACGCCCGCACGATGTGCTGGCGCGACAGGCCCATGTCGTGGGGCGCCGGCGTGTGCGTGAGGCCGAAGCCCATCGGGAAGCGGCACTTGGTCGCGAGCAGCACCTTGTCGCGCTTGCCCGCGATCCACTGGCCCGTGAGCTCCTCGCTCCGGCCCTCGCCGTAGACGTTGGCCGTGTCGACCAGGTTCACGCCGCGCTCCACGGCGCGGTCGAACACGGCCCGCGCCTCGGCGTCCGACGAGGTGACGCCCTTCATGAACGTCTGTGACTCGCCGAACGTCATGGCACCGAGCGACAGCGCGCTCACCTTGAGACCCGAGCTACCCAGATTGCGCAGTTCCATGGGGGCGACACTGGCACGGCGGAGACGGGCGTCAAGGCGTGCGGCGCCCGTGGCCGCCGGGTCGGGGCGGCATCCCGTTGCTTCGCGCCCGCGACGCACGTACCGCTCGTAGCGTGGAAGCGCCTGAAGCCCCGCCCGGCGGGCCGCGAGGGCCCGCAGCGCGCCTGCGCACCGGCATCGCTCGGGTGCTCCACGACTTCGGCGAGCACCAGGTGGTCGAGGCGGCGAGCGCGATGGCGTTCGACGCCTTCTTCAGCCTCATGCCGCTCCTGGCACTCTTCGTATGGGGCGCGCACGCCCTGTCGCGCGGCCCCGAGGCGCCGCTCGCGCCGCTGTGGCTGCTCCTGCCGCCGACCGTGGCCGACCTCGCCGAGAACGAGCTCGCGCAACTCGGCGAGGGTGGGGTCGCCGTGCTGGCGCCCGTGAGCGTCGTCGCCTTCCTGTGGCTCGCGAGCGAAGGCGTGGTCACGGCGATGCGCGCCTTCGAGCGCCTGCACCGCGCGCCGCCGCGCACCTTCTGGCGGCGGCGCTTCGTGGCGATGGGCCTCGTCGTCCTGTCGATCGTGCTGCTCGGTGCGGCCGGCACGCTGAGCGCGTTCCTGGAGCTCCACGGCGCCGGCGCCACCGTGGCCACGGCGCCGACGGCGCTGGCGCTCGTCGCCGTGGTCGTCGTCTTCTTCCGCACGGCGACGCTCCCCGACCCCGACGTGCCGCGCCGCGGTGCCTCCCGCGGCGCCCTGACGACGATGGTGCTCGGCCTCGGCGTCTCGGTGCTGTTCACGGTCTACGTGCAGAAGCTGGCGCGCTTCCCGCTGTTCTACGGGAGCCTCGGGGCCATCGTCGCGCTCCTCGCTTGGCTCTGGGTCGCCTCCTTCGCGCTCTTGCTCGGTGGCTACGTGCACGCGCGCATCGAGCGCGCCGCACCGAAGAAGCGCTAGCCGGTGACTCCGTGGTTTTCTCTTTCCGGGCCCCGCACCGGATGCGCTAAGACCGCGCCCCATGACCATCGAGGTGCGCGCGCACGAGCCCGGCAAGGACACGGCCGACTTCATCCGAGCCGGCTTCGAGGTGTTCCGCGGCGATCCGCAGTGGGTCGCGCCGCTCGACTTCGTCATTCGCGAGCGGCTCGACCCGAAGAAGGAGCCGCTCCACAAGCACGCGGACGTCGTGCTCTTCACGGCCTGGAAGAACGGCCGCCTCGTCGGCCGCACGTCGGCGACGGTGGACCGCGCCTGGCTCGAGACCTGGAAGGACGACACCGGCCACTTCGGCTACTTCGACACCATCGACGACGTCGAGGTCGCGCAGGCCCTGCTCGAGCGGGCCGAGGACTGGCTGCGCCAGAAGGGCATGAAGCGCGTCAACGGCCCGATGTCGTTGAGCGCGAACCAGGAGGCCGGCATCCTCATCGAGGGCTTCGACTACCCGCCGATGATCGACATGGCTCACTCGCGCCGCTACCAGGCCGCGCTCGCCGAGCAGTGCGGCTACGCGAAGGAGAAGGATCTCTACGCGTGGCGCTACGACGTCACGGGCGAGTTCAACGCGCGCACGCAGAAGGCCTGGGAGGCGGTCAAGGCCATGCCCGAGGTGCGCATGCGCACCATCGACATGAAGCGGCTGCGCGCCGAGCTCTCCATGGTGATGGAGATCTACAACCAGACCTGGGCCGGCAAGTGGGGCTACGTGCCGCTCGCGCCGCAGGAGCTCGACAAGATGGCGAGCGACATGTCGATCGTGCTCGACCCGGACATCGCCTTCGTCGCCGAGATCGACGGCGAGCCCGCGGGCATCTGCATCACGGTCCCGAACCTGAACGAGGCCATCGCGGACCTCGGCGGGCGGCTCCTGCCCTTCGGCTGGGCGAAGCTCCTGTGGCGCACCAAGGTCCGCCGCCCGGCCTCCTCGCGCCTCATCGTGCTCGGCGTGCTCGAGAAGTACCGCAAGGCGGTCAAGCGCTACGGCTCGCTCTCGGCCGCGATGTACGTCGAGGTCGCCAAGCGCGGCATGAAGAAGGGCTACCGCTGGGCCGAGCTCAGCTGGACGCGCGAGGACGACGCCCCCATCAACCTCGGCATCAAGTCGATGGGCGCGCGCGTCTACAAGAAGTACCGCGTGTTCGACAAGACGCTCTAGGCCTAGGCCTCCGGGCCTTCAGCCGCCGGCGCGGTTGCTGCTCGGAGCCACGCCGCTGCGGCGGCGCCCCACCGAGACCGGGCCGTCGCTCGCACGGGCTCGCAACAGGGGCGCCAGATCCCGGGCGAGCTCGCGGCCGAAGGACACGAGGTGCGCGCCGAGCTCGACGAGCACGTGCTGGTCGGCCGAGCCGAGGCCCAGGCGCAGCACCACGAGCGTCGCCGGGATCCTGCCCGCCTGACCGCGCAGACACGAGCAGAGCTCGATGGCGTTCATGTCCGTGACGCGCGGGTCGAGCAGCACGAGGCGCGGCGGGAAGCCCTCGGCGAGCTCGAGGGCGGCCGCGCCCGAGCTGACGCTGCGCACGTCGCACCCGGCACCGTGGCTGCGGGCGAGGGCGCCGAGGAGCTTGCGCATCGCGGGCTCCTCGGCCACGACGAGAACGCCGAGCCGGCTCGGGGCGCTGCGCGGCGCGACCTCGGTCCGCGGCTGCCGCCGGAGCGCGCAGAGCCGGACGGCCACCTCCTCGATGCTCGCCGGACGGGCGCTCGGGTCCTTGGCGAGCAGCGCGTCGACGAGCGCGTCGAGCGCCGCCGGCACGTCGGGGCACAGCTCGGCGAGGCGCCGCGGGGGCGCGTGGAGCTGCGCGTCGAGCAACCCGGCGAGCGTCGCCGCGGCGAACGGCGGCTCCCCGGCGCAGAGCTCGAAGAGGATGACACCGAGCCCGTAGAGATCCGTGAGGTGCAGGGCGCCCGGCTGGACCGCCCCGAGGATCGACTCGGGCGCCATGTAGGCGGGCGTGCCCGCCGCCGCCGCGCCGTCGCCGCGCGCCAGCGCGCACTCGGGCAGGCCGATGCCGAGGTCCATCAGCACGACGCGCCCGCCGGGTGCGAGCATCACGTTGCCGGGCTTGAGGTCGCGGTGCGCGAGGCCGGCGCGGTGCAGGGCCGACAGACCGCTCGCGATCCCGGACCCGATCGCGAGCACCTCGTCGAGCGCGACGGGCCGGCCGTCGGCGCGGCGCGCGGCGAGGTGCGCTTCGAGCGAGGCGCCGTAGATGCGCTCCATCACGAGGCACTCGGTCTCACCGTGCGTGACCACGCAGTGCAGGGTCACGAGCGCCGGGTGCCGGATGCAGGCGATGGCGCGCGCCTCGGCCCCGAGCGCCGGCGCGCCCTCGGGCGTGCACGCGACCTTGAGGGCGACGGTGCGGCCGAGCGAGAGATCCTGGGCCTCGTACACTTGGCCCATGCCCCCCTCGCCGAGCAGGCGGGTGATGCGGTACGTGTCGGCGACGAGCTCCCCCGCCGCGAACACCGGGCGCGAGGGGGCGACCTCCGCCGGCAGGGCGACCGGGCCGACCACGCGCACCGCGCCGGGCGGCGGGCTCGGCACCATGGCCCGTGAAGGTAGCGTTCGCCCTGCGTTGCTCACCATGGTCCCCCGGTGTCGTAGTCGTCGAGACGCCCCGGGTAGCCCGGGGGTCCGCATGACATCCCCACAGGATGCCGCCTGGTTTGGCGCGCCAATATCGTGGGAAACACGTAGGCGTGGCTCGGCCGCCGCGCCCGGCGGAGTGCGCTCGCGGCGCGTCCGAGCCTTGCCCGCGCTGGCGCGGCGGCACGCGCCGGCCTACGGTCCTCGGTGTCGATGCGTCGAATCCCGCCAGGCCTCGCCCTGCCCTGCCTGCTCGCCTGCGCCGCCTGCGCGGGCCCGCGCGGCGAGCCGCCCGCCGACCCGAGCCGGCTCGAGGTGGTGCGGCTCGAGCCCGTCGAGGTGCGCGGCTACACGCGCACGGACCTCATCGACGAGTTCGAGCGCAGCCGCTCGCTCCTGCTCGGCGAGCGCTACGGCGAGGCGGCGCTCGCCTTCGACAAGCTCGCGAAGCTCGCGCTCGACGCCGAGCTCGCCGCCGCATCGCTCTACCACGCGGCGAGCGCCTACGAGAGCGCCGGCGACAACGAGCCGGCGATCCTGCGCTACACCGAGCTCGCGGAGAAGCACGGCGACAAGGCCGACGCGCGCCTCGGCATGGTGCGCCTGACACGCCTGCTCGGCTACCTTGAGCGCTGGCGCGAGGTCGAGGCGGCCGCCGACGCGCTGCTCGGGCGCGCCGACCTCACGCTGCTCGACCAGATCGAGGGCGAGGGCTACCGCGCCATCGCGCTCGCCTCCGAGGGGCGCGTCGACGACGCGGAGCGCAGCATCGGCCGAGCGCTCGAGGTCATCGACCGGAACCACCTCGGCCAGGCCGGCGCCCCGCCGGTGCAGCTCGCCGCCGTGTTCTTCGCGCTCGGGGAGGTCCGGCGGTTGCGCAGCGAGCAGGTGAAGCTCGTGCCGGTCACGGCGCAGTTCTCCGACGTGCTCGAGCGCCGCTGCAAGGAGCTGCTCGACGCCCAGAGCGCCTACACCGATGCCATGCGGGCGAAGGATGCGCACTGGTCCGCGATGAGCGGCTACCGCGTGGGCCAGCTCTACCAGCAGCTGCATCGCGAGGCGATGGCCATCCCGCCGCCCGACAACGCGCAGAGCGAGCGCGACCGGCAGCTCTTCGAGGGCGCGATGCGCCTCCGGTACCACAAGCTGCTCGAGAAGGGCCTGGCGATGATGGAGTCGGTGCTGCGCCTCGGCGACCGCACCGGCGAGAGCTCCTACTGGGTGACGCGCGCGCGCCAGGCCAAGGCGGACCTCGAGCAGAGCATGGCCGACGAGACGGCCGCGCTCGCACGCATGCCCTTCACCGCGGAGCAGATGCGCCTGGCGCTCGAGAAGTTGAAGGCGCGCGCCAAGGCGCAGCAGGGCGCGAGCACGCCGGTCCCGAGCCCGAAGGCGGCCGGGACCGGCTCCCCCACCCCGCCGCCACCACCCGACGGGCCCTGAAGGCCCCGCGTGGCGGCGCGGCCTCCGTCACCAGCCGAGCCGCTCGCCCACGTAGTAGGGCAGCATCTTGCGCCACCACGGCCAGTCGTGGTCGACGTCGTGGCCCCACTTGTCGAGGTTGTGCCAGATGCCCTTCTGCCACAGGACCTCGGAGAGCTGCTCGCTCTTCTGCGGGGCCTCGTAGGCTCCCTGACCCGTCAGGATGTGGATCTGGCAGGCGTGCCGCAAGAGATCGAGCGTGCCGCCCTCGGACATGTTCGACAGGTACGCGACGGGGTTGTTGAAGTAGACCTCGTCGTTCTTGTAGCCCTTCGTGTAGAGCGGCTCGAGGTCGTAGAAGCCGCTCATCGCGACGGTCGAGTCGAAGAGATCGGGGCGGCGGAACAGGGCGTTGGCGGCGTGGAAGGCGCCCCAGCTCGCGCCGCTCGTGCAGATGCGCTGGCCGTTCGAGTGGTGCCGGATGTACGGCACCACCTCTTCCTCGACGTAGCCCATGTAGAGCGCCTGGCGCCGCGCGCACTCCGGGATGGAGACGTGCTTGTTCATCCAGGCGTGCTTGTTGATGCTGTCGATGGAGTAGACGCGCACGCGGCCGGCGAACAGGTGCGGCTCGAGCACCTTGATCATGAGCCAGCGCTCGTACTCGAGGAAGTCGGCCTGCGCCGTCGGGAACAGCAGCAAGGGGTGGCCGGCGTGGCCGTAGGTGACGATCGGCATGTGCATGCCGAGCCGCGGGCTGTGCCAGCCGTCGATGTAGCGATAGAGGTGGGGGTCGTAAAATTGCATGGGAACGCTCTTTTTCCCCTAGTTCGCGCGTCCTGTAAAGCGGTCTGGCCGCCGCGGGCGGCCGCGACCTAGAGTTCGCGCATGACGCCCTCGTTCCCGGACGCCCGGGTGGCACACTGATGGCACGCGGGAGCGTCGCCGTCCGCACCGTCGTCGCGGCCCTCGCGCTCGCGCTCTTGCCCGCCTGCGGCGACCGCTCGCGGGCCGGCGCCGACGCGGGTCCGCCCACCGTGGAGTCCGGCTCGCAGGCGCCGCCGGGGCCCGGCGACGAGCGGCTCGCCTCGGACCTCCTGCCGCCGACGCCACCCGTGCCCGGCGCGCCCGCCGCGATCCCCACCGAGCATCCGCCCGAGGCGCGCGCCCTCGCCATCTCGGACGACGGACGGCTCTACGCCGCGGCCGAGGCCGAGGCGATCGCCTTTTACCCGAGCTGGGTCCGCATCCGCGAGGTCGCGACGGGTGCGGTCGTCGCGCAGAGCCCCCTCTGCCCGCCGGAGCGGCAGCTGCACCGCTTCGGCGGCGTCACCTGCGATCAGCCCGACGGCCCCCTGGTGCGCGCGCTCCGCTTCGCGCCGAACGGGGACGCCGTGGCGGTCGCCTGCACGGGCTGCGACCCGGGCTCGGCGGGCTCGCTTCGCATCGTCGACGCGAAGACGGGGGCGGTCGGCCGCGTGGCGAAGCTCGCGTTCGAGCCGGAGCGCTTGAGCTGGGGCAAGCGCGGCCTCGTCGTCGCGGGCGCGCAGCAGCTCGTGCGCTTCGACCCGTCGACCGGCCTCCTCGACCGCTCGTTCCGGGCGGGGGCCGCCATCGAGGCCGTGAGCTCGGACGGCTCTCGGTACGCGCTCTTTCGCGGGCGCGGCGCCCTGTCGCTCGACGGCGAGCCGCCGAAGGACTTCAGGACCACGCTCGAGCACGTCCTGCTCGCGCACGACGGGCGCTACGTGCTCGTGAGCTCCGTCACCGTCGAGCGCTACCGCCTCGGCAGCGACTACACCGACACCTCCATCCACACGGGCTGCGACGCCAACATCGTCCTCGCGCCGAACGGCGAGCGGCTCGCGTGCCTGCGCTCCGGCAGCGGCGGCACGGCCCTGCGGGTCTTCGATTTCCGCGAGCAGCGCCTGATCCTCGAGCGGGCGTTCGAGCCCGCCCCCGCGGCGATGGCCGTGGGCTCGTCAGGCGTCGTGCTCGTCGCCCTGAAGAGCGGCGCGGTCGAGCGGGTCGCCTTCCCACCCGCCGTCCAGGCCCTCGCCGTGTCGGCCGACGGCCGGGCGCTCGCGCTCGCCGAGTCGGAGGTGGGTGAGTCGAGCCAGGTGACCCTGCGCGTGCGCGACGCCGAGACGCGTCGCGCGGCGTACGAGTCGGAGCGCCTCCTTGGCAGCATCACGGCGCTCGCGTTCGCGCCGGACGCGTCGCGCCTGGCCGCAGCGTTCGTGGCGGGCGATGCGGGCGCCGTCCTCGTCGTGCGGCGCGAGCCCGGTGCGCGGACCGAGCGCGTGCCGGTCGCCCTGCGCACGCCGCTCTTCGCCTGGGGTGCGGGCCGCATCGTGGCGGCCCAGGGCAAGACGCTGTTCGTCATCGATCCCGAGGCGGGCAAGGTCGAGAGGACCGTCGAGGCGAAGCAGCCGATCGAGTCGCTCGCCGCCGACGGGAGCGCCTACGCGACCCGCGAGCAGCCGGGCGCCTACGAGCGGGGCACGCCCCAGAACCACGAGTGGGTGCAGCCGCCGGCGCGCGTCGAGCGGGTCGCCGTCGCCGACGGGGCGAGCCGCCTGCTGTTCGAGGCCGTGCAAGGCAGCGTCACCCTGCTGCCGGACGGCGGCGCGCTGCTCCTCGAGTCGCGCGCCCTGTCGCGCGTCGACGCCTCGGGGACGCAAGTCCGGCGCATCGAGCAGGACTTCCTCGGCCACCTCGTCACCTCGGCCGACGGCCGCTTCGCCGCCCACGTCGACGGCAACTACCACCTGCGCTCGTTCGACCTCTCGACCGGCAAGGAGGTGGCGCGCGAATGGCTGCGCGAGAGGCCCTCGGCCGTCGCCATCTCGAACGACGGCGTCACCTACGTCGCTCGCCCCGGCACCGAGGTGATGCGCGTCGCCGCGCGGCCGTAGCTGCCGCGCCGACGGGACGGCGTCCCGTGTATCATCGGCGATCGCGGCGCGGCGGCGGCGCCTTCAGCGCGGCGCCGCCGCGAGCTCGGCGTCGATGAGCTTCTTGAAGGCCTCGAAGGGCTGCGCCCCCTCGATGGGAAAGGCGCCGACCGTGAAGCTCGGCACGCCGCCGACCTCCGCGCGGAAGGCGGCGACGGCGTCGGCCGCGAGCTTGCCGCGGTGGGTGTGGTCGTCGAGCGCGCGCCGGAAGCGGGCGAGATCGAGCCCGAGCTCGGCGGCGTAGCGCTCGAGCGTCGCGCGACCGAGCGCGTCCGGCCCCGTCCCGGCGAACAGCGCGTCGTGGAACGCCCAGAAGCCGGCGTTGCCCTTCTGCGCGTAGGCCTCTTCGGCCGCCTCCGCGGCGGGCACCGCGTCCTTGTGGAACCAGAGCGGGCTGTGGCGCCACACGATCTTCACGCGCTCGCCGTAGGTGCGCGCGACCTCCGCCAGGGCCTGCTCCTCGGCGAGCCGACAGTACGGGCACTGGAAGTCCGAGAACACCTGCAGCGTCACCTTCGCGCTCGCGCCGCCCTTGAAGGGCCGGTCCGTGGGCGGCGGGCCGACGTCGACGCGCTCGGCTCCGACGAAGCCGTCCTTCGTGAGCTCGTCGTACACGGCCGCGGGCGCGACGCCGCGCGCGAGGAGCTTCTTCGCCTTGGCGAGCTCCTCCTCGATGGTCTGGCGGAAGTGCTCGAAGGGCACGCCCCCCACGATGCGCCGTCCGTTCACGAAGAACTGCGGCGTGCCGGTCACGCCGGCCTCGCCGACGGCCGCGGCGGCCTCGGCCTCGACGGCCGCGCGGTGCTTCTTCTGCGCGAGCGCGCTCGTCACGGCGGCCGTGTCGAGCCCCGTCGCGCGCGCCACCTCGAGCAGATCGGCGTCCTCGAGGCGGGCCGAGCGCGCGCTGCGCGCGTCCGCGAACAGTCGATCGTGCACCGTCCAGAACCCGGGGTCGCGCTTCTGCGCCCGGGCCTCGCGCGCGAGCGAGGCCGCGGGCTCGGCGCGCGGGTGGAACGGGAGCGGCATGTCGCGCCACACGAAGCGGAGCGAGCTACCGTAGCGGCTGCGCAGGCGCTCGAGCGTCGCCTCGGCGCGCGCCGTGTACGGGCACTGGAAGTCGCCGTACTCGACGATGGTCACGGGCGCGTCGCTCGGCCCGCGCGAGGGCGCGCCTTCGGTGGAGACGCGGTACACGAGCGGCGAGGCCGTGAAGCGCCGGCGCGTGACGCGCGCGGACACCTCGCCGGCCGGCTCGCCGACCGTGACGAGCGCGCTGGCGAGCGCGAGCTCGCCCTCGATGCGCTCGCCCACCCGCGCGGCGCCGGCCGACGTCCCGTTCACGAACAGGGTGCCCGGAGCCACGACGCCGAGGTCGGTCGCGCGCGCCACGTCGCCGTCGACCTTCGCGGCCACGGCCGGATCCGCGAGGGCCGCGGCGTAGGCGGTCGCGTCGACGCCGATGTCCCGGACCCACCGCTCGAGCAGCCGCGCGTCGACGTCGACCTGGTCGCGGATCTTGTCGAGGAGCGCGAAGAGCTTCGCCGGGCCCCCGATGCGCAGCACCGCCTCGGCGGCGAGCGCGGCACCGCGCGCGACGCCGCTCGGCATGCGCCGCAGAATGCGGAAGCCCTCGGGCGTCTCGACGACGCCCGTCTCGCGCCCGACGGCGACGGCGTGGAGCGCGCTGAGGGCGGCGGGCGACAGGGTCCCCGGCTCGACCTCGCCGAGGTCGCCGAGAGTCTGCTTC
>JACRDA010000348.1 GCA_016212965.1 Myxococcales bacterium
AGCCGCCACAAGTACCGCGTCTTGAATCAAGACAGGGGGTTTGTGGCGGCATGTGGCGCCCCGAAGCGCGCGAGAGCCGCCACAAGTACCGCGTCTTGAATCAAGACAGGGGGTTTGTGGCGGCAATGTGGCGCCCCGACGCGCGCGAGAGCCGCCACAAGTACCGCGTCTTGAATCAAGACAGGGGGTTTGTGGCGGCATGTGGCGCCCCGAAGCGCGCGAGAGCCGCGTCGGCCGTGCCTCGGGCGGAGGACGGGGCGTGCGCACGGCTCAGGGCCTCACGGCACGAGCAAGACCTTCCCCTTGGCCTTGCGATCGTGAAGCCAGTGGTGCGCGGCCGCCGCCTCGTCGAAGGGGAAGGTGCGATCGACGTGGGGGGCGATCGCGCCCTGCTCGAACAGGGCGACGAGCGCGTGGAACTGGGACCGCAGGAGCTCGAGCTCGCCGAACAGGTGCCCCATGTTCACGCCCGAGACGGTCTTGTTGGCGTCCATGAGCTTCATCGGGCTGAAGCGCGGCGTGCGGAGCACGCGACCGAGCGCCGTGAGGAGCGAGCGCGTCTTGCCCGACGAGGCCGACGAGAGGCCGAAGGCGATGAGGTGGCCCGCCGGCGCGAGCAAGTCGTAGCCGTCGGTCCACGAGGGCCCGCCGACCGGGTCGAGGACCAGGTCGACGCCGCGCGCGCCGACGATCGCGCGCACCGCGGCGTGGATGTCCTTGCCCGAGTCGATGGGGTGGGCGACGCCGAGCTCGCGCAGAAAGTCGTGCTTCGACGGCGACGCCGTCCCGAAGATCTCGGCGTGCCTCGTCTTGGCGAGCTGGACGGCTGCGATGCCGACGCCGCCGGCGGCGGAGTGGACGAGGAGCTTGCTCTTCTCGCGCAGGTTGCCGACCACGAACAGCATGTGGTGCGCGGTCAGGTAGGCGACCGGCAGCGCCGCTCCCTCATCGAAGGTCATCTTGGCCGGCATCACGATGACCTGCTGCTCGGCGAGCACGAGCGTGTCGGTGTAGCCGCCGAACCTCGGCATGCCGAAGACGCGGTCGCCGACGCGGACGCCCGTGACCCCGTCGCCCACGGCGTCGACGACGCCCGCGACCTCGTAGCCGACCACGCACGGGAGCTTGGGCGCATCGGGGTACATGCCGATGCGGGCCATGAGATCGGCGAAGTTGATGCCGGCCGCGCGCACGCGGATGCGCACCTCCCCCGCGCCCGGGGTCGGGTCGGGGGCCTCACGGACCTCGAGGACCTCGGGGCGACCGGCGCGGGTGATCCAGATCTGTCGCATGGCTCGCTACTGCGGCTCTCAGGCGAGCAGGCCCTTGGCCCGCAGGGTCGCGACGAGCTTGGCGAGATCCTGCGCCACGGTGGCGTCGTCGACCTCGAACTCCTCGCACAGGGTCGTGCGGATCTGGCGCGGGGTCGCGCCGGCCTGGATGAGCTCCCAGATGCGCGAGCCGACGGCGTCGAGCCCGAAGTAGGTGCCGCTCGTGAGGTCGAGGATCACGGCCTCGCCGTCGAGCATGCGGCTCAGGACGTCGGGCGGGACCCGGAGCGGCTGGTCGTCGGGGGGCGCGTCGGCGGAAGGTTCGGTCGGCTGGGCCATGGTGCTCGGGCGCGGGGCGTGGGCGGGGTCAGGGCTCGTCGTGCAGCGGGTGCGACGTGCGCACGCCCTCGGCACCGGCGGCGGCCGCGGCGAGCGCTTCGCCCGTGGCGCGCGCCGGTCGGGCGCGGGCGGCCGCCTCGCGCCGCAGCAGCTCCGGGCGCGAGGGCCGCGCCGCCGGGACGACCGAGCTCCGCGGCGCGAACTCGCTGTCGAGCCGCTCGAGGTTCGCGGTCACGACGTCGGCCACCACCTGCAGCAGGATGTCGCACTGGGGCGACAGCTCGCCGTCCTCGAAGTCGCTCATGAGCTCGAAGCGGAGCTCGGCGCGCGCGAGCGCGTCGCGCCCGAGCGGGTAGCGCCCGAGCGCGGTCACGCGCCGGCCCGGGTGCTCGCCGTCGCTCCAGCGGTACACGGTGCGCGGTGTGCCGTCGGGGCCCCGCGCGACGATCTCGACCGCGACGAGCTCGGCCTCGTGACCGAGGGTGCCGAGGGCCGCGAAGAGGTCGGTCTCGCTTTGCGCGGCCGCGAAGCGCGGCGGCGCCGAGGGCAGGGCGTAGCGCAGCATCTCGGTCTCGCGCGTCCGCAGGCGGGCCACCTGCCGGCGCCGCAGGTGCGCCATCGAGAACACGCCGACGAAGCGCACGAGCGTGACGAGCACGATGGCTGCCGCGGCCATGGCGAGGCCGATCTGCCAGCTCTTGCCGATGTAGATGCCGATGGCGGCGGCGGTGAACACGACGCTCGCGCCGTAGATGATGAGCACGGCGCGCCGGTGGGTGATGCCGACGTCGAGCAGCCGGTGGTGGATGTGGCCGCGGTCGGGCGAGAACATCGGCCGGCGCTCGAGGAAGCGTCGCACCATGGCGAAGAGCGTGTCGAAGATCGGCACGCCGAGCGCCACGATCGGCACGAGCAACGAGACGGCGGTCGAGGTCTTGCTCTGCTGCGCGCCCGCGAGCGACGCGGCCGAGATGACGTAGCCGAGCAGGTAGCTGCCCGAGTCGCCCATGAAGATGCGCGCCGGGTTGAAGTTGTGGAACAGGAACCCGAGCAGGGCGCCCAGCATCGACGCCATGACGAGCGCGACGAAGCCCGCGTCGCCGAGCCCGGCGACGACGAAGTTCGACACGCCGGCGAAGAACACGACCCCCGCCGCCAGGCCGTCGAGCCCGTCGATGAGGTTGACGGCGTTGGTGATGCCGACGATCCACAGCGTCGTCACCGGCAGGGCGAAGACGCCCATCGAGGCCTCGCCGATGATCGGGAGCGAGACGGCGTCGATGCGAAAGCCGCAGAGATAGGCGATGACGGCCGCGAGCACCTGCGCGGCGAGCTTGTAGAGCGCGCGCAGGCCCTTCGTGTCGTCGACCGCACCGACCACGCACATCCAGATGCCGCCCGCGAACAGGCCGAACACGAGCGAGGCCTGGCGCCGCACCTGCTCGGCGACCGCCGACTCGACCAGGAAGAGGCCGGCGATGGGCGCGAAGAGCGCGATGCAGATCGCGATGCCGCCGAGCCGCGGCACCACGCGGTCGCCCACGTTGCGCCCGCCCTTGCCGCTCACGGCCCCGAGGCGCAGCGCGAGGCGCCGCACGATCGGCGTGACGAGGGCGGCCATGAGCGCCGCCACGGCAAATGCGACCAGGTAGCTCGGTCGCAGGAGCGGGTGATTTCCCACCCAGCTCGGCAAGAAGCTGTTCACGGGGCCCTCGCCCATCATGGAGCATGTGTTGTCGCCGAACAAGCAACCGTTCAGGGGCGCCCGTGCAGCTCCGCGGCCGGAACCGGAACAAATGGCTAGCGGTGCGCGGCCGCCGCCTCGGCGAGGACGCGCCGCCAGTGCGCGACCGCGAGCGGACGATCGAAGTGCGCGAGGAACGCGGCGCGCGCCCGGGCGCCGGCGCGCGCGACCCACGCGGGGTCGCCGGCCGCGCGGGCGAGCGCGTCGGCGAGCGCGGCCGCGTCACCCGGCTCGCCCCGCCAGCCGAGGTCGTGCTCGCGCACCACGCGGCTGACCTCGCACGCCTCGGGTCCGACGTAGAAGAGCGGTCGGCCCACCGCCATGACGCCGTAGAGCTTGCTCGGCACGAGCAGGCCCTCGAGCCCGGGGCGCAGGGACGCGAGGTGCACGTCCGCCGCGGCCAGGCTCTCGCGCAGGCGCTCGGTCGGCTGGTACGGCGCGAAGCGCACGTTGCCGAGGCCGCTTGCGAGCCGCTCGGCCTCGGCGCGGCGCCCGCCCTCGCCGACGAACACGAGCGCGACCTCGGGCGCGCGCAGCGCGAGCAGGCGCGCCGCCTCGACCAGCGTCGCGACGTCGTGCCCGACGCCGAGGTTGCCGCTGTACATCGCGACGAAGCGGCCCTCGAGGCCGAGCTCCCGGCGAAAGGCGGCGCCGGGCGAGGGCGCCGCCCGATCCGGCTCGTACTGCCGCCCGTCGGCCCAGTTCGGGATCACGCGCAGCCGCTCGGCGGGGGCTCCCTGGTGCTGCAGCCGGTCGGCCATCCCCTCGGAAAGAGCCACGATTCTCGTGGCCTGGCGGTGCGTCGCGCGCCCGAGCAGGGCGAGCCCCCGGTAGAGCGGGCTCGCGGCGGAAAAAAGTCCGAATGCCGCGGCGACCTCGGGATACACATCCTGCACCCAGGTGACGAGCGGCATGCGACGCGAGGTGGCGACCAGGGCGGCGACCGAGGCGATCATCGGCGGCGTCGTCAAGACGAGCATCACGTCCGCGCGGCGCGCGCGCGCGAGCCGGCCAGCGCTCGAGGCGAAGAACGAGAGGTAGTCGCCCAGCCGATGCACGACGCTCCGCTTGCCCAGGCTCGAGGCCCATGGCCGCAGCACCTCGACCCCGCGCAGGATCTCGCGGGACGGCAGGCGCGTGCCGCCGAGGTAGCTGCCCGGGCTCGCCACCACCGTGACCTCGTCGCCCCCCGCGACGAGGTCCTCGCAGAGCTGGGTCAAGAGCTGCGAGGTCGCCGCGAGATCGGGCGCGTAGAACTGGTTCACCGCCAGGATGCGCATGCCCGTCTCGGTGACCCTAGTGCGCGGCGCTTGGTGAGAGCAACCGACTCGTTGTAGGGAGAGCCCCGTGTCGCGACTCGTCCTCGGCATCAACTCCGCTCACGCCGACTCGTCGGCAGTGCTCGTCAGCGAGCGCGGCATCGAGGCCGCGATCGCCGAGGAGCGCATCAACAGGAAGAAGCACGCCGCCGGGTTCCCGACCCTCGCCGTGCGCGAGGTGCTGCGCATCGCGGGCGCGAGCGCGCGGGATCTCACCGACGTCGCGGTGGCGCGCGACCCGCGCGCGAACCTCGGCGCCAAGCTCCTGTTCGTGGCGCGCCACCCGCGCTCGGGCATCCCGAAGGCGCTCGCCCGGATGCGCGTGCACAAGGAGGTGGCGAGCTCGGTCGATCTCGTCGCCGAGGCGCTCGACCAGGCGCCGGGCAGCCTGCGCGTCGGCTTCCACCAGGTCGAGCACCACCTGGCGCACGTCGCGAGCGCCTTCTACGGCTCGTCCTTCGAGCGCGCCACGGGCATCACGGCCGACGGCGCCGGCGACTTCGCGACGCACCTCCACGCCCGCTGCGAGGGGCTCGACATCGAGGTGCGCGGCCGCGCGCTCTGGCCCCACTCGCTCGGCGTCTACTACACCGCGCTCTGCCAGTTCATCGGCTTCGACCGCTTCGGCGAGGAGTACAAGGTGATGGGCCTGTCGGCGTACGGCGTGAACCGCTACGCCCGCGAGCTCCGGAAGGTGGTGCGCTACGACCCCGTCGGCGGCATCCGCCTCGACCTCGACTACTTCCGCCACCACGAGCTCGCGACGGGCCTGGAGGTGCACGACGAGGGCGAGGTGTCGATCCCGCCACTCTGGGGCCCGAAGCTGACCGAGCTCTTCGGCCCGGCGCGCGCGCGCACCGAGCCCATCGGCGACCGCGAGCGCGATCTGGCCGCCTCGATGCAGACGCGCTTCGAGGAGTGCTACCTCGAGCTCGTCGACGACTGCGTGCGGCGCGACGGCTGCCGCGACGTCGTGATGGCGGGCGGCTGCGTGCTCAACTCGGTCGCCAACGGGCGGCTCATCACCGAGCGCGTGGTGGACAGCGCCTCCTTCCACCCGGCCGCGAGCGACGACGGCACGGCCGCGGGGGCGGCGCTCTACGTGATGCACCACGAGCACCGCGTGCCGCGCACGGGCGCGCTCGCGCACGCCTTCCTAGGCACGGAGTGGGACGAGGCGAGCATCGGGCGCGCCGTCGGGGCCTCCGGCATGCCGCACCTGCGGCTCGAGCGCGACGCCTTGCTCGACCGCGCGGTCGGCGCGCTCGCGGCGGGGCGCATCATCGGCTGGTTCCAGGGGCGCGAGGAGTGGGGTCCGCGCGCGCTCGGCAACCGCAGCATCCTCTGCAACCCGTCGACGCCGGGCATGAAGGCGACCCTGAACGCACGCATCAAGAACCGCGAGCCCTTCCGGCCCTTCGCGCCCGTGGTGCAGCGCGAGCGCCTCGGCGAGTGCTTCCGCGGCGAGCACGAGGTGCCGTTCATGATCGTCGTCTACAAGGTGCGCCCCGAGTGGAAGGAGCGGCTCGCGGCCGTCACGCACGAGGACGGCACGGGCCGCGTGCAGACGGTCACGCGCGCCGAGAACGCGCTCTACTACGACCTCATCGGGCGCTTCGGCGAGCGCACCGGCGTGCCCGTCCTGCTCAACACCTCGTTCAACGAGAACGAGCCCATCGTGCACACGCCCGAGCAGGCGCTCGACTGCTTCCGGCGCACGCGCATGGATGCGCTCGGCATCGGCCCCTACTGGCTCGAGAAGCCCGAGTCGGAGCGGAGCGCGGAGCGCGTGCTCTAGTCTGAAACCGTGCCGCTTTCACGCCCCGCGCGCGCTCGAGCCCGCGCAGAGACGCGCGGTGCCCCGGCGACGTAACCAACCCGGGATAGACCGAAACGAAGGAGATACTTGGTTACGTGCCGCGCGTCCGGACGGCGGCTCGCGCGCGTCGTCACGCCGCCATACCGGCCGGGAAGTGGCGCGCGAGAAAGCGCCGGATGCGCGCGACCAGCACCTCGGGGTACTCGGCCGGCGTGTAGTGGGTGCCGCCCTCCACGACGCAGAGCTCCGAGCCCGGGATGCGCCGGTGCAGGCGCTCCACCGAGGCGAGCGGGGTCATCGCGTCGCGCGTGCCCGCGGTGATGAGCGTCGGCACGCGCACCTTGTCGAGGTGGCGTGCGGCGCTGTAGGTCGACAAGAGGCGCATGACCGTGAGGTAGCGCGACCAGTCCACGTGCCGGAACTCGTCGAGGATCTGCTCGAAGAAGGCCGGATCGCGCGCCAGGAGGCCGATGCGCACGAGCAGCCGCCCCATCCCCGGCCGGCCGAGGACGCGCACGCTGAGCGGGTTGAACAGCCGTCCGAGCGGGTGCGCGGCGAGCTCGAGCGCGCGCGTCACGGCCCACGCCGCGCCCGGGACGGGCAGCGCGTGGTAGAGCAGCGCCTCGAAGGGCCCGTTGATGAGCACGAGCGCCTGGATGTCCGCGTCCGGGCCGCGTCCGAGGTACTCGAGGCTCACGGGCACCGCCATCGACCAGCCGCCGAGCACGAAGCGCTCGAGGCGCTCGGCTTGCACCACGGCCTCGAGGTCCTCGACGTTGTGCTCGACGCCGTAGGCGTGCGGGTCGGCCGGTGCGCCCGAGCGGTGGAAGCCGCGCATGTCCCAGGTGACGATGGTGCACAGGTCCGAGAGCGGCTCGACCACGCGCCGCATGGCGACGAGGGGCGCGCCCATCGCGGGGGGCATGAGCCAGGTGTGCGGGCCCGAGCCGAGCACGTAATAGGTGAGGTCGGTGCCGTCGGCGCTCCGGGTGTGCCGGACGCGGAGATCCTTCATCATCGCACGGGCATGCTAGCGCGCCGGCGGCGGCGGGGGAGCCTTTCAGCCGCAGTCGTCGGTGATGCAGGTCGCGAGCTCGGCCGGGCAGCTCGCCAGCATGCAGCTCTGGCAGTCGGGGCTGCCGGGTCCCTGCAGGCAGTCGAGCAGGCAGCTGCCGAGCAGGCAGAGCTGCACGTCGTCCCAGGCCGACTGCCCGCTCGGGCAGGCGTCGCTGCGGCAGTTCCACAGGCAGCCGAGGCCGAGGCCGCAGCCCTCGGCGCACACGAGGACCTCACCGCAGGTCGTGCCCGGCCCGCAGCTCGGGTCGGCGGCGCAGTCGGGGTCGGCGCAGTCGGCGGGGCCGTCGCCGTCGTCGTCGAGGCCGTTGGCGCAGTCGAGCTCCACCTGGCCGGCGCAGTCCGGGCTGGCGAAGCAGTCGGGGTCGGCGCAGTCGGTGGCGCCGTCCGCGTCGTGGTCCACGCCGTCGGCGCAGCTCACCTCGCTGCCGACACCCTGGCAGTCGTCCGCCACGCAGGCGGCGAGCTCGGCCGCGCAGTTCGCGACCATGCACGACTGGCACCCGGCCCCGCCCGGATCGCCGACGCACGCGGCCAGGCACTGGTTCGCGAGGCAGCTCTCGACCGCGTCGTAGAGCACCTGGGCCGTGGGACAGCCGGCGGCCTGGCACGCCATCGTGCAGGCGAGATCGCCGCCGCAGCCCTGGGCGCAGCTCATCACCTCGCTGCACGTCGCGCCGACTCCGACGCAGGCCTGGTCGGCCGCGCAGTCGGGATCGGCGCAGTCGACGGGGCCGTCGCCGTCGTCGTCGAGCCCGTCGATGCAGTTCGTCTCGACGAGCCCCTGGCAGCTCGGGGCGGCGACGCAGTCGGAGTCGGCGCAGTCGACGGCGCCGTCGGCGTCGTCGTCCCAGGCGTTGGCGCAGTCGCTCTCGGTGCCTCCGCCCTGGCAGGTGTTGGCGAGGCACGCGGACGTCTCGGGGCCGCACGCGGTCTGCATGCAGGCCTGGCAGGCGGCGCTCCCGGGCGTGGCGGCGCACTCGCCGAGGCAGTGCAGCATGAGGCAGTTCTGCATGGCCTGGAAGGCCGCCTGCGCCGTGGCGCAGCCGTTCGCCTCGCAGGCCGCGATGCACGCGAAGTCCCCGGCGCAGGCCTGGGTGCAGACCAGGATCTGGCTGCAGCGCCAGAGCGAGCCGCCGCACGAGGGCGTGCCCACGCAGTCCGAGTCGGCGCAGTCGACCGGTCCGTCGCCATCGTCGTCCTGCGCGTTCGTGCAGGCCGTCTCCACGAGGCCCTGGCAGCTCGGGTGAAAGACGCAGTCCGAGTCGGCGCAGTCGACGGCGCCGTCGGCGTCGTTGTCCTGCCCGTCCTCGCACGCGAGCTCCACGGCACCCTGGCAGGCGTCGGCCAGGCAGGCGGTCACGACGCCGCCGCATGCGGTCGACATGCAGCTCTGACAGGCGGGGCCGCCGGGGTCGCCGGCGCACTCGGTGAGGCAGTTCGCGACGAGGCACTGCTGCAGGGCCCCGAAGGCCGTCTGCCCGCTCGCGCAGCCCGCCGCCTGGCAGGTCGACACGCACGCGAAGTCCGGCCCGCAGGCCTGGGCGCAGGTGAGGATCTGCCCGCAGGTCCAGCCCGAGGCGCCGCAGGCGCCGACGCCCGCGCAATCCGGATCGGCGCAGTCGACGTGGCCGTCGGTGTCGTCGTCGAGGCCGTTGGCGCAGGCGGTCTCGACCGCGGGCTGGCAGGCGGGGTCGGCGGCGCAGTCGCCGTCGAGGCAGTCGATCGGCCCGTCGCCGTCGTCGTCGAGGCCGTTGGCGCAGGCGGTCTCGACCGCGGGCTGGCAGCCGGGGTCGGCGGCGCAGTCGCCGTCGAGGCAGTCGATCGGCCCGTCGCCGTCGTCGTCGAGGCCGTTGGCGCAGTTGGTCTCGAACATCGGTCCGGCCCCACCACCTCCGGGCGCGTCGCCGCCCGGGGCGTCGCCGCCCGGGGCCTGGCCGGCCGCAGCGCCCGCACCTCCGGACCCGTCGTCGTGCGGCGCGCCGCCGAGGGGGGTTCGACCGCAAGCGAGCGGTGCGGCGGGCGCCGCGAGGGCGAGGCCGAGCCAACCGAGGACGCTCCGGATCTGCATGTGGGCCGTGCTTTCTATCTGCGTGCGGAGGCGGACCAGCGGCGGTCGCCCGTCGCTGCCGTGGGGTCGCTCTGGACCGAGCGACGGCCCATCATAGCGCGCCGGCGCGCCCCTGCTCGCGGGTCACTCGTCGACGCGGTCGGGGAGGCACTCGGCGATGTCGCGCACCAGGCGGCGCGTGTCCACGTCGGCGTCCTGCAGCGGCGCCCCCGAGAGCAGCTTCTTGTGGAGCTTGAGCACCCGCGGCTTGCAGTCGGCGTCGTGGCACGCGCAGGCGTCGGCCTTGAGCTTCTCGAGGTCGGCGAGCGACGGCAGGGCCTTGTCGCAGCCGGCGAGCGCCGCCGCGGCGAGGAGCGCCGCGGCGAGGACGAGCGGGACACGGGGCAGGAGGCGCATCGGCCGGCCGAGGGTACCACGGTCCCCCTGGCGTCCGGCGAGGCCGCCGCTCTCTAGCGCGGCCGCGGCGCCATCTCGGGCCTCGGCGGCGGTCGCGGTGCCATCTCGGGCCTCGGCGGTCGCGGCGCCATCTCGGGCGCAGGCACCGGGCCCGAGCGCGCGCGCTCGTGCTCGAGCTGCGTTGCGGTCACCAAGAGGACGAAGCGCAAGCCTCGCGCGCGCGGCTCGGTCGCTCGCCAGCTCGCCAGGCGCGCGGTGACGCCCCGGGCGAGCTCGGCGCCGAGCGGCGGGCCGAGGAGCTCGACGTTGCTCACCCTGCCCTTCGGGTCGATGGTGAGCGCGATCTCGAGCGGACGCGCCGGCACCACCGCTTCGGCCAGGAACGGCAACAGCTCGGCCTCGAACTGAGCCTGGATGAGCTCGCTCGCGCCGGTGACCGGCGCGACGCTGCCGGTGCCGGGGCCGGGGCCGGCCGCGTCGGGCGCCGCATCCGGCCGCTCGGGCGCCGTGGGCGCGGGCGCCATCTCGGGCATCGGGACCGGCGCGGGGCTGTCGCATGCCAGGGACAGGGTCAGGGCGACGGCGAGGCCCGCCGCGGTGGCCGCTCGCGCCCAGGTCGGCTCGAGCGCCGCGAGCCTGTCGGCCCGGCCGCGGATGGCGTCGAGCAGCGCGTCGCCCCGCTGCATCAACCCGTCGTTGTCGGCCTCGACGCGGCCCTTCATGACGCGACGGAGCGCCGCGTGGTCGGCGCCTGCGGGCGCGGCGGCGAGCGCGGCGAGGATGCTCTCGAGGTGCTCGCAGGTGTTGAGGTTGACGTCGGCGACGAAGCGCTTGACCTCGCGCCGCAGCTCCTCGTCCCGCCCGTGGAAGTCGCTCACGAGCTGGTGCTCGTAGTCGACGTGCATCGCGCGGTGGTGCAGCGCGTGCTCGCCGTAGTTGCGCGTCTCGAAGGCCTCGAAGATCACCTCGAAGGCAGCCTGGGCGCGGGGGTCGGCGATCTCGTAGCCGTACCCCCAGTAGTCGCCGCGCAGGCGCCCCTCGCGCCGGAGCCGGTGCTCGAGCGGCGTGCCGGCGTAGACTTCCGTGCGGCAGAAGTTCATCGGGTTGTGCGGGTGCGCCCGCAGAAAGGCGACGTTGGCGGCCAGGTCCTCGAGCGTCGAGTCGGGGTTGAGCAGGAGCAGGTTGAAGCACGCGTGCAGATCGAGGCGGTTGACGACCGCGAGCGCGTGCTCGTTGTCCGCGAGCGTCTGGCCCCGTCCGAGCTGCCTGAGCGAGGTGGCGGTGCCGGCCTCGATGCCGAGGAACACGCGGAAGGTGCCCATGCGCTTCAGGCGCGCGAACACGGCCTCGTCGACCGTGTTGGGCCGGCTCTTGATCGCCATGGCGATCGGGCCGACGCCGCGCGCTCGGAGACCCGCGGCGAGCGCGTCGAGCCGCGCCAGCATCGCGTCCCTGTCGCGGAGCACGAAGTTGTCGTCGTGGAAGTTGAAGATGCGCACGCCCTGCCGGTAGAGCCGCGCCATCTCGTCGGCGACGCGGTCCGGGCGGCGCAGGCGCAGCCGCTGCCCGCCGCACAGCTTGTGCCAGGCGGCGATCGAGCAGAACGAGCAGGCGTGCAGGCAGCCGCGCGACGACAGCATGTTGGCCATGGGCAGCCCGACGAAGGCGTCGAACGGCGGCTTGCGCACCGGCTCGGCCAGGGCGTCCAGATCGGGCGGCTTGTCCGCCGGCGCGTTGCGCACGATGGCCGCGCCGTCGCGCCACACCAGGCCCTCGACGGCGCCGAGCGCGTCGAGCCCGGCCGCCATCGCCACGAGGATGGGCTCGCCCTCGCCGCAGGCGACCGAGTCGAGCGCGGGGACGTCCGCGAGCAGCGTCTCGGCGTTGAAGGCGGCGAAGTGACCGCCCGCCACGAGGTGCCCGCGGTAGCCGAGCTGTCGCGCGCGCTCGGCCAGCAGGGCGAACTCGCGCGCGCGCCAGGTGAACACGAGCGACATGCCGGCGAGCTCGGCGCCGCTGTCGCAGAGCTCTCGGGCGGCCCGCTCGGTCTGCTCCGGCCCGTCGAAGACGATCGAGCTCACCTCGTGGCCCGCCCGCACGAGCGCCCCCCAGAGGTAACGGATCGCCAGATTCTCCTCGAGCTCCGCCCCGATCAGCGCGACGTGCATGGGGAGAGCTTAGCGCGCCCGGCGGCGGCTCCGGGCCGAATGCAGCAGCGCGGCGGCCGCCCGCCGCCCCCGCGCGGCAGACCCCGGACATGCGCACACCGTCGCGCTGCACGCGGGCGCTGCCGGCCGCTCCCCGATGGCGGTGGCAGCCTCGGCGATGCGGGATGCAGCTTCCGCCGTCGCCACTTTCGAGCGATGGTCGCGCGCGATGAAATGGCTCGTGCTGACCGCGCTCGTCGCCTGCAGCAAGGGCCACCACGGCAAGGACGAGTGCCGCGCCGAAGCCGATGCGGTCGGAGCGCTGCTCGTCGAGGCGGCGAAGGAGGTGCCGAGCTTCTACGAGCCGCCCGCGGACGTGAAGCTCGTCGTCCGCAGCGATCTGCTGCGGCGCCGCGACCTGAAGCCGGGCCCGGTCATCACGATCACGCCGAGCGAGCTGCGCGTGGCGGAGCTGTGGCTGGGTCACAAGCAGCTGCGCGCACGGACGTTGCGCACGCTCGACGAGCTCGGCGTCGCGCTGCGCGAGGTCCGCGCGATCGCGCCTGCGGAGTCGGCCTCCGACCCCGCGCGCATCTTCTTCGCGATCGAGCCGACGACGCCGTGGGAGCGCGTGGTCGCCAGCGTGGACGCGGCGCGGGCCGCCGGCTTCACGGCGCCCGGGTTCGTGTTCGAGCAGCCGAGCGCGCTGACGCCACCGCCACGCTCCGGGATCGATGCGAAGCTCGATGCGCTGATGAGCGAAGAGCCCGCGACCCGGGCGGCCAAGCTCGCCGAGCTGACCGAGGAGGTCGTCGGCCCATGCGATTCGCTCGCGCGCTCGTTCCGCGCCCTCGCGCGCCCCGTGGAGGAGGGCGTCGACAAGGGCATGGTGATCGCCATGGACATCGCGCCGTCGCTCGTCGCGTGCGACTGCCACGTGAACATCCCCGAGCTGCGCGCGGTGATGTTCCGGATCCTCCACGTCGAGCGGCCCGTGCGCATCGTCACGTTCGATCCCGCGAAGACGGCCGAGCGCATCTCGTTCCCACCGACCACGACGTGGGCGGACGCGAGCAAGCGCCTCGCGCCCGTCATCGAGAACGCGACGCTGACGACGGACTAGTATCTCGGGACGGAGTTTCGATCGTTTGCGGGCGTAGCGTGGGGATTCGACGAACCGCCAAGTAGGGGGCCGTGCGAGCCCGGGTTCGTCCGGCTGGTAGCTCGTCCCGGGCCGACTCAGAGAGGCCGACCGCCAAGACAGCCCCGCGGTTCCCGCCTGCGCTCGCAGCTCGCTCCGGCGCCGCGGGGACCCCAAGGTCGCCAAGATGATGAGGGGCGCGCGGCGCGCAAGACGGCGTGGAAGCGTCCGAGCCCGACAGAAGTCCTCTCGACCCTGGCGCTCTTGGCGTCTTGGCGGTTGGCTTCTGGGTCTTCGGCGGCCCGAGTTACCTAGCAGTGCGTGCGGCGACGCGCGTCCGCCGGTGTCTTGGGGGGACCGCGCGCTCGGTGCTAAGACCGGCGCCATGTCCACCCCGAGGCCGCTCCACCGCCGTGCGCTCGCCCTCGCGCTCGCCCTGCCGTCGCTCGTCGGCGGCTGCATGTGGAAGGAGGATCACGAGCGCAGGATGAACGAGGCCTTCCAGCGCCTGTCGGCCGAGCAGGAGGCGCACGGCAAGGACGTCGCGGTCGCGCTCGGCCACATCCTCGAGCTCTACGGCAAGCTCGGCGACGCCCTGGCCGAGGCCGAGAAGCTCGCGGGCGAGCTCGCGACCCGCGACCAGCGCATCGACGCGCTCGAGGTGTCCGCGGCCGATCTGCAGAGGAAGCTCGACGACGCGACGGCCCTGCACCAGCAGCTCGCGGCCGAGCTCGAGCGCGCCGGCAAGAACGTCGGCAAGCTCGTCACCGAGCGGGGCGCGCTCACGAAGTCGCTCGAGGAGACGAAGGCCCGCCTCGAGGAGCTGCGCAAGGCGCAGGAGGCGGCGAACAAGCGCGCCGACCTGATGCGCGAGCTGTTGCTCAAGTTCAAGCGCCTCATCGACTCGGGCGAGCTCGACGTGGTGCTGCGCGACGGGCGCATGGTGCTGCGCCTGCGCAACGACGTGCTCTTCGACTCGGGCAAGGTCGCCCTCAAGGACGAGGGCAAGAAGGCGCTCGAGGAGGTGGCCGGGATCCTCGCGACCTTCACCGACCGGCGCCTCGAGGTCGTCGGCCACACCGACAACGTGCCCATCGCGACCGAGCGCTTCCCGTCGAACTGGGAGCTGTCGACCGCGCGCGGCGTCGCCGTCGTGCGCTTCCTGCTCGACAAGGGCGTGCGGGGCGATCTGCTCGAGGCGGCCGGCAAGGGCGAGTACGACCCGGTGGCGCCGAACGACACGCCCGAGGCGCGCGCCAAGAACCGCCGCATCGAGATCGTGCTGCAGCCGAACCTCGGCGAGCTCGTGCAGGTGCCGGAGCTCGGCAAGTAGCGCGCTCGGGCGCCGTGCGCGGGACGCGCGCCTTGACAGAGAAGTGAATGACGTTCACAATATGAACGTGATTCACGCTGAGCGTCTGGAGCGGCGGCGCGCCCTGCGCGAGGAGGCCATCGTCGACGCGGCGCTCGGCCTGCTCGCGCACGAGGGGCTCGAGGGCCTGACGCTGCAGCGGGTGGCGGGCGCCATCGACTGCGTGCCCGCGGCGCTCTACCGCTACTACCCCGGCAAGGACGCGCTCGTCGCCGCGATGCAGCGGCGCACGGTGAGCGCGCTCCACGCCCGGCTCACCGCCTTCGAGGCGGGCCTCGGGGCGCACCTCGCCGGGCTCGACCTCACGGCGCGCGAGCGCGCGCTCGCGGCCGTGCTCGGGCTCGGCCGCTTCTTCTTCGACGCCCACGCCGCCATGCCCGACGCGTTTCGCCTCGTGCAGGCCCTGCTCGCCGACCCGCGCCGGCTGGTCGGCGACGCGGACGCGGCGCGCACGGCCCCGCTCGTCGCGGCGCTCTTCGCCGATCTCGGCCGCATCGTGGCCGAGGCCGCGGAGCGCGGCGCGCTCGAGCCCGGCGATGCCACGCTGCGCGTGCTCGTGCTCTGGGCGGCCCTGCAGGGCGCGCTCTCGCTCGAGAAGCTCGCGCGCTTCGAGCCCGCGCGCATCGACGTGCGCGCCATCGGCCGCGCGGCGCAGGCGGCGCTCCTGCGCGGTTTCGGCGCTCGCCCGGCGGCGCTCGCCCGCGCCCTCTCTGCGCTCGATGGCTTCGTGCCGGCCGAGCCGCCCGCGACCTGACCCTCACCCGCTCCGAGGTAGATCATGCTCCCCGTGTCGTTGCCCTCCTTCGCGCTCGGCGCCGCCTCCTGGACGCTCGCCGAGTACTGCATCCACCGCTTCGCCGGCCACGGGCCCCACCGCAAGCCCGGCCGTGGGCTCGGGCGGCTGTCGCCGCTCGAGATCGCGCGCGCCTTCCACACCGAGCACGTCGCGCACCACCAGAACCCGAGCTACTTCGCGCCGAGCTGGAAGAAGGCGCTCGTCGCCGTGGCGGTCGTGCCGGTGGTCGGCTCGGTGGCGGCGCTCGCGGTCGGGCGGCGCCGGGGCCTGTCCTTCGCGCTCGGCTTCGCCTCGGCCTACGTCGGCTACGAGGTGATGCACCGGCGCATCCACGTGCGGCCGCCGCGCGGGCGCTACCTGCGCTGGGTCTACCGCAATCACCTCTTTCACCACCTCTCGCCCAAGGTCGATCACGGCGTGACCGTGCCCTTCTGGGACACGCTGCTCGGCACCTCGGTCGCGCCGCCGCCGGTCGTGCGCCTGCACCCGCGCCTCGTGCCGCCGTGGCTGCTCGATCCCGAGACCGGCGCGGTGCGCGCCGAGCACGCGGCCGACTACGCGGTCGGGCCGGCGAGCGGCGCGCGCGCGCGCCCGGCGACCGAGCGGCCGAGCTGAGCTTGTCCCCGGCGCCGTCGGCCCGCTATCGTGACGAGGCTGGGTCACGGGAGCGGGAGACGCGGCGCGCTCGAGGAGAGCGACATGCGCACCTTCGTCGGTACGGTACGGGTCCTCGGCGTGCTCGCGGCGTTCGGCGCGTGCGGCTGCGCGCCCGTCGTGGCGCGCGCGACGCTGCGACAGCTGCAGGCGCGCGCGGGCTTCGACCTCGGCTGCCCGCAGGGGTGGATGGCGATGGTGCCCATCGACGAGCGCGCCAAGGGCGTCATGGGGTGCGGTCGCCGCGCGTTCTACCTCGAGAGCTGCGAGCCGAGCCTCGGAGTCTGCTCGTGGACGCTCGACGGCCCGATCGAGGCGCTGGCGCCGGCGTACGTCGCGCCCCCGGGGCCGGCCGTAGGTCCACCCGGCGGCGTGCCCACCGTGCGCTCCGGCTACGATCCCTTCGGCGAGCGGCTCTAGGAAGAAACTGACCACTGCGGCGGCTACGCGGCAGGGTTGCGGTCACGCAGTTCTGGAACGTCGAAGCCTAGCTCGTCGAGCTTGCGGAGGAGGCGTTTGGCCGTCTTCACGCGGTCCGTTCTGCTGAAGTGGTC
>JACRDA010000349.1 GCA_016212965.1 Myxococcales bacterium
CGGCTCGGGGCCGGCCGCGGCGAACGCGGCGAGCACCGCGGTGCGCCGCCCCCTGCGCGCCTCGCGCTCGGAGCCGACGACGGCGGCGAGCTCGCCGCTCGCCACGTCGTTCGGCCGCGCCGCGACCGGCCCCGAGCCGTCGCCGAGCGCGTCGAGCGCCGCGATGAACTCGGTCGCGCTCTGCGGCCTCCCGAGCGGGCTCTTCTCGAGCGCGCGCAGCAGCAGCGCCTCGAGATCGCGCGCCAGCACCAGGTCGGGAGCCGCCTCGCGCACCGAAGGGGGCCGCGTCTTGATGTGGTGCGCCATGACGACCACGGCGTCCGCATCGGTGTACGGCGGCCGGCCGAGCAGCATGTGGTAGAGGATGACGCCGAGCGCGTAGAGGTCGCTGCGGGCGTCGAGCGCCTTGCCCTGGGCCTGCTCGGGCGACATGTAGCGGGGCGTCCCGAACACCGTCCCCTGCTGGGTCGCGAGCGCGTCGCTCTCCCGCTCGCTGCCGAGCACCTTGGCGATGCCGAAATCGAGCACGCGGCACATCTCGCCGCCGCCGACGGGGTCGCGGACGAGGTAGATGTTGTCGGGCTTGAGATCGCGGTGGATGACCCCGTGGCTGTGCGCCTCGGCGAGCGAGCTCAGCACCTGGCGACAGATGCGGATCGCCGCCTCGGGCTGGATGCGCCCGCCGTGCTTCAGCCGCTCGCCGAGCGACTCGCCCACGAGCAGCTCCATGGCGAGGTACTGCGAGCCGCCGAGGAAGTGGGGGTCGAGCCCGGACACCGCGATCTCGCCGAAGTCGATGACGCGCACCGTGTACGGCGACGTGAGCAGGCTCGTCGCGCGCGCCTCCTGCTGGAAGCGCGCCCGCGACTGCGCGTCGAGCAGGCGCTCCGAGCGCACGATCTTCAGCGCGACGTCCCGCCCCATCGCCTCCTGACGCGCGCGGTAGACGGTCCCCATGGACCCGGCGCCGAGCCGCTCGAGGACGGCGAAGCGCCCTCCGACCACCATGCCGAGGAACGGGTCGCCGTCGCCGTCGGCGAGCGCCCGCGGCGGCACGAGGACGTGGCCGTCGCTCGGGCACCGCTCGAGCGGGGCCGTGGAAGCCGCCTCGGGCGTGGACGACGTGTGGCGGCACACGGGACACACCATGCCCTCGGTCGACCTGAGCGACCGCGGGGGCTCCGGGGGGCCTGCCGGCACCTGCACGGGAATCGAGTCGACCTCCTGTCGAGCGTGGCCGAGCCTCGCCGACGCGTGATCGTCCGTCACTTCAACACGCACTGCAAGGACCAAGCAGGGGCGTCGCCCACCTGCCGGCACGCGAAGCGCGCGGTGTCGCCGCAGCTGGCGTCGCTGCAGCACACGTCCGAGCAGTAGCCCTCGGCGCGGCAGATCCCGCTGCGGCACGCCTCGCCGCCGGCGCAGGGCGCGCCCACCTCGCCCACGGCGAGCGGGCCCACGAGCGCGGCACAAGCCCGCACGGTCGTGCCCTCGACCGCGACACACGCGAGTGGCACGAGCGCGGCGTCCACGAGCGCCGTACCGCACGCGCCACTCGAGCAGCACGGCGTCGCGCACACCTTCACCGTGGCGCCGACGGCGAGGCACGCACCGCTGCGACACTCGCCGTCGGCGTGGCAGGGGGTGAGATCGGCCGCGGCCACCGCCGGCCCGCAGGTCCAGGCAGGCTCCGGTCCGAGCGCGGTCACGCGCCAGCTGCACGCGTCGCCCTCGGCCGCGCAGTAGCTGTCGTCGCAGCAGTAATCGAGGCACCGCCCGTCGCCGCCGCAGACGCCGGAGCGGCAGTCCGAGCCCGCCTGGCACGCGCTCCCCGCGCGCGCCGCGCCCGGCCAGGCGCGCCCGGCCAGGGCGTCCGCACGCAGGCACACCCGTCCCCCCACCCAGCCGTCCGGCTCGGCGCACACGAGACCGACCTCGGGGTCGCCGCAGTCCGTCGCCGCGCAGCAGGGCTTCACGCACACGGGCCCCGCGGAGCCAACGCCGCCGCCGGGCCCCGGCGCGGCGGCACAGTAGCTGCCCGGCAGGCAATCGCCGTCGTCCTCGCAGCCGTAGCCCGGCGGCGCGCCGAGCGCGGTGCACGTACCGCCGACGCAGGTCTCCCCTTCGGGGCACGCGGGCAGACCGTGCGCGCCCTCCTCCACGCACATCACGATGTCGACGCGACCGCTGTGCAAGAGCGAGCAGCCCCCGAGCGCGGCGAGCCCGAGCGCGGCGAGCGCCCGGGCAGCGCCGCGCTGAGCGCGCGCGTCGCCGACCTTCACCAGCGCACCTCGGCGCCACCGGCCGCGGCGCCGACGAGCAGACGCACCGCGGGTCGCGCCCCGTCCGTGGGCCCACTTGCATCGTCTCCTGCCGCCAAGAGGTCGGGCAGGAGCACCGCGGCGGCCACGCCGAGCGCCGCCGCGGCCGCCCCACCGAGCGCGAAGCTCACGTCCGCGGCGACACCGAGCCGGTGCGCGGTCCGGGCGCGGCGGCGCGCCTCGGTGAGCGAGAAGGTCGCGCTGGTGGTCACCGCCTCACCGGGATCCAACGCCGCGGCGGCGGCTGCGAACACGAGGCCGGTCCCGAGCCCCATCCCCGCGGCTGCCCCGAGCCCGAGCAGCCAGTCGCAGCCCAGGCACTCGCGCGGGCGCGCAACCGGGGGCGGCGGGGGTGCGGCGCTCGCCGCCGTGGCGCTCTCGGCCGCGACCCGCTTGGAGCGGCGCAAGCGCTCGATGGTGCGCTTGAGGTGGTCGCGGTCGAGCGGCGCGGTCTCGAGGGCGAGCGAGCGCTCGTAGCTCGCGAGCGCCGCGTCGGCCTTTCCGACGATCTCGTAGATGAGGCCGAGGTTGTAGTGCAGCTCGCGGCCGCGAGGGTCGAGCCGCACCGCCGCCTCGAGCTTGGCGATCGCCTCGTCGTAGCGGCCGGCGGCGTAGAGCGTGTGCGCCTGCTCGTTCAGCACCTCCGGTCCTTCGGCGGGCGCGGCGGCGGGTTGCGCTTGCGGCTGCGCGCGGGCGAGCCGCGGCACGAGCGCCACGCCGGCGCAGAGGCAGAGCCCGAGCAGCAGCCCGCGCGTCATCACCGAGCAGTGTATCGCGCGCTGCCGCACACCGGTACCACCGCGCGCGCCGCCGAGGCCGGCGGCAGGCCGCTCGCCGCGTGGCGCGCCCCGAGCGCGCCGGCGATCACAGGTGGATGCCGCCCGCCCGCGGTGCCCACTGGTGGCGGCGGTGGCGGTAGGCCCCGCGCACGAAGGGGCCGAGCACGGGCGCGATGTTCTCCGCGACGTCGGCGTCCCACTCGCCCCCGTGGATGCCGTCCGACGGGGCGAGGTTGCGGTCGAAGAGGAAGAAGCCGGGATACGCGTCGCGCGGCACCCGCAGCTGATCGAGCTCCTCGCCGAAGACGTCGATGTCGACCCGCACGAGGCGCACGGCGTCGAGCGCCTGCTGCATGCGCGGGTCCGACAGCGCACCGTCGACTCCGCGACACGGCGCGCAGCTCGAGCCGGTGACCATCACGAGTAGCTTCTGTCGCGCCTTCTCGGCCTCGGCCTGCTGGTGGCGCAGCGCCTCGGTGAGGGAGCGCTCGGACACGCCGAGGTCGACCACCGTGATGCGCCCCGTCTCGCCGATGAAGGTGGCCTGCGGCACGGAGCTCGGGAGCGGGCGCGGGTGCGGCCGCTCCGCGTCGGGGTCGGGCTCGGACAGGTCCGCGGGCGCCGGCAGGCGCGGCGCGTCGTAGACGTGATCGTCGAGCGCCACCGGGTCGTCGGCGGCGGGCCCGAGCTCGGCGTCGGACCCGCGCCCGCTTGCCAGGCGCCACACGAGCACGCCCACGGCGGTGTTCAGCGCGAGCAAGAAGGCGAGCGCGAGCCACAGGCGCCCGCGCCGCCCAGCGCCGGCGCCCCGCGCGCGACCGAGCGCCTCGGCCGAGAGGTAGGGGTCGTAGAGCGGAGCCTCGCCACGGTCGTCGCCGTGAAAGCTCCCGGGTCGACTGCGCTCCCTCACGTTGCTCCGATCATTGTACGCACCGAACTCGCGAACGTGCTCGAAAGATTGTGCCTCGTCGGCGCAGGATCAAGGGGCGAGCCCGGCGCCGCCGGCGGTGCGGATGCGTGCGCGCGGCGTGCCGCGCAGCGCGCGCGGGGGCGGCCGCAACCGCAGGCGGCGCCGCGCGCCGGTAGATTTCGGCGGGATTTTGGTTCTTTTCGCTTCACCTGCCGGCAAGGACGTGTATTTTTGCGGCGGATTTGCGGGTGCGACGCGAGCGTCGCCACCGCACACGGGGGCCCGCGCGAGCGCATCCCCCGCGCAAACAGAGAGCCCGGCGCAGCGAACATGCGAGCCGAATCGACGAGGGGGCAGGAGCCACCGCGCCATGCGATTCGGGGCGCTACCGGCGCACACCCCGGGCGAGAGGAGTTTCCATGGCAGGCAAGAAGGGCGCAGCCCCGACCAAGCAGATGACCAAGACGCAGCTCATCCAGGCGATCGCGGAGGTGAACACCGACGTCAATCGCAAGCAGGTGAAGGACGTCCTCGAGGCCCTCGCGTCGATCGGTCACAAGCAGCTGAAGAAGAGCGGAGCGTTCACGCTCCCCGGCTTCGCGAAGTTCCGGGTCATCAAGAAGCCCGCGACCAAGGAGCGCAAGGGCATCCACCCGTTCACCGGGCAGGAGACCGTCTTCAAGGCCAAGCCGGCGCGCAAGGTCGTCAAGGCCCGCCCGGTCAAGTCCGTGAAGGACGCCGTCGCGTGAGCGGCGCGAGCCGCGCCCGGGCGTTCGGCTGAGAGCCGGCGACGCGGGCGCGAGCGGGCGGCGGTCGAGCTCCGGCGCGACCGCCGCTTCGCTTTTGTGGGCCGGGAGCACGCTCGACCCGATGCGCGGCACGAGGGCTGCGCCCGTCGCCGCAAATCTGTTATGAAGGCGTCCGTTCGGGGCCCGGGCTCAGGCCGGCCTCGAGGAGGTGTGCATGGCTGCTTGGAAGGCGGGGATACTCGGTTGCGCGGCGCTCGCGATGCTCGGCTGCAAGAAGGATCCGGAGGTCCCGCCTCAGCCCACGCCCGACGCGGGGCCGCCGCCCGTCCCGACGGTGGTCGAGCCGCCCGACGCCGGGACGCCCACCGTCGAGTTCGGCCCGTGCGCCCCGGACCTCTCGAACGGCATGCTCCAGCAGATCATGCGGCGCGCGACCACCGAGTCGGCGAACGCGAAGAACGAGCTCGGCTACGTGTGCCAGGTCGTGCGCGAGGGCGAGACCGCGAGCGTGCAGGTCTTCCTCGACGCGGGCGGCTGCTACACCTTCCTCGGCCACGCCTACCCGGACGTCACCGAGGTCGACCTCACGTTGAAGCCCGACTTCGGCCCCAACCCGCCACCGCTGCTCGCCATGGCGGCCAACACCACGATCTCCCAGGACGGCGACAGCGGGCCGCAGGCGGCCATCGGCCGCAAGGACTGCTTCAAGAACCCGCTGCCGATCGGCGCCGCCGCCCGCATCGAGGTGCGCGCCCGCACGGGCAGCGGCCCCATCGCGGTCAAGGTGTTCAAGAAGTAGCCCGGCGCAGGGCCGCCGGCCCGCGGTTGCGCTACAGTCGTCTCGCGCCGCCACACTCCCGCCCCGGCAGCGGCGCCGCCGCGCGAGGTGCGAGAAGCGCGCACCTGTGAAGACAACGGCCTCCCCGGCCGTCCATACTGCAAGAAACACCGCCCCGGAGCCGTTGCTCCACCGGTGCTTGGCTCATTTGGCTTCGACAACAGGAGGCTCCGCCGTGCTCCGTCCACTCCGTCCATTCGCCGTCGTCCCCGCGCTCGCCGTCACCGTGGCTGCTCTCGCGGGTTGCCCGCGCGAGAGCCAGCAGCCCCAGCCCGGCCCGTACGGCTACGGCGCCGCGCAGCCCTATCCCCCCGCGACGACGCCTTACCCGCCCGGCACGGCGCCCTACCCGACGGGGACGTACCCGTACCCGACGGCCACCGCGCCCTACCCGACCGGCACCGCGCCCTACCCGACGGCGCCCTACCCGACCGGCACGGCGACGGCGCCGCAGCCGACGGCGAGCGGCTGGCCGTTCCCGTTCCCCTTCCCGTTCCCGACGGGCACCGCGACGGCGCCGCAGCCGACGAACACCGCGCCCGCGCCCACGAGTCCGTTCCCGCTGCCCGGACCGGCGCCCACCGCGGGTGGCGCCACGGCGCAGCCCATCGACCCCAACGTCGCGAGCGCAGCGACCGTACCGCTCATGGCCGTCGCACAGCAGGAAGCGGCGGGCATGCGCGAGACGACCCCGATCGTCGCGGCGAACTTCCAGCAGGGCCAGACGATGGACGCCCCGTTCCAGATGATGCCGGGCAAGTGCTACACGGTGATCTCCGTGGGCGCCGGCATCAACGAGATGGACATCAAGATCGTCGCGCTGCAGCCCATCCCGGGCGTGCAGAACCCGGTGCTCGCCCAGGACAACTCGCAGGGCTCGACAGCCGTGCTCGGCGGCCGCGGCAACTGCTTCAAGTGGTCGTGGCCGTTCGGCATGAACGCCAAGGCCGTGTTCACCGCCACGGTAGGCCAGGGCATCGCCGCCGGCCGCGTCTACGAGAAGTGAGACGGCGTCGGTCGTCCGTCGTCAGTCGCACTGACGACGGACGATTGCCCGGCGCTGCGCCGGGGCGACGACTCGTTCAGTGCGGGATGCCCGGCGCCGGGAAGGCGCCGCAGAGCTCGCGCACCTCGCCCGCGACGCGCGCGAGCACGGTCGCGTCGCCGACGTGCGCGGCGACCTCATCCATCCAGGCCGCGATGCGCTGCATCTCGCCGGGGCCCATGCCGCGCGAGGTCACGGCCGGCGTGCCGAGCCGGATGCCGGACGGGTCGAAGGGCTTGCGCGTGTCGAAGGGCACCGAGTTGTAGTTGCACACGATGCCCGCGTGCTCGAGGGCCACGGCGTACGGCTTTCCCGCCAGTCCCTTCGGGGTCATGTCGACGAGCAAGAGGTGGTTGTCGGTGCCGCCCGTCGTGGGGGCGAAGCCGCGCGCCGCGAGCGCCTCTCCGAGGGCGCGCGCGTTCTCGACCACGCGCGCCGCGTACACCTTGAACGCGGGCTCGAGCGCCTCCTTGGCCGCGACGGCGATGGCCGCCGTCGTGTGGTTGTGCGGACCGCCCTGCAGGCCCGGGAAGACGGCGCGATCGATGGCGCTCGCGTGCGCGGCCTTGCACATCACGAGCCCGCCGCGCGGGCCGCGCAGCGTCTTGTGGGTCGTCGAGGTGACCACGTCCGCGATGCCGACCGGGCTCGGGTGCACGCCGCCCGCGACCAGCCCGGCGATGTGGGCGATGTCGGCGGCGAGGATGGCCCCGACCTCGTCGGCGATGCTGCGGAAGGCCGCAAAGTCGATCGTCCGCGGATAGGCCGTCGCGCCGCACCACAGGACGCGCGGCTTGTGCTCGCGCGCCAGCGCCCGCACCTCGTCGAAGTCGATGCGGTGGTCGCTCCGGCGCACGCCGTAGGCGACGCTCCGGAAGTACTTGCCGGTGATGCTGACGCTCCAGCCGTGGGTGAGGTGCCCCCCCGCGGGCAGGCCGAGGCCCATCACGACGTCGCCCGGCTGACAGAAGCCGAGGTAGACGGCGAGGTTGGCGGGGCTGCCCGAGTAGGGCTGGACGTTGGCGTGATCGGCACCGAAGAGCTTCTTCAGGCGCTCGACCGCGAGGCGCTCGACCGCGTCGACGCCCTCCTGCCCCTGGTAGTAGCGCTTGCCCGCGTAGCCCTCGGAGTACTTGTTCGTGAACACCGAGCCCGAGGCCTCGAGCACGGCGCGCGAGACGTAGTTCTCGCTCGCGATGAGCCGCACCGTGTCGGCCTGACGCCGCTCCTCGGCGCGCACCAGGCCGGCGATCTCGGGGTCGACTTCGGCGAGCGCGGGCTCGCGCCAGGAATCGGTCTTGCCGGTCATAGTTCGAACTCCGCGCGTCCGAGCACGTCGGCTACGCGCCACAGGAACGAGTTGGCGAGCACGCCGTCGACGACCCGGTGGTCGTACGACAGCGCGGCGTACATGACGGGGTGGACGACGATCGCGTCCTCGCCGTCGCGCGTCACGACCACCGGCCGCTTCTTGATCTCGCCGACGCGCAGGATGGCCACGTTGGGCTGCGAGATGATGGCGCCACCGTAGAGATTGCCCTTGCGACCGGGGTTGCTCACCGTGAAGGTCGTGCCGCTGAGGTCGTCGGCGGTGATCTTGCCGTCGCGCGCGCGGACCGCGAGCTCGTCGATCGCCCGGGCGATGCCGCGCACCGACAGCTCGCCCGTGTTCTTGATGCTCGCGACGAGCAGGCCGCCGGGCGTGTCGATGGCGATGCCGACGTGGATGTCACGCAGCACGACGAAGGCGTCGTCGAGCACGCGCGCGTTGAGGTGCGGGTGCTCGCGCAGAGCCCGCGTGACGGCCGCCACCACGAAGGCGAGGAAGGTGAGCGACACCCCGTCCTTCTCGAAGGCGGCCTTGTGCGCGTCGCGCAGGCGGCTCGTCGCGGCGAGGTCGATCTCGGCCACCGTCACGACGTGCGGCGCGGTGTGCACCGAGTAGACCATGTGGTCGGCCGTGATGCGGCGCCGGCGACTGAAGGGCACGACCTCGTCGCCGGGCCGCGGCACGTAGGGGGGCACCTTGTACGAGCGGTAGCCGGCGCCCGGCACCGGGAGGGACGTCGCGTCGAGGAGCTCCGCGACGGCGCGAACGGCGCTCGGCGCGGCGGGCGGAGGCGCGGGCGGCGCGGGCGGAGGCGTCGGAGCGGCCTCGCCCGTCGGTTCCGGCGCGACGGCCGCGGAGAGCACGTCCTGCCGCGTGATGCGCCCGTGCTCGCCGGTGCCGCGCACGGCGCCGAGGTCCACGCCCTGCTCGCGGGCGAGCTTGCGCGTCGTGGGCGAGCTCAGC
>JACRDA010000039.1 GCA_016212965.1 Myxococcales bacterium
AGTCGTCGATGCCGAGGCGCTCTTCGTGGCGCTCGTCATCGCCCCGCAGAGCTATCCGCGCAATCGCTTCCCGTGGCTCTTCGAGCTGCCGGAGGCGCGCCGGGCGCGGCGGCGGGCCGCGCGCCTGCGCAGCCTGGTGCGCGATCTCCGGCGCCCCCCGGCGCCCGAGCGGTGGCTCGACGCCGAGGCCGCGGCCGGGGGCGGCGCCGTGCTGCGGTCGGGTGACCGAGCGCTCGGCCTCGAGCGGCACACGGTGCTCGACGCGGTGGAGCTCGCGCTCTTGCTCTACGTGCTCGCGCGCTGTGCGCCCGAGGCGCCGTTGCTCGCGCACCCGGTGTGCCGCAGGCTCGCCGCGGGCGACGGGCTCGCGGCGTGGGTCGACGACTCGCTCGCACGTCTGCTCGGGCCGCGCCGGCGCCGCGCGCGCCCCGAGCTCGAAGGAGGCTAGGCCGTGTGCATCTTCTGCAAGATGGCGAAGGGTGAGATCACCCCGAAGACCGTGCTCGAGGACGACGAGGTGCTGGCGTTCCACGACATCAGTCCGCAGGCGCCGGTGCACGTGCTCGTCATCCCGAAGCGCCACGTCGAGTCGCTCGCGGCGGCCGAGCCCGCGGACCAGGCGCTGCTCGGCAAGCTCCTGTGGACCGCGCGCGAAGTGGCCCAGAAGCTCGGCCTCGACGCCGGCTACCGCACGGTGCTGAACAGCGGTGCCGAGGCCGGGCAGAGCGTGTTCCACCTGCATCTGCACGTGCTCGGTGGTCGCGCGATGGCGTGGCCGCCCGGCTGAGCGGTTCGCGCTTCGCGCTCTGCGCCAGGCTGCGGGCGCGGGCTGCAGGCTTGACGCTCCGCTTGGCTACACGGTCGGCCAGGGCGCGCCGCGGCGCAGGCGTGCGTCGATGAGCTCGAGCCGGTCGTTGCCGAAGTAGCACTCGCGGGCGCCGTCCGCGTCGAGCACGAAGAAGGGCATGCCGAAGGCCCCTGCGGCGAGGGCGTGATCGGTCTGCGCGTGCAAGAGCTGCTTGTAGTGCGGCGCGTCGGCGGCCGCCGTCACGATGCCCGGGTCGACGCCGACGGCGCTCGCGATGGCGGCGAGGACGGCTTGGCTGGCGACGTCGCGCCCCTCGGCCCAGGCGGCGCGGAACACCGCCAGGTTGTAGTCGTGGTAGGCGCCTGGGGCCTCGGCCCGCACGGCGAGCGCGCCGCGCAGGGCGGCCTTCGTGTCGAGCGGGAAGTGCGGGGAGAAGCGGAAGGGCACGCCCGCCAGGGTCGCGTGGCGCACGAGGTCCAAGAGGAGGTACCGGCCGCGCGCCGGCACTTCGGCCGGGGGTCGGTTGCCGGTCGCCTTCAGGATGGCGCCGAGGAAGGCGGGCTCCCAGTGGAGCTCGAGCGCGTGGTCGCGGGCGAAGGCGTCGATGCGCAGCGCCGCGAGGTAGGTGTAGGGGCTCGTGTAGTCGAAGTAGAAGGTGAGCTCGCGGGTCATGGTTCCTCGAAGCGTCAGGCGAGGCGCGCCGCGGCGAGCGCCCGCTCGATGAAGGCGCCCTCGGCCGCGTCGAGCGACGGGTTGCGATCGAGCCCCACCGGGAGCGCGGCCGCGGCCGCGCCGCGCGCGTGCGCGCGCAGGTACGCGCCCGTCACGCGCCCGACGCGCTCGCGCGTGCCGTGGAACAGGGCGTAGAGGTCGGGGCCGACCGCCCGGCGAGGGGCGGGGCGCAGCGCGAGCTCCGCGCCCGAGGGCAGGCGCGCGGAGAAACCGGCCACGAGGTGGTCCACGGGGTCGAGCCAGGGATCGGCGGCGCCGGGTGCGCCCGCGGCGAGCCATGCGGCGACGGTGGTGTCGTCGCCCCGCGCGAGGGCAGCCGGGTCGAGCCCGAGCGTGAGGTCGTGGGCCGCGAGCACGCGCTCGACGACGGCGAGCGAGGTGGCGCCCGAGGCGTGAACGAGCTGCGAAGCGGCGTCGAGCGTGGGGTCACGCGGCGGTGGAACCGTGGGGGCCTGGGTCACGGCCGCGCCCGGATCGTCCTCGCGCGGCATGAGGTTGCCGGGATTCAGGATGCCGGCGGGATCCCAGGCCCGGCGCAGGGCGCCGATGAGCGCCACGCCGTGCCCGAGCTCGGCGCCGAGCATCGGGGCCTTGCTGCGCCCCACGCCGTGGTGGTGGGACAGCGTGCCACCGGCCCCGAGCGCGGCCGTCATGGCGGCGCGCCAGGTGCGGTCGTAGCGCGCCTCGGCGTCCGCGGGGTCGCGCCCCGTGCCCGCGAAGGTGAAGTAGATGCTGCAGCCGTCGGGATAGGCGTGCGACATGTGCGCCATCACGAAGACATGCGGCGACAGGGCGCGGCGCACCGCCGCGTAGAGCGCGAGCAGGCTCGACCACGGCGCCGACACCTCCATCGTGTCGGCGAAGGTGCCCGCCATGAACATCGGCGCCTGGCGGTAGCTCACGCTGTAGCGGTGCTCGAGCCAGTGGCGCGCCGGCGCCTCGCCGAGATCCTTGGCCCCCGCGCCGAGCGCGAGCGCGTGGGCGCGCGCGCGCTCGTCCTCGGCCGGCGCGCGCTCGCCCTCGAAGACGAGCACGAGCGTCGAGCCGCCGAGCAGCCGCGCCCCGAGGCCGTCCACGAGCCCGTTCAGCGCGCCCGGCCGGCGCAGGATCTGCCGCAGCACGGCCGCGCCGGCGCCCGGAGCCATGCGCGCGAGGCCGCGCTTGCGCCCCGGCGTGACCTCGGCCGGGCCGGGCGCGTGCCCTGCAGCGGCGCTCGCCCTGTGCGTGCCGCGCCGGGCAAGCGCCGAGTCGAACGGGTCGTAGAGGCGGCACACGGCGGGACGCAGGCCGGCCTGGTAGAGCGTCCGGATGGCCTCGGCGCCGCGCGGCACGTCCGCGAACGAGTACGCGGCGAATGCTCGGTGGGCGGGGGCGCGGTGCAGTCGCAACCCGACGCTCGTCACCACGCAGAGCACGCCCTCGCTGCCGACGACGAGCGGCGTGAGGTCCGGGCCGAGCGTGCGGCGCCGCAGGGTCGCGAGCTCGCCGCGCCCGTCCACGCACTCGAGCGACGCGACCATGTCCTCGATCTTGCCGTAGCGGCCGGAGGTCTGGCCGGCGCCGCGCGCCGCCACCCAGCCGCCGACCGTCGAGCACAGGATCGACGACGGGAAGTGGCCCACGGTGTGACCGCGGCGCTCGAGATCCTCCTCGAGGCGGATGCCCATCGCGCCGGCCTCCACGTCGAGCAGCCCTTGCTCCGGGTCGAAGCGGCGAAAGCGCGCGAGGCGCTTCAGATCGACGACCACGGTGCGGGCGTCCGGCAGGATGCCGCCACAGACACCGCTGCCTGCGCCGTAGGGCACGACCGGGATGCCCTCGCGCGCGCAGAAGGCGACCACGGCGGCGACCTCCTCGCTCGTCCGCGGCCACACGATGGCCCCGGGCTCGCTCGCGGCGAGGCGCCCGGCGGTGACGCCGATGTGGTGCCGCGGCCACAGGTCGCGCGCGTAGCTCAGGCGGTCGGGCGGGGCGTCGCTCACGGCGAGGCCCGAGAACGCACCCCGGATGCTCTCTGCCAGACTCACCATCTGCTGCTCCTTGCACCGACCCGTGCGAGCGAGACCCCGCGGCGCGTGCCGGGGCGGCGTCAGGCGCGCTCGGACAGGATGACGATGCGCGGCGACTCGTAGCCGAAGAACGCGCCCCGATGCGCGATGTGGCCGCTCACCTCGACGACCTTGAAGCCTGCGGCGTGCAACAGCTCGCCGAGCTCGTGAAGACAGTACAGGCGCATGGAGAACTCGACCTCGCGCGACTTGCCGGTGCGGAACATGACCATGCGCTTGACCGACATGCGGCTCGTGAAGAAGTCGAACCTCATCTCGTCCATGCACACGCAGTCGCGGCCGGTGAACCAGGCCATGGTCGGCTGGCGCGGCGCCACGTAGTCGCGATTGGTCACGTCGAGCAGGAACATGCCGCCGCGCCGGAGCGCGCGGTGCACGCGCACGAGCACGTTGGCGTTGTCCTCGTTGCCGAAGTAGCCGAAGCTCTGGTGCCAGCAGTAGATGCCGTCGAACATGGCGTCGAGGTCGAGCTGGCGCATGTCGCCCTGCACGAAGTTGACCGGCTGCGACGCGGCCTGTGCGTTGCCGTTCGCCATCCCCAGCATCGCGGCCGAGCGGTCGACCCCGACGAGCTCGTAGCCGCGCCGCGCCAGCTCCACGGCGATCTGTCCCTCGCCGCAGCCGAGGTCGAGGATGCGCGCGCCGGCCTCGAGCCCCAGGCTCTGCTCGACGAAGGCGGCCTCGCGCTCCACCTGCGGCGCCTGCAGTCGGTCGAGGGTGCGTGCGAAGTCCTCGTCGAACAGCTCGGCCCACCACGCCTTCGGCTTGGTCTCGGGCTTCGGCTCGCTCTCGGGCGAACGGCTCGGAGCCGCCTCCTTGGGCGCTGCCGGCTTGACCGAGGTGGGCTGGATGGGCGTCGGTGCCGTGGCCGCAGCGGGCGGGGGCGGGGTGACGGCCGGCGTCGGCACCGTCTGCGGCGCCGCTGCCACGGCCGCGCCCGGCTCGGAGCGCGGCGCGGGGGTGCGCACCGCTTCGGGCGTCGGTGCCGCCGCGGCCGTCGCGTCGACGGGCTCGTCGTCGATGTCGACGTCCACGACCGGCGTCGGCAGCCCGCGGCGCGGGGGCGGCGGCACGCGCTTCGACGACGGCGAGAGCCCCGTGGCGTCGCCGCTCGCGGGCGGCTGATCCGCGAGCTTGATGTCCACGAGCTGGACGCCCGCGGCGGTCGGGAGGCTCATGCGATCGGGCTCGATCTCCTCGATCGCGTCCTCGTCGGGCTCGGCCTCGGGAAGTGCGTCCGCGCTCACCACCTCCACGTGCGAGCCCTCCGCCTTGCGCGGGGGAGGCGGCAGGGGTCGGCGCTGGGTCGGCGCCGGCGCCGACGGCGCAGCGGGCGGCGGCAAGGCGGGCGTGCTGGAGGGGGTCGTCGGCCCGCTCGACGCGCCGGCGGGCGAGGCCGACGAGATCGACGGAACCATGGTCGCCGGCGGGGTCGCCGGGGGCGTCGCACCGGCCTCGGTGAGTGCGGAGGGCACGGGCTGCGGGGGCGGCGTGATCGGGGCGGGCTTGGGCGGGCGTGCCTCGACCGGCGGCAGATCGCTCGACACCTCGATCGGTCGGATCAGCGTCACCGAGGCGCTGTCGGCGAGCACACCGGGCCCGCCCTTGCCGGACGCGCCGGCCGAGGAAAGGCCGGGATCGCCCTGTTGACGGACGGCGGGGATGACGCCGCTCGGCCGCTTCGGCGGCGGGCCGGCGGCCGGCGTCTCGCCCGCGAGCTTCGCCTCGGGCGTGGGCTCGCTCCGCTCGGCGAGTGCCGCGGGCGGCAGCGAAGGGGCCGCCGGCTCGACCTCGTCGGGCGCGAGCTCGAGGACCTCGTCGCTCGGTGGAGGTGCGGGCGGCGCGGCCTCGTGCGGCGCCGCTTCGGCGTGCTCCTTCGCGGGCGTGGGCTCCCGCGGCGGGGGCGGGGGGGGCGGCGTCGCCAGCCGACCGGGCGAGCTCGGCAGCGCGGGCCGCGTGGGGGGAGGCACGGGCGCCTCTTCGGCCTCGGGCTCGCCGAGCTCGAGCTCCTCCACGGAGGACGGCACGGGCTCTTCCGCGCGTGCGGGAGCCTCGGCAGGCGTCGGCGCCACCGCCGCCGGCGCAGGCGTGGCAGGGACCGCGTCGTCGGGGATCTTGAGGGTCTTGCGGGTGCGCCGCCGGCTGGAGCGCTTCGCGGGGCCCGGCTCGCTCTCGCGGTCGGGGTCGGACGGCGGGGGCGCCTCGGGGCTCGTGAGCGACGGGATCGCGGGAGGCGTGCCGGTCGGCTCGGAGTCATCGGCTGGCTCGACGGTGCGGGCGCGCTCGGCCGTGGCCCCGGCGGCCGACTGGGCGTGCCGCTCGGCGAGCGCTCGAGCCTCGGCCTGCACCGCGGCGCTCACGACGACCTGCATCGCCACCGGTGTCGTCGCGGTGGTGCGCGGGGTCGGGGGGGCCTTCACCGGTGCCGCCTGCGCCATCGCCGCCGCGATGGCCTCGGACGGCAGGGTACTGCCGAGCGCGGCGAGCGGGCTCTTCGGCGCCTTCGCGGGCGTGGTGGCAGCCGCCCGTTCCGGTCGCTCGGCCGGCGTGGCCTTCGGGTCGGCGGACGCGGGCGTCGTGGCCGTCTCGACCCCGGCAATGGGGATCGTGCCGCCGAGCGAGGGAAGCTTCGGTGCGCCCGGCACCGTGATGCTCGACGCCCCTGCGGTCGGAGGCTTCGAGGGGGTGCGGCTGCCGGGCGGTGTGCTCGCCGGGCCGGGTCGGGGCGGCGCCAGCGGCGTCCGCGAGATCGGAGGCACGACGGCCGGGGGCGGGGTGCTCGGGGCCGCGGGCTTCGTCGCGTCGCTGGGCTCGGGCGGTCGCGGTGGTCCGCTCGGGCTCGGCGCCGTGCTCCCCGCCGCTGGCGCCCTGGGGGCCGCCGGGGCCGGTGGCCACACGGACGTCGGGCGGCCGGGCGGGCGCGAGCCGAGCGGCCCGCGCGTCGGCGGCACGGGCGGGGCCGCGGCCGTCGTGGCCACGGGCGGTGGCGGCGCGGGAACCGACGGTGTCCGCGCGCGGGCGGCTCGCAGCGCCAGCACCTCGGGCGGGACGTCCACGCCCGCGGACTCGAGCGTCTCCGCCATCGGCATGGTGGGCCGGTCTTGACTGGGCGTGCCGCCGTCGTCGAGACGGAGATCGAGATCGTCCTCGAGCTCCGGGCCGGCGTCGGCGCCGGGCGAGGGCGGTTGGCCGCTCGCGTCGGGCCGCGGATCATCCGCCATCGGCTTGCCTCGCCACGCTTTCCGTCAACGGATCACCCACCCGGATGGGCCCGAGCGCGCGCACGAGCGGCGCCGCGCCGGGAGTCTGCAAGAGCACCACGGTCGACCCGAGGTGGAACACGCCGAGCTCCGCGCCGCGCTCGAGCGCGAACGGGGGCTCGAGCCGGTGCTCGCCGAGAGGCACGTCCCGCTCCGCGAAGGGCGCGAGCGTGATGCGCCCCACGATCATCGCGGCCACCATGACGAGCGTGAGCTCGCCGCCGCCCTCGAGCTCGATCACCGCGGCGACGCGTCGGTTGCGCGCGAGCAGCCGCGGCACGTGGCGCTCGCCGATGGCGTTCACCGGGTAGAAGTCGCCCGGCAGCGAACGGACGACGCGCACGCGACCGCCGACGGGCGCGTGCACGCGGTGGTAGTCGCGCGGCGACAGGTAGACGACGGCGAGCTCGCCGCCGTGGTAGCGCTCGGCCGCGACCTCGTCGCCGCAGAGCTCCGCCACGCGGTACTCGCGGCCCTTGACCGGCACGAGGCCCGCCTGGGCGATGCGTCCGAGCGCGTCGAGCCGACCGTCGGCCGGGCTCACGACGGCACCCGGCGGGGCGTGACAGGGCCGCGCACCGGGGCGCAGCGGCCGCGTGAAGAAGGCGTCGAAGCTCGGGTACGCCACGGCGGGCGCCTCGGCCTCGCTGAGGTCGACGCGGTAGGCCCCGGTGTACAGGCCCACGACGGCGCGCGCGACGAGCGGCGGCAGGTCGAGCTCGGCGAGCCGCCCCACCGCTCGACTGATCCGTCCGCGGGGCACGGCCCGCAACAGCTGCGCGACGGCGTAGGTTCCTACGTTCACTTGAAGCCGAAGAGTCTCCGGGTCGTTCCGTGGCTCCGAGACCGGCACCCGCGGTCGCGGCGCGCGCTCCCCACCAACCGGCGGAGGCACCCGGCAGCCATGCTAGGCTGTGGGCCAGAGCCGGTCAACGGCGCAAGATCGAGCGCTTGCAGCCTACCGCGGCACAAAAAACCGAGGGCCGGCACCCCATCGGGGCCGGCCCTGGCTCGGCGCGCGGCTCGCGCCGCGGTGTCACGGGGGGCGTGCCCGCCGGCCCGTCACCGGGACGGGCGGGCCCCTCCGTACCGCTCAGAAGTCGTGGCTGTGGCCGCCGCCGCCGCCGCCGTTCTGCTTCTCGTCCTTCGGCAGCTCGGCGATGAGCGCCTCGGTCGTGAGCATCAGGCCGGCGACGCTCGCCGCGTTCTGCAGCGCCGTGCGCACGACCTTGAGCGGGTCGATGACGCCCTGGTCGAGCAGCTTGCCGTACTCGTTGGTGGCCGCGTTGTAGCCGTAGTCGCCCTTGCCCTCGCGCACCTTCTGCACGACGATCGAGCCCTCTTCGCCCGCGTTCTCCGCGATCTGGCGCAACGGCTCCTCGAGCGCGCGGCGGATGATCTTCACGCCCACGGCCTGGTGCTCGTTCACCTGGAGCTCGTCGAGCACCTTCTGGGCGCGCAAGAGCGCCACGCCGCCGCCGGGCAGAATGCCCTCCTCGACGGCCGCGCGGGTCGCGTGCAGAGCGTCCTCGACGCGCGCCTTCTTCTCCTTCATCTCGGTCTCGGTCGCGGCGCCGACCTTGATGACCGCCACGCCGCCCACGAGCTTGGCGAGGCGCTCCTGGAGCTTCTCGCGGTCGTAGTCGCTGGTGGTGTTCTCGATCTGGGCGCGGATCTCGGCCTGACGGGCCGTGATCTTCTTCTTGTCGCCCGTCCCGTCGACGAGCGTCGTGTTGTCCTTGTCGATGAGGATCGTCTTGGCCTGGCCGAGATCGCTCATCGTCACGTTCTCGAGCTTGAGCCCGAGCTCTTCCGCGATGACCTGGCCGCCGGTGAGGATGGCGATGTCCTTCAGCATCTCCTTCCTGCGGTCGCCGAAGCCCGGCGCCTTGACGGCGGCGCAGTGCAGCGTGCCGCGGAGCTTGTTCACGACGAGCGTCGCGAGCGCCTCGCCCTCGACGTCCTCGGCGATGATGAGGAGCTGCTTCTGGGCCTTGGCAATCGCCTCGAGCACCGGGAGCAAGTCCTTCATGTTCGAGATCTTCTTCTCGCTG
>JACRDA010000359.1 GCA_016212965.1 Myxococcales bacterium
CGCCAAGAGCTGGGCACCGTGGATCGTCGCCGCGCTCTGCGCCGCCGGTCTCGCCGTCGCGGGTGTGCTCGCGCTCCGGGCGGCGCTCGGACACTGAGAGCGGGAGCAGGCGCCTCAGCGAAAATGGGGCGCGCGAGCCGGCGCAGCATCAGGCGGAACAGCGCCGCGACGCCGACCCGCGCGAGCGGGCCGGCGCCGGGGATCGGCACGTCGAAGTGGCAGCGCCACACGAGGCGCGTGCCGTCGCCGTCCGGCAGGAGCTCCACCTCGCCCTCGTGGTTGCGCAGCGGCACGCCGCTCTTGACGCGGTAGCGCATGAGGCGCGGCGGCTCGAAGTGGGTGACCTCCTCGCGCACGACGAGCCCGAAGCTCGCGATGGCGCGCACGGCCCCGACGCCGTCGCGCTCGGGCGTGCCCGCGCGCTCGAGGCGAACCTTGCCGACGCCCGCCCAGTCGGTCCAGCCGGCGTGATCGGTGTAGACGCGCCACACGTCGGCGGGCGGCGCCGGAAAGCGGGCGCTGACCTCGAGCGCCACCACGCTCAGAACACCTTGGCGATGAACACGAGCACGACGATGACGACCGCGAGGATGATGACGCCGCTGATGATCGCCGCGGTGACGAAGATCTTGGTCGTGGCGCCGCCGCCCGTGCCGCCCACCTGGCCCATGACCATGCCGGGCTGCGCGCCGCCGAAGCCCGCGGGCACGCTGCTTGCCTGCGCTCCCGGAGGCGCCTGCATCGGAGCGGCGCCGCCGAAGCCCTGCGGTGCGCCCCCGAAGCCCTGGGGCGCGGCGGGCGCCTGAGGCTGCATCGGAGCCATCTGCGCACCGCCACCACCCGGCGGCATCTGCCCCCAGCCCCCGGGTGCCGCGGCTGCGCCCGGGGGCGGGCCCTGCGGGGCGGCACCGGCCGGCGCAGCGCCGGCGACGACGGGTCCGCCGCAGACCTGGCAGGCGGCGACTCCCGGCGGGACCATGTTTCCACACTTGGCACAGCGGTTCATGGGCGGAGCGGACCACTGCTCCGCGCCGCGCGCAAGACCCTGGCAGGGTGGGGCCCTCGTCAGCGCGGCACGCAGCGGAAGCAGCAGCGGATCGGGGCGAGCCGGTGGGGCGCGAAGGCCTCGCGCTCGACGCGGAAGAAGCGCTCGAGCAGGGCGCGCATCTCGGGGATGCGCCACACGTGGAAGTGGTAGTGGTCGCCGCCCCACGAGATGCGCCGGAAGGGCGGCAGGCGCGTGAGCCCGGCGCGGCGGACGGCGCTCTTCAAGGTGTTGACGAGGTGGTCGTTCGGGAAGGTGATGACCGCACGCCCCGTCGGCCTGACCAGGCGCCGGATGTGCCCGAGGACGGCCTCGGGATCGACCACGTGCTCGAGCACCTCCGTGCACACGACGGCGTCGAAGCTCGCGTCCGGCAGCGCCAGGTTGCCGAGCTCGCCCTTGTGCAGCGTGACGCGGTAGCCCGCGAGGTTCTTGCGGGCCTTGTCGAGCATGGCGCCCGACACGTCCACGCCGACGAGCTCGCACTCGCCGAAGCGCGCGAGCACGTGGCCGCCGCCGCAGCCCACCTCGAGCAGGCGCTCGCCCGGGCGCGGCGCGACGAGCGTGCGGATGAGCTCGAGGCGCCGCAGCTCGATCGCCCGGATGAGCACGCCCGAGTGGGCGTAGTAGTCGTCGATGTCGTGCTCCTCGGCGAGGTTGTCGTTCCAGCGTTCGACTTCTGCGGGGGTCCGTGGGCGCATGATGGGCTCGCGTGGGTCAGCGGTGGGCGTCGGTCGCGCCCGCGTCGGCGGCGACGCGCTCGGGGGCGCGCTCCTGGAAGTCGACCTTCAGGCGCGACACGCTCGCCAGGCGCTTGCCGGTGCGGATGAGCTCGACGTTGTCGACGAACTCGACCTCGACGGCGAGATCCGCGCCGAGGTACTCGCGGAAGGTGCGCAGGATCTCGGCGAGCGTGTCGTCCGAATAGCGGCCGCCCCGGACGACGCGGAAAGTGAAGGCGCCCGGCCGGTCCTGCACCACCTGAAAGAGGCGGATCGCGTGGTCGTACTCCTTCAGCAGGTGCGCGAAGAAGGTGCCCGGCACGTAGCGCCCGTGCGTCCCCACGATGATCGACTGCACGCGGCCCTCGATCGCGCCGATGAGCGGCAGGCCCCGCCCGCACGGGCACACGAAGGACGGGTCGCGCGCCACCGCCAGATCGCCGATGCGGTAGCGGATGAACGGCAGGCAGTAGTTGTTGAGGTCGGTGATGACGACCTCGCCGACCTCGCCCGGGCGCGCCGGCACGCCGTCGCGCAGCACCTCGACGATGTAGCCCTCACCGACGACGTGGTGGCCGGTGTGCGCCTCGCACTCGTAAGCGATGCCCGAGAACTCGCGCGAGCCATACTTGTCGAAGACCTTGCAGCCGAAGGCCTCCTCGATGAGCCGGCGGCTCGCCTCGGGCAGGGTCTGCGCGCTCGTCATCACGCCCTTCGGCCGGAGCTTCGAGCCGCCCCGGCTCTTGACGTAGTGCGCGAGCAGGTCGAGCGCTTCGGCGTAGCCGTCGATGAGGGTCGGCTCGTGCGCCTCGATGGCCTTCACCATGGCCTCGAGCTTGGCGTCGCTCATCTCGAAGACCGGGATGAACTTCCGCCGTGTCAGGCTCGCGTCGAGCTGCTCGCGCCACGCCTGCGACTTCGACATGCCGAGCGTCTGGTGCCACAGGCGCACGCACGGGTCGCCGAACTGGTAGCCGGTCCATTCCTGCGAGCGCAGCGTCGCGGCCCAGCGAAACTCGAGCTGCGCGCGGTCCGCGTAACACACGAAGGGCTCGCCGGTGCTGCCGCTCGTCGAGATGCGCAGCACCTGATTCTTGTCGTGGTTCTCGCTCAGGATGTCGAAGTAGATGTGGTCGCGCACGTCCTGCTTCGTGAGAAACGGCAGCTTGTGGAGGTCGGCCTGGCCGCGCACGTCCTCGGGTCGCACGCCCGCCGCGCGCAGCCGCTCGCGGTAGTACGGCACGTTGCGGTAGGCGTGGCGCACCAGCCGTCGGAGCTTCTCGTCCTGGAGCTCGCAGAGCTCGCTCGCCCCGAGCCACTGCGTCTTCTGCAAGAGCTCGTAGTAGTGCTCCACGTCGCGCGTGATCATCCAGTGCGTCTCGTTGAAGGTCGCGAGGTAGCCCTGCCAGGCGGCCTTGCGCAGCGGAGACTTCGGCGGCGTGCGGTCGAGGATCGGGTGGCGGCGCAGGAATTGCTCGCTCACGTCCGCCACGCGGCGCACGAAGCGGTACTCCCAGGCGGCGCGCCCGAGGTCCACGAGCGAGCGGGCCGCGGCGCGGTAGGCCGTGTTGTCGAGGAAGCTCTGCCCGGCACGCCGGTTCTCGAACAGGGTCTCGACCTCCTTGTACGAGTAGCCCTTGGCGTGGGCCGCCACCATGACGAAGCTCTGCCAGTAGTAGTAGTGGCCCTCGTAGGTGAGCAGATCCTCGAGCACCTCCTTGGCGCACACGACGAAGCCGCTCTTGTTGTCGCGCAGGTGCATGCCGAAGGCGCCGTTGAGCAGCGTGTTGAAGCCGCGGCTCAGGTGGTAGCGCGCGCCCCGGGCGCGGCCGACCGGGCTGCGCCAGCCCTGCACGACGTCGACCGAGTGCTCGAAGAGCTCGCGGTACAGGCGCAGGAGGTCCTCGGGCTGGTACTGCAGATCGCTGTCGATGACGGCCACGACGGGCGCGCGCGCCGCCGCGACGCCGGTCTTCCAGGCGTGGGCGATGCCGCGGTTGTCGGGGTGGAAGCGCCCGACGACCCGGCCGGGGTGCTGCTCGGCGAGGTCGGCGATGACCCGCGCCGTCGCGTCCCGGCTCCCGTCGTCGACGAGAATGAGCTCGCCCGCGAGCTTGCCGCGGTCGAACACGCCGAGCACGCGGCGGGTGAGCTCGGGGACGTTGAGCTCCTCGTTGAAGCACGGGGCGATGACCGAAAGCTCGAAGTCCGTCATGCTGAAGCGGTCTGCGGCCGCAGGGTGACGAGGGGCCGGGGCGCCGGGCCGCTCACTCGATGGCGCCGAAGCGGGCGGACCGTACAACATCGCAGCGCGGCTGTCCCGCGAGGCCCACGACCGGGCCCCGGCGGGCTACGATGCGCGCCATGAGCGAGCGCATCGCGGGCGAGAAGGTGGTGGTCACGGGCGGCGCGGGGTTCATCGGCTCGCACCTCTGTGCGGCCCTCTTGGCGCGTGGGGCGGCCGAGGTCACGGTGGTCGACAGCCTGCGCTACGGCGACCGCGCGAACCTCGCGGCGCTGCCGCGGCTCACGCTGGTGAAGCACTGCCTCGGCACGGACTGCGCGGACGAGCTCGCCCGCGTGCTGGCGGGCGCGCGCTACCTCTTCCACCTCGCCGCCGAGAAGCACAACCAGAGCAAGGACGAGCCGGCGCGCGTGCTCGCCGCGAACGTCGCCGGGACGGCGACCCTGCTCGAGCTCGCGGGCAAGGCGGGCGTGCGCAAGGTCGTCTTCACGTCGTCGCTCTACGCCTACGGACGCGTCGCGGGCGCGCCCTTCGACGAGGCGGAGCGTCCCGAGCCGCGCACCGTCTACGGCATCTCGAAGCTCGCGGGCGAGCACCTCACGGCCTGGGCCGCGCGCGAGCACGGCTTCGCCTACAACGTGCTCCGCTACCTGTTCGTCTACGGCCCGAAGCAGTTCGCGGGCATGGGCTACAAGAGTGTCATCGTGAAGAGCTTCGAGCGGCTGCTCGCCGGGGTCGGCCCGGTCGTCTACGGCGACGGCGAGCAGCGCCTCGACTACGTCTACGTGGACGACGCCGTGGAGGCGACGCTCGCGGCGCTCGAGCGCGACGTGTCGGGCGAGGTGCTCAACATCGGGAGCGGGCGGGCGACGAGCGTGAACGAGCTCGTCGACGCCATCGTGCGCGTGAGCGGCAAGGACCTGCCACCGACCCACGGCCCGGCCGACTGGACGGCGGGGAGCGTGCGCGTCGCCAACCCCGACAAGACCGCGCGCGTGCTCGGCTGGCGCGCGACGACGCCCCTCGCGGAGGGGCTGGCGCGGACGTACGCGTGGGTGTGCGGGGCGCGGTGACGGGCGACGCGGCCCTCACCCCCAGTCGAGCCGCGCGTACCACCACGCCGTCGTCGCCCCGAGCGCAACGAGCAGGCCGCCCGCCGCCACGAGCCGTGCTCGCCGCCCCGAGCGACCGAGCGCGAGCGCGGCGTCGGCCGCCGCCACGCACGCGAACGGCGTGAAGGCGGTGAGGTAGCGCGGCAGCGCGAGCACGCCGCCGGCTAGATAGCCCGCGGTGAGGAAGAGAAACGCGCCGCCGGGGACCAGCCACGGCACGGGCACGGCGCGCACCGTGCGGAGCGCGCGCGCGAGCTCGAGCGGCACGAGCACGACGGCGGGCCCGAAGGCCCGCCACGCGATCCAGAGCGGCAGGAGCCACGTGTCGACCCAGCCGGGCAGGGGGCTCGCGTCGCGAATGCCGCCGGCGAAGTCGCGCGTGTGTGCGACGAACCAGAGCCAGCTCCCGTCGCCGACGCGCCGGAGCACGATCCACGCGACGATGGCGCCGAGGGGGACGAGCCCTGCGACGAGGGGCGGGCCCGGCCGCCGCCGCAGGCGCGCGACGACCGCCCACGCGACGAGGCAGCCGACGGCGCCCCATGCCTCGTACCGAACGAGGCTCGCGAGCGCGAGGAGCACGCCCGCGAGGACGCCGCGGCCGCGCGCGAGGGCCACCGTCGCGCCGAGGAGCAGCCACGAGAAGGGCGCCTCGGGCTGGGCGGACACGCCGAGCACGTTGGGGAGAGGCGCGAGCGTGAAAGCGAGGCCTGCGAGCAGCGCGACGCGCTCGTCGCGTCGCGCGATCCAGGCGTGAAGGACGAAGGGCGCCAGCGTCTGGAGGAGCGCGACGGCGAGGCGCACGCCCGTGTGCGTGCCCCCGAGCGCGACCCAGCCCGCGAGCGCGTAGTGCCAGCCCGGCAACCAGACCCAGTGGGCGCGGAGGTTCGTCGGATCTTCGCACAGGGCCCGGGCGATGTGGAGGTGCCCGTAGGCGTCGCCGTCGGGCTCGGCGGCGCCGAAGACGGCGCACAGGCGGAGCGCGAGCATCGCGGCGCCCGCGAGGGCGAGCACGCGGTGGGCCTTGGGGCTCGCCCACCGCATGGCTCAGGGCGCGTCGAGCTCGTCGCCGTCGTCGGGTACGCCGGTGCCCGGCGTGGCCGGCCGGGGCGCCGGGGCCGGCGCCTCGTCCGCGCGCCCCGGGCGCTTGCGGATCCAGAGCTGCTCCTTGTTGCGCGTCGCCGCCTGCGTGAAGCCCGCGAGCGCGCCGGCCGGGAGCGCCGGCTTGCACCCGAGGCCGACGACGACGAAGTCCGCCGCGGCGAGCAGTGCCTCGAGGCCGGCCTCGTCGCCGGGCGCCGGTACCTCGGCGGGGAGCTTCGGCGTGCCCTTCTGCCACTTGTCGAACACCGTGAGCGCGTTGAGGTCGTGCAGGCCCCGCGCGTACAGGTTGCCGCAGCCGAGGTAGGCCACCCGGTTGACGAACGGCCCCTCGGGCGGCTCCGCGGCGACCTCGGCGAGCAGGCGGGAGCCGGTGGAGCGCGGCGCCTCGGCCCAGTTCGTCACGTACTCGAAGAAGCGCAGATCGCCGGCGAGGTTGTCGAAGCCGCGGCTCGTGCTCGCGCGGTAGAGCAGGTGCGTCACGCCGAGCTCGACGAGCCGGTCGTGCATGGCGCGCGGCGAGTCGAGCTCGCCCCAGCGCAGGCCGTACTGCCAGGGCACGAAGTCCGACACCACGCTGCGCCACAGACCGAGGCGGCGGTTCTCCTCGTGATTCAGCACGCGCGCGCCCGGGGGGAGCAGGCCTGCGACGCGGCTGAACTCGGTCGAGAGCTCGAGCCGGCCCTCGTACTTCTTCTTGTAGCCCTGCCCGAGGAGCTCGCTCACGATGCGCACGGGCGAGCCGCCGGCCATGGCGTGCGTGCCGAAGAAGTACACGTCGCCGCCCCAGACGATCTGCAAGCCGACGAGCAGGCTCCCGGCCCCGCGCGCGAGCCAGCCGCTGCGCCACACGAGGACGAGCACGGCGGCGACCACGCACGCCATCCAGGGCAGGCTCACCTGCAGGTAGCGGTCCTGGTGCATGGTCCAGTACCACTGGAAGACGGCGAGGTGGGCGGCCGCCACGAGCCCCCAGGTTCGCGCCGTCTTCTTGAGCAGGGGCAGGGCGAAGACGCCGAGCGTGAAGAGCGAGCCGAAGATGGGCACCTTGCCGTGGAACTTCGGCCAGTCGTTCGGCTTGAAGGAGAACTCGTAGAGCGCGAGCAGGGTCTCCTTGAGGCGCGCGCCGAGCGTGCCCTTGGGGCGCCAGTCGCCGACCTGCTGGCCGTTGAAGTAGTCGTCGAAGGTCGCCGCGGCGTCGGAGGCCCAGGGGTGGACCTTGAAGACCTTGTGCAGGTACGGGTAGAGCGGATCGCCGTACCACGCCCAGTTCTTGAGCCAGTGCGGCGCGGTGAGGACGAGCCCGGCGCAGAGCGCCGCCGCCGGTCCGGTCAGGAACCGCAGATCGAGCGGCGCGTGCGCGGCGCCCGGCTTGGAGCGCAGGCGCGCGAGGCCGGTACGACCCCCGAGGTAGAGCGCCCGGAGCACGATGCCGGCCACCGGGAAGAGGGCGAGCTGCGCGCCCTGGTACTTCGTGAGCAGGGCACCCGACACCATCGCCGCGAATGCGATGCAGTGCCGCGGCTCGAGCGCGCGCCAGGCCCGCACGAAGAAGTAGTAGATGGGGATGCCCCAGAGGGCCGTGATGTGGTCGGCGGCCGTCGACAGGTTGGAGTCGTAGAGGAAGATCCCCGGAAAGAGGAAGAGCGCGACCCAGGCGAGCCCGGTGCGTGCGCCCGGCACGAGCCAGCGCACGAGCACGGGCATGCTTGCGAGCGTGAAGAGGAAGAGCACGAACTCGAGGTGCCCGGCGAGCAGCACGCGCTCGACCATCGGCATGCCCGGGACGAGCAGGGTCCAGGTGTAGAGCACGCTCGCGAGCTGGGGAATCGCGGCGCTGAGCCAGCCCTCGGCGGAGGGCAGGATGGCACCCTCGGCGGCGTACTGCTGCGCCAGGCCGAGGTGGTAGAAGTGCGAGTCGAAGGCGACGTTCCGCGGCGTCAGGATCATGAAGTAGACGGCGCCGAGGCAGAAGAGGCCGAACGCGCCGATGGGCCAGGCCCACCACGGCGCGCGGGGAGCGCGCCGGCGCGCGGCCCGGAGGCGCGGCACCACGCGGCGCAGCCGGCGCCACAGCGGCACCGCGCCCGCCGCGACGAGCGCGAGCGGGTAGCCGACCGCGAACGCCGGCCCGTAGGCGTGCAGAAGTCCTGCGACGAAGGTCCCGAGGAAGAACACGAGCACGCCGCTCGCCGCGCTCAGCATGAGGCGCGGCCGGAGCGCGAGGCCGCGCGGGAAGAGCCAGCCGACGACGAGGTGCCCCGCCGAGAGGCACGCGAGCGCGAAGCCGAGGCTCCAGAGCCAGAGCCGCGCGTAGATCCAGAACAGCCACTTGTCGATCGGGTAGTGGGGCGAGACCTTGCTCGCGAAGAGCGCGACGGCCGCGACGAGCACGAGCGCGACCACGAGCTTGCGGCCGTGCTCGACGAGCGCGCCGACACGCAATCTGCCGTCGCCATCGCGCAGGGCGTGCACCGTGTCACGGACGACGCGCGCCGACGTCACGAAGCTGATGAGGCGCGTGAAAAACTCTGCCACCGCGCGGATTCAAGCCCGCGCGTACGACGCGCGTCAACACCACGGCCCCGCGAGCGCAGGTGGCCTGTGCTATGAGGGCCCGAGAGAGCGGGACCGGACGGCCGTGAGCACGGGCGCAGAGAGCGGAGCAGGCGGGTCGGCGCAGCGCGCGCAGGCCCGCGCGGCGCGCCCCGTGCTCGGCGCGCCGCGCGCGATCCTCCTCGCGTGGCTCCTGTGCGCGCTCGTGGACGTGGCGTTCGCGAGCGTCCGCGTCGGCCTGCCGCGCGGCGGGGTCGGCGTGCGCCTCGCGGCCCACGCCTTCGACCTCGGGCAGGCAGCGGCGGTCGGCCTGCTGCTCGCCGGGGCCGCCGGCGCCTGGCTCCGCTTCGGGCCGCGCGCGACCGCGTGGCGCTACCTCGCGATGTACGCACTCGCAGCGGCGGTCGGCGTGCTCGTGCTGCGCGACGATCTGCAGGGCGTGGCGGGCGACCCGCGCGGGGTGAAGTCCGTCGCCGCCGCGCTCGTCGCGAGCGGCTGCATCCCGGCCGCGGCGCTCGTGGCGACGCTCCTCGGCCGCGGCAAGCTGCGGCTCGTGCTCGCCGCCGGCGCGCTCGGGGCGGCGGTCGTCAACAACGCCCTCTTCGCGCGCAACTACCTCGGGGTGCACCTCTTCGCGCTCGGCGGTGCCGCGACGTTGCTCGCGGGCGCGCTCGCCGGGCTCGAGCTGCCGCGCGCGCTCGGCTGGCTCGGCCGGACGCGCGGGGCACCCGTCCTCGCGGTGCAGGCGGCGCTCTGTCTCGGCGCCGGCTACGCCGTCGTCGTCCACCCGAGCGGCGTCGTGATGGCGGAGCTCTACCGGATCCCCGGCGCGGCACTCGCACCCTTCCTCTCGCGGCTCGGGGTCGGCGCGGGCGCGGGGGCAGAGGTCGCGGGCGCGTGGTTTCGCGACCGCACGGGCCTGCCGGACGTGCCGCCGACCGGAGCGCCGCTCGCCGGCCCGGGGCCGGTCGTGCTGCTGCTCTCGATCGATGCCCTGCGACACGAGCTCGTCGACTCCGGTGACTACGCGGCCGAGCTCCCCACGCTCCACCGGCTCGCGGCCGAGGGGGTGAGCTTCACGAGCGCGCGCGCGCCCTCGGGCGCCACCGTGCCGTCGCTTGCCGCGATGTTCACCGGGCGCTTCTACTCGCAGCTCTACTGGACGGAGCAGACGGGCGGCGGCCGGCAGAAGCTCTTCCCCCACGCCGACGACACGCCGCGCCTCCAGTCGCTCGTCGCCCGGGCGGGCGGGCGCACGGCGGTCGTGATGTCCGGCACGGGCCTCGCAGACAAGTACGGGCTCACGAACGACTTCGAGGAGTCGATCGGCACGGGCCTCGCGACCGGCCGGGCGTCGGCGAGCCTCACCGACGACATCGTCGCGCGGCTCGCCACCGTGGGCGCGGAGGGGCTCTTTCTCTACACGCATTACTTCGAGCCGCACGCCCCGTACGATCGGGGCGGCACTCGGGGCACGACCTTCGAGCGCTACGTCCGCGAGGTCGCGATCGTGGACCGCGATCTCGCCAGGGTTGCCGCGGCGGTGCGCGAGCGCGGGCTGCTCGACCGCACCGTCCTCATCGTGACGGGCGATCACGGCGAGGCGTTCGGCGAGCCCCACGACTTTCACGGCACGAAGGAGCACGCGGTCACGCTCCACGACGAGCTCGTGCACGTGCCGCTCGTGTTCTGGGGCGGCGCGCTCGCGCCGCGCGTGGTGCCCGCCGCGGTGTCGCTCGCCGACCTCGGGCCCACGATCCTCGATCTGTTCGGCGCCCCGACGCCCGCGCGCTTCATGGGCCAGAGCCTGGTGCCGTTCCTGCGCGGCGAGTCGCCCGAGCTCGAGCGGCCGGTGGTCCTCGAGAGCGGGCGGCAGCAGCGCGGCATGATCTTCCGCGACGGCCTGAAGCTGCTCGTCGACGCCAAGCTCGGCACGAACGAGCTCTACGACCTCGCGAACGACCCCGACGAGCGCGCCAACCTCTTCGACGAGCGCCCGGACGCGGCGGAGCGGCGCGCCGAGCTCGAGGCCTACTTCGAGGCGCACGCGCTGCGTCGGCCCGGGTACACGATGCCCTACCGACCGTGAGCGCGGGCGGGGGCTCGATGGGGCGGCTCGGGGCCGCGGCAGCGGGCCTCGGGTGCGCCCTGCCGCTCGCCGTCTACCTCGCCGATTTCACGGTCGACGACGCGCTCATCGCCGCTCGCTACGCCGCTCACCTCGCCGCGGGGCACGGCTATCGCTTCAACGCGAGCGGACCGGTCACGGACGGCGTGACGCCGCTCGGGTGGCCCTACCTGCTCGCGCCGTTCGCGGGTGGCGGGCCCGCGACGGCGCTCCTCGCCGCGAAGGTGCTCGGCCTCGCGGCGTGGGCGCTCGGCGCGGCGGCGCTCGGCCTGTGCATCCGCCGGCTCGGGGTGCGCCGTCGTCGCTGGCTCGCGCTCCTGCTCGTCGCCGGCTCCGCGCCGCTCGCGGCCTGGGCGGCAGCGGGCATGGAGACGGGCGTCGCGCTCGGCCTCGGAGCGGCCGCGGTCGCGCTCCGGGCGGCGCGGCGCGAGCGCACCATGGCGGCCTGTGCGGGCCTGCTCGCCTGGCTCCGACCCGAGGCGTTGCCCTTCGCGGTCGCGCTCGCGCTCGGTCCGCCGCGACGCGGCGCCGAGGACGAGGCTCCACGCTCCCCGAGGGAGCGGGCCGTCGCGCTCGCGCTCGCCGTCGTGCCGTGGCTCGCCGCGGCCCTCGTGCGGTTCGCGGTCTTCGGGCGCGCGCTGCCGCTGTCGCTCGCGGCCAAGCCGAGCGACCTCACCCACGGCGCGAGCTACGCGCTCGGCGCGTGGCTCCTCACGGGCGGACTCGCCGCGCTCGCGTGGTGGAAGCTGCCCGGCTGGGTGCGGGGCCTCGCGGTCGCGGTGCTCGTGCATTTCCTCGCGGTCGCGGTGGCCGGCGGCGACTGGATGCCCCTGGCGCGGCTCGTGGTGCCCGTCCTTCCGGCCGTGGTCGTCGTCGCAGCGGCGAGCCTCGAGCACGCCGCGCTCCCGTTCGCGGGCGGGCGCCTCGCGCTCGCGCTCGCGGGCGAGATCTACCTCCTTGCGGTGCGCGGCCCGGCCGCGGCGCGCGTCGGGGCCGACCGGCGCGCGCTCGTGCGCGAGCTCGAGCCGGTGCTTGCGGGGCGCGCGGTCGTGGGGGCGCTCGACATCGGGTGGCTCGGCGCCGCCACCGACGCGACGATCGTCGACTTCGCCGGGGTCACCGACCCGGCGGTCGCCGCGCTCCCCGGCGGCCACACGACGCGGCCGATCCCCGCCATGCTCCTCGAGGCGCGCCGGGTCGACACGCTCGTCCTGCTCCTCTCGCGCGACGGCGAGCTCGCCGCGCCCTGGACCGAGAGCCCGTTCGCGCGCGGCGTCGAGCGCTGGGTCGCCCTCGGCCCCGGCATGGCGGACGATTTCGAGCCGGTGGTCGTCGCGACCCCGCCGGCGCTGCGCTACCTCGTGCTCTACCGCCGCGCGCGTTGACCGGCGTGGGCGCTCTGGCCGGGCTGCGCTATGGTGGCCGCCATGAGGATCCGCGGAGCCGTCGTCGCCATGGCGCTCACCATCGCGCTCGGCGCCTGCAGCAGCGGCGCCGCCGACAGCAAGGGCGCGCGCCAGCCGAGCGCGCCGTCGGCGTCGGTGTCCGCGTCCGCGTCCCGCAGCGAGACGCGCCGGCGGATCCCGCTCACCCGCGCGCTGCTCGAGGAGCACAGCCTCACGAGCGAGGACATCGCGCTCCTGCAGCTCTACGTGCGCAGCGCGGTCATCCTGCGCCGCGAGCTCACCGAGGGCACGCGCGAGGTCACGCCCCAGCACACCCTGCGCATCGTCGACGGGCGCAGCTACGACGAGGTGCTCCTCGCCGACGGCACGCCCGGCATCGGTATCCGGACCACGCCCCAGGGCGTGTTCGTGAACTTCGACCCCGAGGCGCCGGAGTCCGGCTTCGCCTTCGAGTCCGCCACCGACGACCACTTCCGGCTCAAGGTGGAGCACGACGCGGGCGGGCAGGGGCCGAGCGCCAGCTACGAGGGCGAGACCTATCGCGTGGTCCAGGGTGCGAGCGCCTACCTCGAGATCGACGCCGAGAAGCTCCAGGAGCTCACGAAGCGGCAGCGCAAGCTCCCGGGCGCGCTCTTGCCCGACCCGAGCGCAACGAGCGAGCCGGACGCCGGCGC
>JACRDA010000356.1 GCA_016212965.1 Myxococcales bacterium
CTCGTCGCCCTCGCGGGCGCGCTCGTGGGCCTGCGCCGCCGCGGGCGCTAGCGCCGGCCTTCGGCGTCGTCGGGGAGCGCCCGCCGTGGGGGCTCGTCCTCGGCGAGGACCTCGGCCGGCGCGTGCCCCTCGATGGGATGCGGCGTGGGCGCGCGCTTCAGGTCGCGCCTTCGCACCGCGAGCGTGGCGAGGTTGAGCGTCGGACCGAGGTTCACCTCGAAGCGCCGATCGGTCGAGGGGAAGACCTCGCCGTCGATCGTGAAGTGCGACTCGGAGGTCTCGACCACGAGGTTGCGCGTGGAGCGGTTCACGTAGCGCGGATCGGTGGGCAGCCCGCCCTTGCCGAGCAGCGACAAGAGGGCCTGCCGCCAGACCGAGACCGGGTGCAGGAAGGAGCGCGGGTCCATCGGCAGCATGCCGCGGATGAGCAGCGGCAGCATGATGGCGAGCTCGCGCGGCGAGATCGCGTAGGACAGGAGGTGGTAGCTGTCGCGGGTGCGGTCGCCCACGAACGGCACGACGAAGGGATTGATGGTCCCGGTCACGTTCGCGAAGACGGCGGCCCAGCGGTCGAAGGGCATCCGCTCGCCGTCGGCCGTCACGGTGGCCTCCATGTCGCGCAGGATCGGCTGGAAGTCGCGCGGCACGCCGCCGAGCGCGCCCACGGCCGACTGGAGCGCGACGGCGATGGCGCGCGCGTGCGTCTTCTTGCCCGACTCGTAGTACTGCAGGATGCGCACGACCGGCCCGAGGCCGAAGGTGAAGCCGTACGAGGTCTCGCCCTGCTGGGTGATGCCGAGCAGCGGCACCTCGCGCCACAGGAGCTGATCGGCCATGTAGGCGCGCATCACCTGGCGGAAGTTCTCGCCCGGCGAGCTCGACATGCCGCACCAGGTCGCGGTCACGTTCATGGTGCCGCCGCCGAGCAGCGCCAGGCGCGGCGGCGCGATGGCCGGGTTGCGCAGGAGCTCGTTGATGACCCGGTAGATGGTGCCGTCGCCGCCGTAGATGCAGAGCAGCTTCACGCGCTGGCCGAGGCCCGCGATCGCCTCGTGCACGTCGCGGATGTCGTCCGTGACGATGCGGTGCGCGGCCTTCGCCTCGTCGCTGTCGAGCACGTCGGCCAGCACGCGCCAGCGGCCGCCGGCGCGCGGGTTGCAGAGCAGGGCGACGTCGTGCGGATGCGGTGATTTCACGGGGGCGTAGCCTACACCGGAAGCGCCGGATTGTGGCGCTCAGGCGGCCCGTCGTCCGCCGGTCCGCTCCGCCGCGAGTGCCGCTCAGGCGGCCCGTCGTCCGCCGGTCCGCTCCGCCGCGAGCACGCCGACCTCGTCCGCGAAGGCCGCGACGGCCTGCCAGTCGGTCAGGACGTGGTCGCGCGAGGTGTCGGTCGGCCCGCCGCCGCGCCACGCGATGGCGCGCATCACGAGCCGCAGGGGCAAGGGATAGCGCGTGTAGGCGAGCTCCCCGCCGAAGAGGGCCGTCCGCGCGGGCTTCCACCCGGTGCGGGCGAAGCGGGCGTCGACGAGCCGGCGCACCGAGTCGCGGAGCGTGGCGTTCGTCGACGCGGCGCTCAGGCTGACCGAGAAGAACGCGGTCGGCCGCGCCTCGAGCTCCTTTCTGTGGCGGCGGATGAAGCGGCCGAGCTCGGGCGGGTGATGGCGCAGGTACATCGACCCGCCGAGCACCACGGCGTCGAGCGACGCGACGTCGAGCTTCGGCGGAAACAGCACCGGGCAGCGGACCACGCGCACGTCGTGCCCGCCCTCGCGCAACTGGTGCGCGATGCGCTCCGCGATCTTCCCCGCATGTCCGTGTCGTGTCGCGTACAGCACGCCGATCGTCGCCATCTCGAACCTCCGAGCGCGCGGCGCAGGCAAGGCCCGTGCCGGTGCCGCGGAGCGGCGGAGCGCGCGGCGCGGGCCGCGGGGCACGTTCGTACGGCCAGCCTCTCGGCCGAGCGCGCGGAACGCTCTCGACGTCGCCGAGGCGCGGCCCTAGGGCAGGGCCATGAGCTCGCCCCCCAGCGACCACGTCGTCCTCGTCACCGGAGCGTCCTCGGGGATCGGCGCTGCGGTGGCGCGCCGCTTCGCAGCGGACGGCGCGCGCCTCGTGCTCGTCGCGCGCCGCAAGGAGCGCCTCGACGCCCTCGCCCAAGAGCTCGGCGTACCGGCGCTCGCGCTCGCACTCGACGTGCGCGAGCGCGAGCCGACGCTCCGCGCGCTCGCCGAGCTGCCCGCCGAGTTCGCGGCGGTCACCATCCTCGTCAACAACGCCGGCGGCGCGCTCGGCCTCGAGCCCGCGCACGAGGCCGACCTCGACGACTGGGACGCGATGGTCGACACCAACGTCAAGGGCCTGATGTACGTCACGCGCGCCGTGCTCCCCGGCATGGTCGCGCGCGACCGCGGCCACGTCGTCAACCTCGGCTCGGTCGCCGGCACGTACCCCTACCCGGGCGGCAACGTCTACGGCGGGGTCAAGGCCTTCGTGGAGCAGTTCTCGCTCAACCTGCGCGCCGATCTCGCCGGCAAGCGCGTGCGCGTCACGAACGTCGAGCCGGGCATGGTCGAGACCGACTTCTCGCTCGTGCGCTTCAAGGGCGACGAGGCGAAGGCGAGCGCGGTCTACGCGGGCGTGCCCGCGCTCCGCGCCGAGGACATCGCCGAGACCATCCACTTCTGCACGACCCTGCCCGCGCACGTGAACGTCAACCGCATCGAGCTCATGAGCGTGATGCAGTCCTTCGCGGGGTTCTCGGTGAAGCGGAGCTGAGGCTGCGAGATTTCCCGGAGGATTCACAAGAAGAACAGAAGGACAGAAGGGAAGAAGGCGGCGCTGGGGACAGCCGACCCAGAGGCCAACCGCCAAGACGCCAAGCGCGCCAAGATGAGGAGGGGGCGCGCAGGGCGCGCGGCAGAGCGGTGCGCGGCTGGTGCCGGCTGGGACGCGTCAGGCATCGCGATCCGCGAGCGCGGCCTCGAGCCACGAAGGCGTCGCACCCTGGCGAGCGACGCGGCCGCCGCGTGCGACGGCGACGAGCCGCGGCGGCGTCCACCGCGCCGTCGAGTCGTAGACCCGGACGCGCTCGAACGTCGCGATGGCACGTCGGAGGTTCGAGACGCTCGCCGCGTGGATCGCGCGGATCTCGCGCTCGGAGGCGCCGTGACCGCCAGCCTGCGCGCGCTGGAGAACGCGCGTGACGTTCTCGGCGATCGAGTCGGTCGCGACGAAGCGCATCTGGGTCGCGAAGCCGCCTTCGCGCGCGAGCTCCGCCTGCTCGATCGCGGCCGTCGTTCGGAGCGTCGTCTCGACCGCGAACGACTCCCGCCGCGCGATGTGATCGAGGACGAAGCGCTCGCACTCCTTCGCGACGGCGCGGCGGACGTCGCGCGGGATGGCGCGATAGCTGCCGAGGATCTGCGCGCAGCGGTCGTCGATGTTGAACGCATCGACGCCGAACGCCGTGAGCGGGAAGTACCGCGACTTCCCGCTGCCCGGTGGGCCGGCGACCACGATCATGCGCCGGCGCGCCGCCATCGTCGCGTCAGCCGGTCTCGACCGTCGTGTCCGACTCAGGGCGCATGTCGGGCGGCAACTCGCGCGAGACGAGGTCACCGTTCGCGTCGATGATGCCGAGCCGCTCGAGGCGGACACGCTCGGCGGCGATCCGCGCGGCGGCCAGCGCCATCACGCGCCGCTCCCACTCTTCCTCGTCCTCAGGTCGGTCGAGGTCGAGGTCATCGAACGGGGCGCTCGGGATGGGCGAGGTTGGGTCGCTCGCTTGCGGGTGCACGGTGGAAAGGATGCCCGATCCGCAGCGGTTCGGCCAGACCGGTAGCGACGACCGCGCTGGCGAAATCCGCGTTCATGCTCCGACCCGAGCCGCAGGCAGGACACGCCGGTGGACGGCGGCCTAGGCCGCCCATAGGCTGCGCGCATGCCGGCTCGAGCAAGAGGGCGCTGGGCAGCGCTCGTGCTCCTCGCCGTCGCCGCGTGCGTGGGGGGCTGCGACCCGCCCGCAGCGCCGAGCTCGCCCACCGTGACGGCCGCGATCCGGATACCGACGGCTCGCGGGTCCGCGACGGGCGCCGAGCTGCCAGCGCCGGCAGAGACGGCCTCTCGCGACGCGCCGGCGCCGACCGCCGAGCCGAGCGAGTCGGCGAGCGGAGAGCCGCGCGCGACGGCGTCGACCCCCGTCCGCGCCGCTGCCGAGTGCGCGCCCGTGGCGACCCCCGCCGGCTTCGCGGAGTGCAGCTGGGTGGAGCTCACCGGCGCCCCGCCCTGCGAGGCGGTGTGCGTGCGTCCGCGCGCGGCCGCGCCGACGAAGTGTTGCGAGCGCCCCGTCGAGGTCGTCGCCTTCGTCGGCACGCGCGAGGTGCTCCGCCGCGCCGCGTGCTCGTTCGTACCGCCCGACTGCGCTCACAGCCACGGGCACGGCAACATGGACGCCGAGCCCCGCTTCGCGCAGGCGGCGGGCCAGCAGGCGCTCGATCTCGTGATCGTCGAGGGGGGCTGCGAGATGCGCGCCATCCTGCACGGCTACGTCCCGCCCGGCGTCGCGGCGTGGACGGGGTGCGAGCACGAGCGCTACCGCTGGGACGGCCGCGCGCTCGTGCGCCTCGCGCCCTGACGCTGCGTCGCGCGGGCGGCGCGGCCCCGAGGCCGTCGCGCACCACCGCGCTCCGGACGCGTTGGCGGCCACGGTCGCGTGCCTGCCCTTGCAGCGGCGCGAATCGCGCGGTTCAACTCGGCGGAACCTCATTCGGTCTGGGTAGTCGGACTCGCGCCACGGCTTCGGTCGTGACTGCGCCGAAGGCTCGGAAGTTCGCGCGAGCTTCGTCGAGGCTGACGCCGTTGGCTCCGCCCCGGTAGCTCGGATCGCCGCATTGCACGTCGTCGTCTTCCCAGTCACAGACCGGGCAGACTGCAAAGGTTCCCGGCGGTGCCTCATCGAGAGTCAGGCAGCCACAGCACGGGCACGCGAAGCTCTTGGGCATCATTGCGCCACCTGCTCGACTCCGGAGGCCATCGCATCGGTCGGGCCGAGCGCCGGGTCGGTGCTCTGCCAATCGCTCGTGCGCGCGCCGAAGTGGGGCTGCCCCCTCTCGGCCGCGCTGCGCGCGGCCGTCTCCCCCAAATCCGTGCTCGCCGTGCCCAGGCCCGGGAGGTGTCGTGCCTGCACGGGCTCCCCGCCGCGGGCCTGCGCACGGCTGCGCGCGGATGGGGGAGACGA
>JACRDA010000358.1 GCA_016212965.1 Myxococcales bacterium
GCGCCCGCCGCGGAGGGCGGTGCCAAGCGGCCCTTGCCGGCGCCCCCGAAGCGCCGCGACTCCGGCGCGAGCGCGCCCGCCTCGACCACGGTCGGCGAGGGCCCCGCGCCTGCGGCCCTCGAAGCGGGGGGCGAGTTCGACGAGGAGGCCGACTGGCGGCGCGTCTTCGACGAGTTCGTGGCGCTGAAGCAGAAGCTCGGCGAGCCGGCCGAGAAGCTCACCTACGAGAAGTTCCGCGGCACGCTGCAGCGCAACAAGGACGCGCTCATCGAGCGCCACGCGGGCTGCAAGCGCGTCGAGTTCCGCGTCTACGAGAAGCAGGGCAAGGCGGCGCTCAAGGCCTCCCCGGTGAAATGATGGGCACCGGCGAGCGGCGACGGGTGCGAGGTGGGGCGTCCGCGCGTGCGCGCGGCGCGGGGCTCGCGGGCCTCTCGGCGGCCGTCGCCGTGCTCGCTGCCGCGGGCTCGGCGCGGGCCACGAACGGGCTCGAGAGCCCGGACATCGGGGTCGTGCAGGTGGGGCGCGGCGGGGCCTGGCTCGCGCGCGCCGACGACCCGCTCGCGTTCTTCTACAACCCGGCGGGGCTCGCGAGCCAGGCGCACGGCATCCACGTCGGCATGCACTTCCTCTTCCGGTCGCAGTGCTTCGACCGCATGGACGAGAACGGCGTGCGCCCGTCGCCCGGCTCGAGCCTGGAGCCTGCGCCCGGTCCGGTGTGCTCGGACACCGTGCCCATCCCGAACCCGCAGCTCGCGGCGAACATCCGGCTGCACGAGAAGGTGGCGCTCGGCTTCGGGGTCGTCGCGCCGCACGCTGCGGGCCTCGTGACCTGGCCCGAGAGCCTCACGTACGCGAACCGCTTCGGCGTCGAGACCGAGCACCCGGCGCCGACCCGCTACCTCATGACCGCGGACAAAAGCCTGCTCCTGTTCCCGACGGTCAGCGTGGGTGTCGCTCCGATCGAGGAGTTCGCCTTCGGCGTCGGGCTCACGTGGGGCGTCGCGCGCCTCGAGTTCTCGAGCATGAACGAGGCGGTGAGCGGCATCCGCGGCACGCCGCAGCCCGACGACTTCACGGGCGACGTGAAGTCGACCATCGACGGGGTCGACGGCTTCGTGCCCGGGATCGTGGTCGGCGTGCAGGCGACGCCCCACGAGCGCGTACAGCTCGCCGCCTGGTATCGCTACAGCGACGCCGTGCGCGCCAACGTCGATCTCTACGGGATCTCGAACTACTACACGCTCGGTGGCGCGGTGAACCCCGCGGCGCCCGAGAACCCCGCCAACATCACCGACCAGGAGGACGCGGGCCGCGCCGTGCTGCCGGTGCCGATGGAGGCGAAGCTCGGCGTCCGCTACCGGCACCCGCGCAAGAACGCGCACAGCCAGGCGTGGGCGACCGACCAGGCTGGCCGTGTGCTCGACCCGATGGCGAGCGAGGTCTTCGACATCGAGGTCGACTTCACCTGGGCGCACAACAGCCAGTTCGAGGCGCTCGAGCTCGCCTTCGGCTGCACGGATCGCACCCCGGATCAGTGCCACGCCGGCCTCACCGACGTACCGATCGTCGGTACGCCCGGCAACGCGCCGCGGACCGGCGACATCCCGCACAACTGGCGCGACGTCTTCGGCGCGCGCTGGGGCGGTGACTACAACGTCGTCCCGGACCTGCTCGCGCTGCGCGTGGGTGGCTTCGTCGAGAGCAAGGGCGGCGACGACGCCTACGTGCACCCGGACTTCGCCCAGGGAATGCGCGGCGGCGTGGGCGGCGGGCTCACGGTGCGCCTCTCCTTCGTGGATCTCAGCGCGGCCTACCAGCACACCTTCTACACCACGCAGGACAACGGCGGCGCCGGCGCGATCCGGGCGATCTCGGGCGACCTCACGACCGACAACCGCAGCCGCCAGGTGGTCAACGGCGGCAAGTTGACGGCGAACCTCAACGAGATCGCGCTCGGCGCGACGTTCCACATCCACTGACCTCATCACCGGGCAACGCGACATGAGCGACGACAAGGTCCGCAACGTCATCATCATCGGCTCCGGGCCCGCGGGCCTCACCGCTGCGATCTACGCGGCGCGCGCCAACCTGCGGCCGCTCTGCATCGAGGGCTTCAGCGCCGGCGGCCTCGTGCCCGGCGGCCAGCTCATGTTCACGACCGACGTCGAGAACTACCCCGGCTTCCCGAAGGGCGTCACCGGCCCGGAGCTCATGAACCGCTTCCGCGACCAAGCCGAGCACCAGGGCGCCGAGCTGCTCACCGCCGACGCGACCAAGGTCGACCTCTCGGCGCGGCCCTTCAAGGTGTGGGTCGACGACGACGTGTACCTCGCGCGCACCGTGGTCATCGCGACCGGGGCGCGTGCCAACTACCTCGGCCTGCCGAACGAGACGGAGCTCAAGAACCGCGGCGTCTCCGCCTGCGCCGTGTGCGACGGCGCGCTCTACCGCGACAAGCCGGTCGTCGTCGTGGGCGGCGGTGACACGGCGCTCGAGGAGGCGAGCTACCTCGCCGGCATGTGCAGCGAGGTCACGCTCGTGCACCGGCGCGACGAGTTCCGCGCCTCGAAGGCGATGCAGGCGCGCCTGCGCGAGAACCCCAAGGTCAAGCTCGCCCTCAGCCACCGCGTCGTGGACGTGCTCGACGTCGCGAAGGACCAGGTGACGGCCGTCGTGCTCGAGGACCTGAAGACCGGCGCGCGCCGCGAGCACCCGTGCGAGGCGCTGTTCGTGGCCATCGGCCACACGCCGCTCACGGAGCTCTTCCTGGGGCAGCTCGAGACGCACCCGAACGGCTACCTGAAGGTCGTGCCCGGGACGACGCAGACCAACGTGCCCGGCGTGTTCGCCGCCGGCGACGTCGCCGACTGGAACTTCCGCCAGGCGATCACCGCGGCGGGCACGGGCTGCATGGCGGCGCTCGAGGCCGAGCGCTTCCTCGTCGCCGAGGGCGGGCACTGACGGCGCGCGAGCGCGGCCGCGGGCGGCGTGCGCCGAAGGCTGCTACGACACGCGGCACCGTGACGCCGAGCGCGCACCTCGAGCCCGGGCGAGCCCGTCGCCCCCCCCGCGTGAAGGCGCACCCGCTCGCCTCGTGCACCTGGCTCGCGGCGCTCGGCTGCCTCGTCGCGTGGTGGCTCGGCACCACCGAGGTCGCGGCCCAGCCCGCCCCCGCGCCGGCCGCACGTGCGGTCGCCGCGCCTCCCGCGTCGCTGGCCGCACCGGTCCTCGCCGAGCTCGCGGCGCTCGCGCGCGCGGGCGCCCGGCCGGACGCGCTCGTGAACGGGTACGCCGCGCTGCGCGAGCTGTCGAGCGCCTGGGACGAGGACGATCCCGACGCCATCGAGGCCGCGCTCGCCGCCTCCGCCGCGGACGCGGGCCTGCCGGCGCAGCTCCGGGCCTACGCCGGCCTGCTCGAGGCGCACGCGCGCCGACGGCGCGGCGACCTCGTCGGCGCCGTCGAGCGCGTGCGGGCGCAGGGCTTCGCGACCGAGTGGCTCGTCGTCGGGCCCTTCGACAACGAGAATCGCGGCGGCCTCGCAGCGCGGACCCCGCCGGAGCTCGAGCTCGCCGAGCCCGTGGTGCTCGACCGCGCCTTCGAGGGCAAGGTGCGGCCGGTGCACTGGCGCGCGCTGCCGCGCACCGGGCAGGGTGGCCCGGCGAGCTTCGGCTGGCTCGATCTCGGGGCGCTGCTCGAGCCGCGCGCCTTCGCCTGCGTCTACGCGACGACCTTCGCGCGCAGCACGGCGCCCGACGCGCGGCCCGCGACGCTGTGGGTCGGCGCGGGTGGCGCCTTCGAGCTCTTCTTCGAGGACGCCCTGGTGCTCACGGAGCTGGGCTACCGCGATCTCGACGCCGACCGCTCCGCGGCCCGGGTGAGCCTGCCCTCGGGGTACGCGCGCGTGACGGTGAAGGTGTGCGGTGACGCCGCGCCTCCGCTCGTGTCGCTGCGCCTCGGCGACGCCGCGGGCGCCCCGCTCTCCGACGTCGCGTTCGAGGCGAGCGCCGCGGCGAGCACCCACGCCGCCGCGGCCCTGCGCCACCGCAAGGAGGCGCAGCGCCCGGCGGCGGCCGTCCCCGCGAACACCGCCTCTGCGGTGCTCGGGCCGCTGCAGCTCTGCGAGGCGGCGCTCGCCGCGAGCGGCAAGGACGCGGCGCTCGCCGACGCGTGTGCGCGCTACCTGCTCGCGACCCACGGACAGGCCACGGGCTCGCACGCGGCTCGGGACATGGCGCGCCGAGTCGCCGAAGAAGGGCCGAGCTTCGCGCGGGCCATGCGGGCCGCGCGGCTCTCGAGCGAGCGCAACGAGGCCGCGCGCTGGCTCGACCGGGCGGGGCCGCTCGCGAGCACGCGTCACGAGCAGGCCCGCCTGGCGGTCGCGCGCGCCGAGCTCGCGCGCCTCGGCACCGGCGCGCTCGATGCGACTCCCCTCTACGAGCTCGCGCTGCGGCTCGAGCCCGACAACGTGACCGCGGCCGTCGGCAAGGCCCAGCTCTACGCCGAGGCCGGGCTGCGGCGCTCGGCGCTCGAGCTGGTCGAGGCAGGTCTCGCGCTGCGTCCGGCCGCGGCGGCGCTCCTGCGCCTGCAAGCGCGCGAGCTCCGGGCGCTCGCGCGCGACAGCGACGCCGGCGACGTGGAGTCGCGCTACGCGGCGCTGCGCTTCGACGACACGACCTTCATCGAGCAGCAGCTCGGCTTCGCCGTCGCGCGCCGCGAGCCCGCGCTCGTGCGGCACTTCACCGAGCGGCTCCTCGGCGTGCAGCCCGGCTCGCCCTCGGCCTTGGCGGTCGCGGCGCGGGCGCTGCGCGCTTCGGGCGGCGCGAGCGAGGCGCGCGCCTGCTACCTGACGGCGCTCGAGCTCGCGCCCGAGGACGTCGGCACGCTCGGCGCGCTCGCGGAGCTCGCCGCCGAGCTCGGAGGACGCGAGGAGCAGGCCGCTCTCCTGCGCCGCATCGTGGAGCTCGCGCCGCAGGACGTGGCGGCCCGCGCGCACCTCGAGCACGTCGAGCCGAGCGCCGCTCCGGACGACGAGCGCTACGCCTGGTCCTCGGAGCAGCTGCTCCTGCTCCGCACGCCGCCCCTCGACCCCGCCACCGCGGGCGGCGAGCAGCCGCGCCGCACCCTGCGCCGGCTCGCCGTGACGACCGTGTTCGACAACGGGCTCGCCCGGCGCTTCTACCAGGTCGCCTACGAGCCGCTCACGCCCGAGGCCGCCGCGCAGGCGCGCCAGTACAGCTTCTTCTACCACTCCGACCGGCAGCTCGTGGCGCTGCGCGCGGCCAAGGTGTACCGCGCCAACGGGCGCGTCGACGAGGCGGTCGAGACCGGCAGCGTCGCGAGCGACGACCCGTCGATCGCGATGTACAGCCTGCAGCGCGCCTTCTACGTGCAGTTCCCGCGCATCGAGCCCGGCGACGTCGTCGAGCTGCGCTACCGCGTGGACGACGTCGGCGCACCGGGCGAGCTCGCCGACGCGTACGGCGAGGTCGAGCCGCTGCAGGACGACGAGCCCATCGCCAGCGCCGAGCTCGTGCTGGTCACGCCCGCGGCGCGCCGCTTCCAGGTGAGCGTCACGCCGCTGCCGGGCCTCGAGCGCGAGGAGCACGAGGTCGGCGGGCGCCGCATCCTGCGCCTGCACGCCCGCGACGTGCCGCCGCTCCGCCGCGAGCCGCGCATGCCACCCGGCAGCGAGCTGCTCGCGCAGGTGCACGTCTCGACCTTCGCGAACTGGGCCGAGGTCGGGCGCTGGTACGCCTCGTTCGCCCGCGACAAGCTCGCGGCCGACGAGGAGGTGCGGCGCCAGGCCCACGACCTCGTCGCGGGCCTGGCGGACGTGCGCGCCAAGGTGGCGGCGGTGTACCGCTTCGTCGCCAACCGACTGCGCTACGTCGCGCTCGAGTTCGGCGTCGAGGGGATCCGCCCGCGGCCGGCGGCGCTCACGCTCGCGCGCGGCTGGGGCGACTGCAAGGACAAGGCGGCGCTCATCGTCAGCATGCTCGGCGAGCTCGGCATCGACGCCGAGATGGTGCTCGTCCGGACGGCGCTGCGCGGCGGCCTCGACACCAGCGTCGCGAGCCTGGCGGCCTTCGACCACGCCATCGCCTACGTGCCGGCGCTCGACCTCTACCTCGACGGCACCGCCGAGCTCACCGGCACGGACGAGCTGCCGATGTTCGATCGCGGCGCCTGGGCGCTGCGCATCACGCCCGAGGGCGGCAAGCTCCTGCGCTTGCCCGAGCCGGCGGCCGACCGCACCGTCGAGCGCAAGGTGGTCGACCTCGTGGCGCGGCGCGGCGGCGCCCTCGACTTCACGGCCGAGCTCACGACGAGCGGCGGAGCGGCCGCCAGCGCGCGCCAACACCTGCTTCCGGACGCCACGCGGCGCGAGCGCGTGCGCGAATCGCTCGGTCTGCTCGGTGGCGCCGAGCTCCTCGCGGGGCCGAGCGGGCTCGAGCTCGACCCGCCCACGGAGCTCGAGCGGCCGGTGCGGGTCGTGGCGCGTGGTGACGCACAGGCGCTGGCGGAGCGCGGTGGTTGGGCCGTGCCGATGGGGCCGGGCTTCCGGCTCACCGGCGAGCTGGCACCGACCGCGACGCGCACGCTGCCGCTCGTGCTCGGGCTCGCGCGCACGGTCGAGGAGGTGTGGCGCCTCGAGGTCCCGCCCAGCGCGCGGCTCGTGTCGGTCGCGGCGCCCGTTCGGGTCGAGTCGCCGCTCGGCCTGTACTCGGTCGAGGTCGTCCGCGCGCCATCCGCCACCGGCGGGGGCGAGGTCGTCACGGTCACCTCCACGCTGCGCCTCGATCGCGCCCGCGTCGAGCCCGCGGACTACCCGGCCTGGCGCCGCTTCTGCGAGGCGGTCGACGGCGCCCTCGGGCCGCGGGTGGTGCTCGCGTGGTAGGTGCCGCTCCCCGGGCCACGTCGCGCACCGGACGCGGGGCCGACACCCCGCGCACGCGGGCGAGCGGCACGGTGCCGGGAATTGTTGTAACCTTTCGAAATGTCGCGTCGGCCCGTCTGGCGCGGATCGTGTATGCGCTGGATCGGTGATCGCCGAGGCTGCTTCGGTACATGGTACCGAGGGCGACACCCGTGGGACCACACTCGGGATGGCGGCCCTGGGGCCGTGACTTGGAGCGAGGAATGTCGAAGGTTCGGGTAGCGAGTCGGGCGACGCGGCGGGGGCGTCGGCTGCGGTCGCAGCTGTCATCCAGTCCGCCGGAGGCCCGGATCGCCCACGACTCGGCGACCGACCCCGTCGAGACGGGCGGGCAGGTCGAGGAGGAGCGCGCGAGCGCGCCGCCCCCGTCCCCGGCGCGCGCGGAGGGCGAGCGCAGGAGCTCTCCACCCGAGGGCGAGAGCGCGAGCGCGCCGCCCGTCTCGCCGCGCGGGGGCGACCGTGTTTCCGGGACTGTCCTCGAGGCCGCGGCCGGAGCGCCCGTCGCGCCGGCCGTGGAGGGGCGTGCTCGCATCCGCTCGAGGCCTCCGGCACCGACCTTCGAGCTCGCGAAAAAGCCGGCCGCGCGCCCGAGCGAGCCACCCCAGGCGCCGGCCGCGGCGGAGCCAGCCACGGTCCCCGACGCGGGCGCTACGCGGGCGCTCGAGGCTCACGACGAGGACGTGGCCGAGAGCGAGCGCGCGGCCGAGCCGCCGCCCGCCCCGTCCGCGGCAGCGCGCGACGCGGCGCCGGGCCATCCGGCGACCCAGGCGGCGCCGCCCACCGACGCCGAGGTCGACGCCGAGGCCGCGCCGAGTGGCGCCGTCGACTCGCTCGGCGACACCCTGCAGAGCGAGGTGCTGGCACCGGCTGCGCGGCAAGCGCGCGCCGCCTCCACGCCCGTGCCCGTGCGCACGGCCGAGGCGCACGAGCACCACGACGAGGCCCCGATCTCGAGCCGCTCGAGCGCGGCGCTCGAGTCGAAGCTCCACCGCCTCGACAGCGAGTTCTTCCGCGAGAGCCATGCGCCCCACGCGCCCCACCACGTCCACGACGAGGAATCGGTCGACGAACGGCACCCGCCGCCTTCGCCCGAGCTGCTCGCGCGGCGCTCGCGCATGCGCCGGACCGTGGGCATCGTGGTCGGGGCCGTCGCGCTCGTGGTCGTCGGCGCGCTCGCCAAGGCGTCGCTCACGAGCTCGAGCGAGCCGTCGCCGAGCGCGACGCAGCCGCGTCCCAAGACCACGCAGGCCGCGCCCGCCTCGGCGGCGCCCGCTCCGACCCCGACCCCGACGGCCGTGGCGACGGCCCCCGCGCCGAGCGCGACCGACGCGGCGAGCGCCGACGCTTCGGCCTCGGCCGCTCCCGAGGCGTCGGCCTCGGCGGCGACGAGCGCGGAGGCCACGGCCTCCGCGTCTTCCTCGGCCTCCGTGAAGGACCTCCTCGCCGAGACGCTGAGGCTCCTCAACATGAACAAGCTCGCGGACGCGGCCGAGAGTGCGCGCCGGCTGGTCGCGGCCGCACCCGAGGACGCGACCGGCTACCTCTACCTCGGCTCCGCCCTGCAGGATCTCGGCAAGGGCGCCGAGGCGCGCGCCGCCTTCGACGACTGCATGACCTTCGCCAAGACGGGGCCCTACGGCGAGTGCGCCATGATGGGCGGGCGCAAGAGGAAGTAGCGTTCGCCTCGCGGCGCTCGAGCGCCCGCGGATCGCTGGCTCGTCAGGTCGCGAGCAGCTCGTCGGCGCGGGCGACCGTGAGGGCACGTGCGAAGAGCGCATCGAGCGCGGCGTCGTCGCGGGTGGCGTGCACGCGCGCTTCCACCTCGGCCGGCACGACGAGCCCCCGCAGACGCAAAAGCGCCAGGATGCTCGCGGCCTTGCCCTCGGCCTTGCCGCTCGCAACACCCTCGTCGCGCACGGCGTCGAGGCTCGCGTACCCCCGGCGCTGGAGCAGGTTCCGGAGCGCCGCATCCATCGCGACCTCGGGGTCGTAGAGCGCCTCGACCGCGACGGGGTTCGCGAGCACGCCGGGGGCGCGGAGCTCTGCGCCCGGCAGCGCCACGGTCATCGGCGCGCCGGGCTCGTGGACCTCGACTCGGCGCGGCCCGACGAGGCGCACCACCCACACGAAGCGGGTACCGTGTGCGAGCAGGTCCTCGATCTTGGTTGCGAGCGCGGCCTCGTCCTGGGCGCCGTCGGCGTACTCGACCGCCAGCGGCGGCACGCCCTTCACCCAGCCGGGCTCCTCGGGCACGTTGCCGATGGCAATGTCGGGCGCGCGCAGCATGTCGGGCTCCGGCGCGAAGCCCGTGTCGACGCCCGCGGAGCGCACGGCCGGATCGGTGCTGAGCGGCAGGATCCCTGCGGCGTTGGCAGCCGAGCCACGCCCGCCCGTCGGCGCGCAGTGTATGGCATGCCCGGCGCTGAGCTCGTAGGGATCGCCCGAGCGGAGCTGGTCCGCGCGGAACGGTCCTTTTCCGCCGAGCCTCGGATCGCTTCCCACGGCCCAAGGCTAGCACGTCTCGGGCCGTGCCCGGCCCGCGGGGCCAGCCGCGAGCCCCGACCCCTAGCCCTTGCCTCCCGGCCCCTTCGGCTTGCCGAGCCGCGCCATCACCTGCTGCAGATCGCTCCACACCTCGCGCTTCTTGTCGGGCGAGCGCAGGAGGTAGGCGGGGTGGAAGGTCGGCATCACGGGCACACGGCCCAGGTAGAGCTTCCAGCTGCCGCGCAGGCGCGTGATGCCGCCCGACGCGCCGAGCAGGCCCTCGACCGCGGTCGCGCCGAGCGCGACGACGGCGCGCGGTCCGATGACCTCGAGCTGCGTGCGCAGGTAGGGCGCGCAGGCGGCCATCTCCTCGGGCGTCGGCTTGCGGTTGCCGGGCGGCCGGCACTTGACGACGTTGCAGATGTAGACGTCGTCGCGCGCGTAGCCCATCGCCTGGATCATGCGGTCGAGGAGCTGTCCCGCCTTGCCGACGAAGGGCAGGCCCTGCGCGTCCTCCTCGGCGCCGGGGCCCTCGCCGACGAAGACGAGCTCGGCGGCGGGCGTGCCGCGGGCGAACACGGTCTGGGTGCGCGCGCCGGCGAGTGGGCAGCGGGTGCAGCGCGCGACCTCGGCCGCGAGCGCATCGAGGCGGCGCGTGCGCTCGTCGAGCGGGACGGCGCTCGGGGTCGCGGTCTCGCCGAGCGCGGTACGCTCCGCGGGGGGCGGCGCAGCCGGGCGCGGCGCGGGCTGCGTCGCCGGCGGTGTCCATGCGCGACCTCGGTCGGTCGGCTCGTCGTGCTGCGCCTCCGCCCGCGGTGCGGGGGCCGGCGGCACGGGTGGGACCTGTGGGGCCTCCGTGGCCGTCGTGGCCGTCGTGACCCGTGGCGTCGGCGACGCCGGCATGCCCTCGGCGCCCGAGTCGGCGGCCACCTCGACCAGCGTGCGCACGCTCCGCACGAGCTCGGCGAGCTCCGCTCGCATCTCTGCCGTGTCCGTCACTCCGCGCGGCGTACGTCGCCCGTGGCGCGGCGGCAATCGCGTCCGAAGCCCCGGAAGGCAGACAGCGCGGCGGCCCGCTCGGAGTCGAGATGGCTCGCGACGAGCTCGGCGAGCTCCATGCCGTCCACGAGCTCCACCGGCGCCGGCGAGGTCTGCGCCGAGATCCGAGCCTCGGCGGTGAAACCGGCGAGCGCGATGAGGATGCCCTTGGCGGCCCCCATGTCGGCCCGCACGCCCTCGGCGAACCCGAGCACGTCGGCGGCCTCGAGCGCACCGTCGAGCACCGGGGTCGCGCGCAGATGGATGCGTCCACCGACGAGCGGGCGCGGGTCCCGAAGGGTCATCTCGACGACGCCCCCGGTTCCGACGCTCGCGAACACGGTCTCGAGGCCGAGCGCCCCGACGAGGTCGGCCAGTGCCCGGCCGAAGTCCTCGGCGCCGATCGCGGGGCGCCCGTCCGTGCCCGCAGCCACGCCGGGCGCGGTGCGCGGCACGTTGGGGGCGAAGCGCGCGAGGACGGCGATGAGCGCGAGCCCGACGAGGAAGGGTAGGACTGCGACGGCGAAGACCACCATGGCACTACGCTACCGAGCCTACCGGTCCCGGCGGCGCGGATCCGGAAAAGCGCCCCGCCTCGTTGCGGTCCTTGCTCCACCGCACCCGGTCGGATAAAACGAAGAACCCCGGTGGCGGCCTTCGCGGCTGCCCCGTCGGGGAGGACTGAAGGCTGAAGGCTGGGTGCTCGTCACCCCGCGCCGCTGCGAGCGGGCGGGTCGGAGTCGCTGCGACTCGCGGCCAGTCGACCGGATCCGGCGAGGTGGCCGGGACCGGTGCCGGGGAGCGACCGCGCGAGCGCGGGCCGAGAAGAAGAGGAAAGAGGGGCGGAGGCACGATGGTCAACCCTCACACGGTGATGTACGAGGCGGAGCTCAACCGGATCCAGACATCCGTGAGCGCGCTCGTCCAGGCCGCCAACGCGAAGTGCGTGTTCGTCGTCGACAAGAACGGACAGTTCATCGCTTCGAGTGGCGAGGTCGAGAACATGGACGCGACGTCGCTCGCCTCCCTGACGGCGGGCAACATCGCGGCCACGGGCGGGATGGCCAAGCTCCTGCGCGAGAACGAGTTCACGACGCAGTTCCACGAGGGCAAGAACGCCCATATCTACATCCAGCTCGTGGGCAACCGGGTCATCCTGGTCGTCATCTTCGACGCCAAGTCGAGCCTGGGCCTGGTGCGGCTGCGCGTGCGCAAGACGAGCGACGAGCTCGTCGAGATCTTCGAGCAGATGGCCAAGAAGTCCGCCGAGCCCGGTGGCGGCTCCGCGTTCGCCGAGATCACCGACGAAGACATCGACAACCTCTTCAACGACTGATCGCTGGAGCGCGCGTCATGACCTTCATCAACCTCATGGCGAGGGAGATCAACTGCAAGATCGTCTATTACGGCCCCGGCCTCTGCGGCAAGACGACCAACCTTCAGTTCATCTTCGACAAGACCAAGCCGACTTCGCGCGGCAAGATGGTCTCGCTCGCCACCGAAACCGACCGCACGCTGTTCTTCGACTTCCTGCCGCTCGAGCTCGGCGAGATCCGCGGCTTCAAGACGCGCTTCCACCTCTACACCGTGCCCGGGCAGGTGTTCTACGACGCCAGCCGCAAGCTCATCCTGAAGGGCATCGACGGCGCCGTGTTCGTGGCCGACAGCCAGATAGCGCGCGCCGACGCGAACGAGGAATCGCTCGACAACCTCAGAGTCAACCTCGCCGAGTACGGCCTCGCGCTCGACAAGATCCCGTACGTCATCCAGTACAACAAGCGCGATCTGCCGAGCGTCATGAGCGTCGAGGAGCTGCGCGCGTCGCTGAACCCGGACGGTGTGCCGGAGTTCGAGGCGGTCGCCAGTGACGGGACGGGCGTCTTCGAGACGCTGAAGGCCGTCGCGCGCCTCGTGTTCCTCGAGCTCAAGAAGAGCGGCGCCTGAGCTGTCCGCCGGGCCCCCCACGGGCCGGCGGCCGATCTCGCGCGACAAGGCGCGGGTCGCACCGCCCGCCACGGCCTGCGCGCTCGACACGAAGGCGGCGCCACGCGCCCGTGCCGAGGCCGGGCGCGCGTCCCCGCGGTGGCGCAGCGGTGTGCGCGTTCCCGCTCGGACAGGGCGCGGCGCCCGCCGCCGAGCCGCTCCGCGGCCGGGGACGGCGGGGCGGTCAGCTCGCGATGGTGCCCGCGCGGCGGCGGTTGTTCTTCGCCTTGAGCTTCGCCCGATAGCGGGCCGTCTTCGTGCGGTTGGTCTTGCGCGGTCGCTTCGCGATCATGAGGAACATCGTCGCACCTGCTCCACTCGGGCGGTCGTCCCGCACCGGGGTTTGGCTTTCTACTGCGCTTCCCGCGCCCTTTCAAGTCCCAGGAGCACCCCATGGCGGGGCCCGCGCCCGCGCGGGGTCGCCAAGCCGGTCGGATTGGGGGTCCACCGCGCCCCTGCCGTGCTAGGGACAGCTCCGAAGCCCCGCGGTGGCACGAGCCGCCCGCGCGCTGCCCTCTCTCGCCGCCCACGCGTCGCCGGAGCGGCACGTACGCGCGACCCGCTGCCCGGGGCCCTCGGGGCGGGCGCCCGGTGCGCCTCGCCACGACGCGCGCGGCCGAGGGTGGTCGCGCGCTTCGCGCCGGCCCGAGCCGGCGCGAGCTCTGCGGCGCGGACGCCCGGTACATGAAGAAGAATTACGTCCTAGATGCGAACGTCCTCCTCCACGACCCCCACGCGGTCTTCAAGTTCGAGGACAACAACGTCATCATCCCGATCTACGCGATCGAGGAGATCGACAAGTTCAAGCGCGAGAGCACCGAGCGGGGACGCAACGCGCGCACGGTGGCGCGCGTGCTCGACCAGCTGCGCGGCGAGAACGGCAGCCTCTCGCAACAGGTGCCGCTGAAGGGCGGCGGTACGCTCCAGATCGCCGTCCCGAAGCGGCGCCACGAGCTCGGTGTCGGGCTCGACTCGAACTCGCTCGACCACGCGATCCTGCAGACCGCCATCGACGTGCGCGACCGCGACAAGGCGTGTCCCACCGTGTTCGTCACGATGGACACGAACCTGCGCATCCGCGCCGACGCCATCGGCGTCGCCTCGCAGACCTACGAGAACCCGCGCGTCCAGGACCTCGACCTCGAGAAGTCGGTCATCGAGGTGCAGGTCCCGCCCGCGGAGATCGACGGCTTCTTCGCCACCGGCAGCGTGACCGTGAGCCACCCCGACCTCTACCCGAACGCGGGCGTGCTGCTGCGCAACGAGCAGGCCCTCAGCCACACCGCGCTCGCGCGCTACGACGGCAAGGTCGTCAAAGCGCTGCGCGTGCCGCGCGAGGGCGTGATGTCGATCCGCCCGCGCAACAAGGAGCAGTCGATCGCGCTCGATCTGTTGCTCGACGACTCGGTGCGCCTCGTGTGCCTGCTCGGCAAGGCCGGCACGGGCAAGACCCTGCTCGCGCTCGCCGCGGGCCTGCACCGCACGACCATCGATCACACCTACACGCGCCTGCTCGTGAGCCGCCCGGTCATGCCGCTCGGGCGCGACCTCGGCTTCTTGCCCGGCGACGTGGACGAGAAGCTCAACCCGTGGATGCAGCCCATCTTCGACAACCTCGAGTACATCTTCACGCAGGCCCCGCACGCGGGGGGCGGCGGGCGTGACTCGCGCGCCTACCTGCCGCTCGTCGAGAACGGCGTCATCCAGGTCGAGCCGCTCACCTACATCCGCGGTCGCAGCCTGCCCAAGCAGTTCCTCATCGTGGACGAGGCACAGAACCTGACGCCCCACGAGATCAAGACGATCATCACCCGCTCGGGCGAGGGCACGAAGGTCATCCTCACGGGCGACCCGCACCAGATCGACCACCCCTACGTCGATCACGCGAGCAACGGCCTCTCGGTCGCCGCACAGCGCTTCAAGAGCGAGCGGCTCGCGGGGCACGTGGCGCTCGCGAAGGGCGAGCGCAGCGAGCTCGCCGAGCTCGCCGCGAACCTGCTGTGAGCCGCGCCGCGGCAGCGCGGGTCCGGGCCCCGGGCGACCGGGCGGACCCGCCCCCGCGCCACGAGGTCCCGGCCTGGGAGCGCGTGGCGCGGCGCGTGCTCGGTGAGGCCGCGGCGCGCATCCGGCTCATCGGCTGCGCGACCCCGAGGAACCTCGCCGCGGAGCTCGAGCTGCTCGCCGGCGACTTCGCGGGTGGCGTCGAGCGAGCGCCCGCGTTCGCGTACACGCCGCCGCCGGAGCTCGCCGCCGCGCGCCGTCTGCTCGGCGAGCTCGCGACGCGGCTCGCGGGCTCGGGCCCGCTCGGTGCGCTCTACGCCGCGCGCGCCGAGGAGCTCGAGCTCGAGGCGCACCTGTGCGAGGAGGTCGGACGCCCCGCCTTCTTCGCGCTCGCGCGCCGGCGCTATGCACCGCGGGACGCCTTCGATCGTCGTGCGGACGCGCTCGCGGACGCGTGGCTCGGCGCGGCCGACTTCTCCGACGCGCACGGTGGCCTGAGCGCCGCGCCCGCGCCGGACACGGCCGACGCGGCCGAGCTCGTGCGGAGCGACGACACCGCCCACCCGGGCTCGCTCTTCAACCGTCTGCGCGCCGCCGTCGGCGCCGAGCGGCTGGCCGTCCGCGTGGTCGCCGTCGAGGGGCTCGCCGCGCTCGCCGCCACCGGCCCGGGCGTCGTCTTCGTCGAGCGCGGGCGCTGGCTCAGCCGGCGCGCCACCGAGCGCACCGTCGTCCACGAGCTCCGCGGGCACGTGGCCCCGCGCGAGCGCGCGCTCGCCGCCCCGCTCGGGCTGTTCGGCTGCGGCACGGCCCGCGGCTCGGACGATCAGGAGGGGCGGGCGCTCGCGCTCGAGCAAGCGGCCGGCTGGCTCGACGCCGTCCGCCGCAGCGAGCTCGCCCTGCGGCACCGGGCCGCGCGCCACATGGAGGAGGGCGCCACCTTCGTCGACACGGTGCAGAGGCTCGCCGGCACCGGGGCTCCGCTCGCCGCGCGCCTGCGCGTCGCCGCGCGGGCGCACCGGGGCGGCGGCCTCGGGCGCGAGCGCGTCTACTTGCCCGCGTATCTGCGCGCCACGGCCCTGCTCCGCGAGCGGCCCGAGCTCGCGCCGGTGCTCGGTTGCGGGCGCGTGGCGTGCGAGGCCGCCGAGGTGTTGGCGCCGTGGGTCCACGAGACCCGTACCCGTCCCTGATCCCGCGCAAGCGCGGCGGCTTCAGGCTGCAGGCTTCGGGCTTGAGGAGGAAGCCCGTCCCGAGCCGACCCCCGGTTGCACACCCAGCGGGTGCGAGTCCTCCCGTCGGGTGCGGGGCTCTCCAGCCCGGAGTCTGAAGCCGGGAGCCTGGAGCCCCAGATGCGGGGCAAGAACCTTGCCGCCGGATTGGGGACCCGTGCGGGCGGCTTGTGACCCCGGCCCGTAGCGGTCAGAATCGCCCCCGATGGCGATCAAGCTGGCGGAGGAGCGGCACCGGCGCGTCTCGGAGGTGATGAGCGAGGCCGTCGGGGTCATCGAGGAATCGGCGACGGCCGGCGAGGCCAAGACCATCCTCGTCGATCTCGAGGTGACCGGCGCGCCGGTGGTACGCGGCGAGCAGGTGCTCGGCGTCGTGTCGCGCGCGGATCTCCTGCGGGCCGACGACGCGACGCCGGTCACCGAGATCATGAGCGACCCGGTGTACGCCGTGCGCCCGGGCGACTCGCTCGCCCTCGCCGTGCGGCTCATGGTCAAGCAGCGCATCCACCGCGTCGTCGTCGTGAACGAGGCGGGGGAACTGCGCGGCATCCTCACGGCGCTCGACGCCCTAGCCGCGGTCGCCGACTCGCTCGGGCCGACGGGCGACATCGCCTACGCGAGCCTCGCGCCGCCGGAGGAGTGAGCCGAGAGGTCGTCAGTCGTCGGTCGTCAGTTGTCGGTTTCGGCCCCGGACGGCCCAGCGTGCCGAGCGGCAGCTTCCCTACCCGCCGCCTGCGTGTCCGCCGCCTCCCTCTCCGACTCTGGGACTGACGACTGACAACTGACGACTGACGACTTCTTGACCGACCGGAGCCCAGGCCGAGCGGCCCGTCACGAGCGCCGCGAGGTGCCGCACGGCCGCCTCGAGGTTCACGCGCGCCGCGTCCGACAGGCCCTCGCCGAGCTCGAAGCGCTCGCCGCGGATCGCGAGCAGCCAGGCCTCGGGCGGCGCGCCGACGACCTCGGCGTGCGTCGCGAGCACGGCGGCGGGCGAGAGCGCGTGCGAGGTCGCGGAGGCGTCGCGTGCCGGCGTGACGCGCGCGAGCTCGAAGGGCGCGGCGGCCCGCACGCTCGCGTCCACGAACAGCACGCGCGCGCGCCCCACGAGATCGAGCGCATGCTCGATCTGGAGCTGGAAGTCCGTCAGGAGCTCGAGCTCGCCCCGGGCGAGCGCCGCCGCGAGCTCGACCGCGGCGCGCTCGAGCAAGAGAGGCGCGAGCGCGTCGTCGCCGCGCGACGGGTTGCCGACCCCGAGCACGAGCAAGGGCGGCGGGCGCGTCACGAGAGCTCTGCGGCGTCGCGCTGGATGCGACCCACCTCGCGGCCCTCGTGATCGAGCACCTGGATGACGAGCGGCATCTTGCCGAGCGCGTGCGTGGCGCAGGACAGGCACGGGTCGTAGGCGCGGATCGCCACTTCCACGTGGTTGAGGAGCGGCTCCGTCGGCTCGTGGCCGTCGAGGTACTCGAGGGCGACCGCGCGGATGGCCTCGTTCATCACCTGGTTGTTGTGCGTGGTCGACACGACGAGGTTGCACATCGTCACGAGATCCTGGGCGTCGACCTCGTAGTGGTGGATGAGCGTGCCGCGTGGGGCCTCGATGATGCCGACGCCGCTCTTCTGGCGCGGGCCGCTCGCCACGAGCTCGGCGCCGCCGAGGTCGTCGTCGCCGAGGAGCTCGCCGATGACCTCGGCCGCGTGCACGAGCTCGATCATGCGCGCCCAGTGGTAGGCGAGCGTCGCGTGCACCATGGCACCGCCCGTCATGCTGCGAAACTCCTGCCGTGCGGCCTCGGCCGCCGGGGTCGCGATGAAATCGCAGTTCTGCACGCGCGCCAGCGGTCCCACCTTGTACCAGCCGAGGTCGGGCCCGAGCGCGCCGATGAAGGGGAACTTCATGTAGCTCCAGGAGCGCACGTTCTCCTCGAGCAAGGTGTCGTACTTGTCGCACGCGACCCCGTCGAAGAGGATCTTGCCGTCGGCGTCGCGCGCCCGGAGCGTGCCGTCGTAGAGGTCGAGCTTGCCGCCCGCGCCGACGAGCGAGAGCACGTTGGAGCGCACGGCGCCGAAGCGGTCGTAGGTCTCGCGGTGCCGGACGTAGAGCTTCTTCGCGAGCGCGAGGCCGCCCTCTGCCCAGGCGAGCACCTCGTCGAGCGGGCGCCGGAGAAGGTCGCGCTCGGCGCGCGAGACCGCCTTGTTCACGCCGCCCGGGATGGAGCCCGTGCCGTGCACGCGCTTGCCCGCCGTCACGCGGATGACCTCCTGGCCGAACTTGCGCAGGAGCACGCCCTGCTTCGCGAGTTCGGGGTAGGCGCCGAGCACGCCGGCGATGTTGCGCTTGCCGACCTCGCTGCCGAAGCCGAACAGGAGATCGGGCGAGGACAGGTAGTAGAAGTGCAGGGCGTGCGACTGGAGGATCTGCCCGTAGTGCATGAGTCGGCGCACCTTCTCGGCCGTCGGCGGCAGCGCGCGCGCCCCCACGACGGCGTCGAGCGCCTTGGACGCCGCCAGGTGGTGGCTCACGGGGCAGATGCCGCACAGGCGCTGCACCATCACCGGCACCTCCCAGTAGGGGCGCCCCAGGATGAAGCGCTCGAAGCCGCGGAACTCGACGATGTGCAGGCGCACCTGCTCGACCCTGTTGTCGGCGCCGAGCAGGATGGTCACCTTGCCGTGGCCCTCCACGCGCGACAGCGGGTCGATGGCGATGCGGCGCAGCTTCTCCGGGTGGTCGGCCTTCTCGAGCGGGAGCGACATGGCGGGTACCTCGGGCGCGGTGGCGGGCGGCGCCGCGCCTCAGTCGTAGTGGATGAGCCCGTGACCGAGCTGCGGCGTGCGACCGGCGATGAGGTCGGTCAGGAACTGCCAGATGGCGTCGGCCGGCGGGGGGCAGCCCGGCAGGAAGTAGTCGATGCGCACGACGTCGTGGAGCGGGTGGACCTTGTCGAGCGGCAACGGCAGCTCGGGATCGTTCGGGATGAAGCCGCGTCGTACGCCGTGCCCGGTCAGGTAGACGGTCTGCAGGCAGTCGCGGATGTCGAGGTGGTTGCGCTGCGCCGGCAGGCCCCCGTTGACCGCGCAGGCGCCGAGGGCCACGAGCACCTTGCAGTTCTTGCGGAACGCCTGCAGGACGTGCACGTTCTCGGCGTTGCACAGGCCGCCCTCGATGATGCCGAGGTCGCACGGCCGGACGTGCTTCAGGTCGGTGAGCGGCGAGCGGTCGAGCTCGACGAGCTCGAGCAGCGCGACGATGCGCTCGTCGATGTCGAGCAGCGACATGTGGCAGCCGAAGCAGCCGGCGAGCGAGGCGGTCGCGACCCGGAGCTTCTTCTTCTCGGCCGCCATGTCAGCCCTCCCTCGGCGCGGTGCTCGGGCGCGGCCGCTTCTGCAGCGCGACGACGCTGATGGGTGCGGCGTCGTAGCGGCGCTCGCCGATGGGCACGCGGAAGCCGCGCCGCTTGCGCAGGATGACGCCCACGGGGCAGACGCTCATGGCCTTGTCCTCGACCGCGAGCGCCGTGTCGGCGAGACGCCCCGACTCCGCGTTGACGATGAGGTGCTTGTCGATGCCGCGCCCGGAGAGGTCGAACACGTGCTTGCCGTCCACCTCGGCGCTCGCGCGGATGCAGAGCTCGCACAGGATGCAGCGGTTGAAGTCGAGCAGCACGTCCGGGTGCGACGCGTCGACGGGGCGGTTGGGGAAGAGGGGGCTGAAGTGAGCGTTCGTGACCCCGAGCGCGTAGCCCACGGCCTGCAGCATGCAGCTGCCGCTCTGCTCGCAGGACGGGCAGAAGTGGTTGCCCTCGGTGAACAGGAACTGCACGAGGCGGCGTCGCATCTCGAGCACCTCCTCGCTGCGCGAGTCGACCTCGGTCCCGGCGCGGGCCGCCGCGGTGCAGCTGGCGGCCGGGTGCCCGTCGACCTTCACCGTGCAGACCCGGCAGCTGCCGTGGGGCGCGAACTCCGGGTGGTAGCAGAGGTGCGGGATGTAGTGGCCCGCGGCGAGGGCGGCCGACAGGACGGTCTGCCCCGCCTCGAAGGGCACGTCGTGGCCGTCGAGGGAGAAGGTGGGCGGCGTGCCGCCCGGTGCCGGCGTGGGCTCGCTCATGGCTCCTCCGGGAAGTGCGCGTCGACGTCGTCCCTGCCGGTGACCTCGCGCGCCTCGGCGAGCGACTCGTCGAGGTCGAACACCGGCAACACGTCGAGCGACGCGAGCCGGCGGTCGAAGGACGGCTTGAACTTGGCGAACGCGTCGAGCAGGGCGTTGCCCGCGGTCATCCCGAGCCCGCAGTGGCTCGCGGCCTTCATGAGCCGCGCCACGTGGCCGAGGTCCTTCACGTCCTTGCGCGTGCCCTTGCCGCACGCGACGCGCGCCAGCATCTGGCGCTCGAGGGTCGTGCCGACGCGGCAGGGCGTGCAGAAGCCGCAGCTCTCGTGCGCGAAGAAGCGCGCGAAGTTGTGGAGCACGTCGATCATGTCGCGCGACTCGTCGAAGACCATGAAGGCGCCGGCGCACGGCACGTCCTCGAAGGCGATGCGCCGCTCGAGCTCGTTGTGCGCGAGCAAAGTGCCCGACGGCCCGCCGACCTGCACCGCCTGCACGCGCCGGGCCCCGGCGTCCTCGAGCACCTGCTTCACGGCGACGCCGAAGGGGTACTCGTAGATCCCGGGGCGCGCGACGTCGCCCGACACCGACAGGAGCTTCGTCCCGGTCGAGCGCGCCGTGCCCCGGGCGCGCAGCCAGTCCGCGCCGTGTCGCGCGACGAGCGCCGCCTTGGCCAGCGTCTCGACGTTGTTCACCACGGTCGGCTTCTGCAGGTAGCCGTGCGTCACGGGGTAGGGCGGGCGGTTGCGCGGGATGCCGCGCTCGCCCTCGAGCGACTCGAGGAGCGCGCTCTCCTCGCCGCACACGTACGCCCCGGCGCCCACGTGGAGCTCGATGTCGAAGTCGAAGCCCTCGACGCCGCGGATGCGCACGCCGAGCAGGCCCTCGTGCCGCCGCCGCGCGAGCGCCGCCTCGAGGCCCGGCACGAGGAAGGGGTACTCGGCGCGCAGGTAGACGAAGCCCTTCGGCGCGCCGACCGCGAACGCGGCGACCGTCATGCCCTCGAGCACGAGGTCGGCGTGGCGCGCGAGGAGCAAGCGATCCTTGAAGGTGCCCGGCTCGCCCTCGTCGGCGTTGCACACCACGTAGCGCTCCCTACCCGGGGCCGCGCGGCACAGCCGCCACTTCTGGCCCGTCGGGAAGCCGGCCCCTCCGCGGCCGCGCAGGAGCGAGCGCTCGACCTCGCCGAGCGTCGCCTCCGGGCCGCGCGCGATGGCGGCGTCGAGTGCCTCGCCGGGCGCGAACGGGGTCGCGAGCACGACGTCCTCGCGCTCGACGTGCTCGTGGACCTCGAAGAGGTTGTCGGGCCACTCGGAGAGCGGCGCCCCGCCGCGGATCATGGCTGCGATGGCGCCGATGCGCGCGTGCGTGAGCCGCGCAATGGCCCGTCCGTTCACGAGCAGGGCGGGCCCCTGATCGCACAGGCCCGTGCAGGAGGTCACGTCGATGCTCACGAGCCCGTCGCGCGACACCTCGCCGAGTCGCACGTGGAAGGCGTCGAGCAGCCGCTGACGGAGCTCCGCGCTGCCCGCCATCTCGTCGGTGATGTTGTCGCTGAAGAGCACGCGGTAGCGCCCGCGTGGCTCGGTGGCGAAGAAGGCGTAGAAGCCGGCCACGCCCTCCACGCGAGCGCGCGGCAGGCCGAGGGCGTCGGCGAGGGCCGTGATGGCGGGAGGCGAGATCCAGCCGTCCGCTTCCATGACGTCGCGCAGAATCTGCACGAGCCGCGTGGGATCGTTCCGGTGTCTGGCCAGGATACCGCTGAGATCGCGGGGCATGGCACCTCCTCGGGGACGGGACCGAAAGGAGGTTAGCAACGATCGTACCCGGCGCCCGCTGGACGACACGGAGACGTCACCGGGGCACGGCCCGGTACCCCTAGCCGGCCGCCGAGCCGCTGGCGGCCGCCCGCGCGCGGGCGCCTCCCCGCTCGCCAGGACCTCGGTGGGGCGTGCTAGCCTCCGCTCTGCCATGTCGACCCTGCCGCGCTTCTCGCTCGTACCTGCCGTCGTTCTGGGCGCCCTCGGCCTGCCGGCCTGTGGGGTCGAGAGCGCGAGCCTCCCGACGTTCCCCGATCGAGCCGCGGAAGATCGCACGCCCCTGTCGGCGCCCTGCGACGCCATGGATCCCACGCGCTGCTTGTTGCCGTGGCCGTCGAGCACCTTCACCGTGGTCGACCCCGCGACGCCGACCGGCCTGCGCGTCCACGTGGAGGCCTCGTCGCTCGAGATCGCCGACCAGCCGGCCGCGCTCGAGCGGGCCGATGGTTTCTCCATCGTGACGCCGCTCGTCGCCGGGTTCTCCGTCGGGATCGACGCGTCGAGCCTCGCGTCGAGCACCGATGCGCCGATGCTGCTCGTCGCCGCGGAGCCGGGGAGCCCGCGGCGCGGAGAGCTCGTCCCCCTGCACCTCGCGCAGGTGACGCGCGGCCCCGGCGAGCCGCCCGAGACGCTGGTCTATGGCTTGCCGCGGGAGCCTCTCACGCCGAACAGTGACTACGTCGTCGTCGTGCTCGACTCGCTGCGCACCGCCGACGGCAGCGCGCCCGCCCCGTCCGACGCGGCCCGGACGGCGCTCGGCCTCCGCAGCCCGGAGACCGAGGCCGACGCGCGCCTGCTCGCCTACCACGCGCCCACGCGCGCGCTCCTCGCCGAGGTGGGCATCGTGCCCGAGCGCGTGCTGCGCGTCTGGGACTTCACCACCCGCTCGGAGGGCGATGCGACCCAGCGCCTCCTGGCCATGCGCGCGGCCGCCCTCGAGGCCGTCGACACGAACACCGTCGCGGTCGCCGTGGACTCGGCCGCTCCGGGCGTCTCGCCCGTGGCGCTCGTCGTGGAGGGGCGCCTGACCGGCCTGCCAGCCTTCGTGGCCGACGATGGCGCGCCGCATCTCGACGGCGCGGGGGCGCCCGTGGCGGTCGGCGTCCACGACGCGCCGTTTCGCGTCGCGATTCCCGAGGGTCAGGGTGACTACGCCATTCTGATGTACGGCCACGGCAATGGTGGCAACGTGCAGGATTCGCTCCTCGACGCGGAGCTGGCGGCGACGGGCATCGGCAAGGTGTCGATTCAATGGACGGGCTGGCACGACACGGCCTCGGCCGGCACGCTGCTCGGCCTCGCGCACATGTACACGGGCGCGGACCGTGCGTCGTCGTACTTGCTCCAGGCGCTCGCCGACGAGGCTGCGATTCAGCGGGCGCTCTCGGGCCTGCTCGGTGACGTGCTCGCCGCGGCGGACGTGGGCGGCTTGCCGAGCCCGGTGGCCGGGCGCCGGCCCGACGTCGCGACGGTCTTCGTGGGCGGGGGCTCGCTGGGTGGGTCCATGGGCCTGGTCCACGCGAGCGTCGACGAGGCCGTGGCGGCGGCGGTGCTCAACGTGCCGGGTGCGGGCTGGACGCATTTCCTGGCCGCGGGCAGCATGTGGCAGAGCCTCGTGCCCGTGTTGCGGCTGAGCTACCCGAGCGAGCTCGACCTCTACCTCGCGCTGCTCGAGTCGCAGACCATCTGGGACGTGGTCGACGGCGCCGTCTGGGCCGGTCGTCGCGGCGTCGCGTCGCCCGTGGCGCTCGTGCAGGAGAGCATCGGCGATCCGATCGTCCCCAACCTGGTGACGGAGCTCCTCGGCGTGGCGGCGGGGGCGCAGCTCGTGCGGCCGGTCCTCGTCGACATCCCCGCGCTCGAGCAGGTGGACGCGGCGCTCGGTGCCACGGGCCTCATGCAGTACCGCGTGGCCGGCCCGGACGAGCTCGACATCCACGGTTTTGCCGGGCGCGACACGCCCGCCGGGCGCGCGGCCCGCGAGCAGATGGTGGCGTTCCTGCAATCGGTCCTCGCGGGGGCGCCGAGCATCGTCGTGCCGAGCGGGTGCACGACCGGCACGCCCAACGGCGACTGCGACTTCAGCCTGGTGCCGTGACGCCGGCTGGAGTGCGGGTGCGTGGAGCGTGGATGCTGGGTGGGGCAGCAGGCGTGCACCGCGCAATGCAGCGAGGATTCCGAGCAGCAGGCCGAGGAGGCCTGCGCCGCCCGGGCCAGCTCGCGGCAGCGTTGAGCTGGCCCCCGATACGTGCGACGATGCCCGCGCGTTTCGAGCGATCGGCACGAGCCAATCGACGAGCACGTGGAGGATTGCCTTGAGTAGCAGCCGCCGCCCCCGGATCCTATTGGCAGGCCTGAGCAGTGCCGGCGCAGTGCTGGGCTTCTCTGCGCCCGGCTTGGCGCAGAACCCGCCGCCCACCGATTGCATGGTGATCGAGACCCAGGCCGAGTGTCACGCGCGGCTCCAGTGCCGGGCCGACGAGCAGATCGAGGAATGCAAGGCCCGGCTCCGCGGCCAGCCCCAGCCGAAGGACGACGACGCCGATCGAGATCGAGATCGGGACGACGACGACAAGGACCGGGACCGCGATCGCGACGCCGACCAGGACCGCGAGCGCGACGCCGACAAGGACTCGGACCGCCGCGAGCGCGACCGCGAGCGCGCACGGCGCGACCGCGAGCGCGACCGCGACCGCGACGACGGCGGCGGCTCCGACGGGGGCGACATCCTGAGGCCCGGAACGCGGCCCTGGTTCTTCACCGGCGGCTTCGGTCCTTCCATCCTCCTCGAGGGTCGGGGTGGCTACTACTACGGGCCGGGCAGGTGTTTCGGGTTCGGCTGCCGTGGCGGCCGCGGCGACACGCAGTTCATGCTCCAGTTCGAGATCGGCTACCACTTCTCGGGCGACAGCTCGGGGCCGGCGCTCGGGCTCGCGACGGACTTTGGCTTCGGGGGTCCGTTCCGCGCCGAGCCGGGTCTCAAGTTCTGGTACGACATCGGGCCGATCGCCGACATGGGGATCTACATCACCCCGACGGTGCAGCTCGGGTACGGGTACATCAACCAGAGCGGCGACGCGCACGCGTTCAACGTGCAGATCGGCACCTCGCTGCGCATCGTGCTCGGCGATCGCGGTCTCGTGTACGTTCAGCCCTTCTGCGCCGACATCCACGCCAAGACGAACGTTCTGCTGACTCACAACATCATCTTCGGCGGCGGTGTGACGTTCTAGAGGACTCGGGCCCGGTGCCGGAGCTGACCCGACTTCGCCCTTTCGGGCGAAAGTCTCGCGGCTACAGGGATCAGGCTTCAGACTTCAGGCACGAGACTCGAGGGAGCGAATCAGTCCCCGCGCGCCGTACCCGCCGTTACGTGAGGCTCGGCGCGCCTTCGCGCCCGCGCCCCGCCGGATCTCCCGCGCGCCGCGCCGTCGGCCGCGAGCCCGGCCGAGGTCGGTTGCGGGCTCGGGCGGCCGGCGGTATATGCCAGGCGCGTTCGCGGGCCCCTGCCGGTCCGCACCACCCCGCACCTCTTGGAGGTTCCCATGCGTGCAAGGATGATCGCTCTTTCTGCCGTCTTCGCCCTCTCCGCGCTCGCGGCCTGCGGTGGCCCGCTCACGTACACCCTGCGTGGCGGCGACAAGGCGCCGGACGCAGACGCAGAGATCGTCGCGCGCGTGGACAGCGGGGCCTCGATGACCCGCCTCACGGTCGAGGCCGAGCACCTCGCGCCGCCGGACCGCGTCAAGGGGGGCTCGTCCCTGTTCGTCGTGTGGGCACGGGCTCCCAAGGCACCGTGGCAGCGCGTCGGCGCGCTCGAGTACGACGAGGGCGGCCGCATCGGCAAGCTGAAGGAGGCGAGCGTCCCGATGACGGCCTTCGAGCTCATCATCACGGCCGAGAGCGACAGTGCCGCGGTGCAGCCCTCGGACGTCGTCATCTTCAGCCAGGGCGTGAACAACTGAGTCACGCGCCCGCGGAGCAAGCCATGCCGAGGATTCTCGTCTCCGACGCGCTGAGCGAACAGGGCCTCGCGCGTCTGCGGGCCGCCGAGGGTTTCGAGCTCGACTACAAGCCGGGCCTCAAGGAAGCGGCCCTCGCCGACGCCATCGGCGACGCGGACGGCCTGGTGGTGCGCTCCGGTTCCCAGGTCACTGCCAAGGTGCTCGAGCGCGCCCGGAGCCTCAAGGTGATCGGGCGCGCCGGCATCGGCGTCGACAACATCGACGTCCCCGCCGCGAGCAAGCGCGGCATCGTCGTGATGAACACCCCGACCGGCAACTCGGTCACCACGGCCGAGCACACGCTGGCCCTGATGCTGAGCCTGGCGCGCTGGGTGCCGCAGGCGAGCGCCTCGCTCAAGGGCGGCAAGTGGGAGAAGAAGAAGTTCGAGGGGCGCGAGCTCGCCGGCAAGACCCTCGGCATCGTCGGCCTCGGGACGATCGGGCGCATCGTGGCGGATCGCGCGCGCGGCCTGCAGATGCGCGTCGTCGGCTTCGATCCGGTGCTCTCGGCCGAACGCGCCGCGTCCCTCGGCGTCGAGCTCGTGACCCTCGACACGCTCTGGGCCGAGGCCGACGTCATCACCGTGCACACCCCGCTCACGGCCACCACCCGCGCGCTCGTGAACGACGCGGTCGTGCCCAAGTTGAAGAAGGGCGTACTGCTCGTCAACTGCGCGCGCGGCGGCATCTACGACGAAGCGGCCCTGCTGCGCGGGCTCGAGAGCGGGCACATCGGCGGAGTCGCCCTCGACGTGTTCGTGGACGAGCCCCCACCCGAGGGCTCGCCGCTCGTGCGCCACGAGCGGGTGGTCGTGACGCCGCACCTCGGTGCGTCCACCTCGGAGGCGCAGGAGCGCGTCGCCATCGAGATCATCGACCAGGTGCTCGCCTTCCTGAAGAGCGGCGAGGTGAAGAACGCCGTCAACGCCCCGTCGGTGCCGGTGGAGCTCGCGCCGCGGCTCGCGCCGTGGTTGGACCTCGCCGAGCGCCTCGGGCGCTTCCTCGCGCAGGTCGAGAGCGTGACGCCGCGCACCATCGAGGTCGAGTGCCAGGGCGAGCCGGCCGGGCTCAGCACCGCGGCCATCACCGCCGCGGCGCTCGGGGGCGTGCTCACGCACTACCTGCACGTGCCCGTGAACCACATCTCGGCGCCGCACATCGCGGCCGATCGGGGCATGGCGGTGCGCGAGCTCAAGTCGAGTCAGCCCGCCGGGCCCTACGCCTCGCAGATCATCGTGCGCGTACGCGGCGAGGCCGGCGAGGAACGCGTCGCGGCCGGCACGCTCGGCGGTGACCGTTCCCCGCGCCTCGTGCGCTGGGGCGACTTCGGCATCGAGGCGCGCCTCGCGGGCACGGCGCTGGTCGTCACGAGCAAGGACCGGCCGGGTGTCATCGGCTACCTTGGTTCGGCCCTCGGCACGGCGGGCATCAACGTCGCGTCGGTGTTCCTCGGCAAGGCCTCCGCCGACGACGCGATCTCGCTCTGGACGCTCGACCACGTCGTGCCGGCCGCCCTCGTGGCCGAGCTGCGCGCCTTCCCGAACATCGCCAGGGTGCTCGCCGTCGAGCTGTGAGCGGGCCGCACCCGGTCCGCTCCGCCCTGCCCCGCACCGGCCCGCGCGCGCTCGGCCGCGTCGCCGAGCCCGAAACGCGGTATCGTGTCGCCATGCGCTGGCTCTCGGCGGCTCTGTTGGCATCCGCGCTCGCGTTCGCCGCGTCCCCGTCCCTTGCCCAACCGGGCGGGCCCTCGCCCGCCGAGCGGCAGGCGGCGCGCGGCCTCGCGGACGAGGGGCTCGGTCTCTTCAATACCCAGCGCTATGCCGAGGCCTTCGAGCGCTTCTCGAAGGCGGAGGGCATCGTGCACGCGCCGCCGCACCTCCTGTTCATGGCGCGCAGCAAGGACAAGCTGGGCGCCCTGCTCGCGGCGCGCGAGCACTACCGCAGGCTCGTCGCCGAGCAGATCGGGGACGACGCGCCGGCGCCCTTCCGCGAGGCGCAGGCGGCCGCGCGGAGCGAGCAGGCGGCGCTCGAGGCGCGCATCGCCGGCGTCACGGTGGTCGTCGCCAGCGGGTCGAGCGAGGGGCTCACGCTCACGGTCGACGGCGTGGCGGTTGCCTTCGGAAGGCGCGTGGAGCTCGATCCCGGCGATCACCGGGTGGCGGTGCAGGGCCCCGGCCACCCCGGCGTCGAGCGCAAGGTCCACCTCGCCGACGGCCAGCACGAGCGCGTCAGTCTCGAGGGCGTGGGGGCACCCGATCCGCTCGCACCTCCCACCCCCGAGCCCACCCCGGGCGGCGGCCTCGCCGCGAACCTCAGCGGCCCGGCGGCGCGCGGCGGGCTCGGTGCGCTCGGGCGCGCGGTCGGCTCGGGCACCGGGGTCGCCGCGCTCGACAAGGCGGGCGAGCTGAAGGAGCTTTGTCCGTCGAGCCCGTGCGCCCCCGAGAACGAGAGCCTCGCCACGTCGGCGCGCGGGCTGGGCAACGCCTCGACGGTGAGCTTCGTCGTGGGCGGCCTCGCGCTCGCGGGTGGTGCCATCTGGATGATCCTCGACCCCCCGGGCGGGGCTGCGACCGACGCGCCCGCGCAGGGGCGCACGCCGGCCCTCCGCTCGCTCGCGCTCGGGCTCGTGCCGGGAGGGCTGCGGCTGCGCGGCGAGATGTGAGCCGCGGCCACGGCACGGGGTGGGGCGGGAACGGGGGCATGTCCCAACACGCCCTGGCGCGCCCGTCCGTGCGCCGCGTATATTGACGGCACGTCCCGCACACCTACTTGGCCATGAACCGCATGCCGCCCCACACGCAGCGCACGCTGGAGCCTCCGCCAGCGCCCGTGCACGAAGAGGCGGGCGACCTCGTGCCCGGGATGCTGGTCGGCGGCCATCGCTACCGGCTCGACCGCCTCGTCGCCGTCGGCGGCATGGGCACCGTCTGGGCGGGCTGGGATCTGCAGCTCGATCGAGTCGTGGCCGTGAAGTTCATGGCGGCGCGCGTGGCGCACTCGAGCCTGTTGCGCCAGCGCTTCACGCGCGAGGCCAAGGCGGCGGCCGGGCTGCGCACGCCGCACGTGGTGCAGATCTTCGACTACGGCGTCGACCTCGACCGCCCGTTCATGGTGATGGAGCTGCTCGAGGGCGAGGATCTGAACACCCGTCTCAAGCGCGTCGGCCGCCTCTCGATGCCGGAGGTGGCCCGCATCGCGGATCAGGCTGCCAAGGCCCTGCGCCGCGCCCACGAGAGCGGCGTCGTGCACCGCGACCTCAAGCCCCAGAACATCTTCCTCGCGCGCAGCGACGACGACGAGGTCGTCAAGGTGCTCGACTTCGGCATCGCGAAGATGAACGACCCGCTCGGCGAGGGCGAGTCGACGCGGACCGGGGTCGTGATGGGCTCGCCGCACTTCATGAGCCCGGAGCAGGCGCGCGGCATGCGCGACGTCGACCAGCGCAGCGATCTCTGGTCGCTCGGCGTCATCCTGTTCCGCGCCCTGACCGGCGAGCTCGTGTTCCGCGGCGAGGCGACGGGCGACGTCATCGTGCGCATCTGCTGCGATCCGCTGCCGCAGGCCTCGCTCTACGCGCCCGAGCTCGGGCCCGCGATGGACGCCTTCTTCGCGCGCGCGCTGGCGCGCCCGGTCTCGGAGCGCTTCCAGACCGCGGTCGAGCTCGCTCAGGCGTTCCAGCAGGCGGTCGCCGCCACGACGGGCGCCTCCGCCGCGCCCGGCCACGCCCAGGTCGGCCACACGCGCGTCGGCCCCACCCAGGTCGGCCCCACCCAGGTCGGCCCCACCCAGGTCGGCCCGGTCGCGTCGGGCGCGCCGCCCGCCGGCGTGTCGCACCCGCACGCGTGGCCCGCTGCGCCGGTCTTGCCGCCGGGGCCGGCGCTCGAGCCGGGCTGGTCGTCCACGTCCTCGCCGGGCACGGGGCTCGCGGCGGTGCCGGGCACCTCGCCCGGAACGCTGACGAACGCGACCGGCGAGCTCGAGGGCAGCGGCCGCCGCCGCGTCCGTCTCGCTGCGGTGATCCTCGCCGGCCTCGCGCTCACCACGGCGACCGTCGCGGCCCTCGTGATCGTGGCCGGTGGCTCGACGCGCCCCGCGCCCGCTCCTGCGGCGACCGTGGCCGCCGCAGACCGCGCGGCGAGCGCGCGTCCCGAGACCACCGGCGCAGTCCCCGCGCCCGAGTCACCCGAGCCGGCGCCACCCGGGAGCGCACCCGACGAGCCGGCGCAGCCGGAGCCGGCGCCCGAGGCGTCGGTCACCGCGACGGCGAGCTCGGCTCCCGCCGTCCCGCCCTCCGGCGCGAAATCGGGCGCGGCGGCGCCCCCGGCCGAGCCGAAGCCGCTCCCGAAGGCGAGCGCCAAGCCGCCGAGCAACTGGGGGTACTAGCCCGCGCGAGCCCTGGACCCTTGCCGAAGCAGCAGGCGGCATCCGGACCGAAACTATTGCCCTCACCCCCCGGGTCTCTCCCGGAGGAGAGGGGATGGTCCATGTCGGGGACTCCTCGAAATCTGCCGCGGATTGTCGGCGCGTCCTGATGCCGCCTGCTCAGCGCCGCCGCGAGGCGTCGGCCACCGCGACGGCGAGCTCGGCCCCCGCCGTCCCGCCTCCCGGGGCGAAAGCGCCACCCCGTCCGCGGGCGCCGCCCGCGCTCACGGTCGTATCCCGCAGTCACTTCGCCGCGCAGACCCTTCGCGCGTTCGGCAGCGCCAGGTACGTCGTGTGGCTGCCATCTTCGACACTTGAGCAACCCTTGCGGAGTCCTTCGCGGGGGGATAGCCTCGGTGAGCGCGCGTGAGCGCGCTGCGTCCACGAGGGGGCGGCGCGGGTTGATAGTAGTTGGGCGGGCATGCCATCTGCCTGCTCTCGCGGGAGCGAGCACCTCATGAAGATCTTCCTCAGTGGCAACGTGTGGGCGAAGCTTGGCCCTCTGGCCGCGAAAGCGCGACGGAAGCGGGCGGCGCTCGCGTATGTGTCATCGGGGAGCCCGATTCGATTCCGTCGTGGGGACGTTCTCATCACCGATGCGTCTGACGGGTGCATCCGCGCGGGGCAAACATCGGCACCCTTCCTTGCTCGCGCCGTCCGGGCGGGTGTTGAGGTGCGCTCCCACAAACACCTTCACGCGAAGGTACTGGTTCTCGACGATCAGGTGGCAGTTGGTTCCGCGAACGCCAGCCAGGGGTCAGGCTCGCTGATGGAGGCAGCAGCGCTCATTTCCGACGCCGCCGTCCTCCGCGACGTTGACTCGTGGTTCGACGCGCTGGCGCGCAGCAGCGTGAGGGTTGACCAAGTATTTCTCCAGCGAATTTGCGCCATCCCTGTAGTGCGCGCCGGCGGTGCGCCGGGGCGGTCACAAGCCTCCCTCTTGGAGGCCGTCCGTAGACGAGATGCCGTCCTTCGGGACATAGTCTTTGTCGCTCTTCGTCGAAAACCGGGCTAGCGAATTCATGCGACTTTCTTCATCGGGACCGGCAAACCAAGGGCGATGAAGCGCTTGGTACCATCCTCGGTTCGAATCGGGTTGACGACCATGAACCGGAGCTTGAGGAGGAGGTA
>JACRDA010000040.1 GCA_016212965.1 Myxococcales bacterium
CCCCGGCCGAGCTCGGCGCGGCTCCCGTCCGAGACCGCCACGGTCGCCGGCTCGACGGCGCGCACGTAGCCGCCCTCGGCCTCGGTCGCGCCCGCGACGCTGTAGCGGAGGGGCCGGGCCGGCCACGCCGCGTAGACGACCACCACGGCGAGCGCGAGCGCCGCCGCGCCCGCGAGCGCGCCGAAGGCGAGCCGGCGCTGGCCGCCCGCCCCGCGGCCGCGCCTGGCGGCCACCGCCTCGACGAGCCGGCTGCGTCCGAGCGCGTGCGCCCGGGCGTCGAGCTCGTTCGACTGCGTGCGCGCGAGGCGCGCGAGCCCTTCGATGGCGCGCTCGTCACTCATCGGCCGGCTCCCCGAGGTAGGGGCGCAGGGCAGCCTCGCCCCTGGCCATGGCGAGCACCCGGCGGTCGCAGCGCCCGAGGCGCCGCTTCGCGGTCGCGAGCGAGCAGCCGAGCGCCTCGGCCACCTCGACGAGCTCGAGCCCCTCGACGTGGCGCAGCACGAACGCGAGCCGCGCCCGGTCGTCCACCCGATCGAGCACCGCGTAGAGCCGCTCGAGCGCCTGGCGCGCGGCGTGGTCCGTCGGCACCGGCGCCGCACTGTCGGGCGCCACGCCGCTGTCGGTCAGGTGGAGCCAGCGGCGCACACGGCGGCGGCGGAGCTCGGAGCGGGCGACCCGCATCGCGATGCCCACGACGAAGCTCGACAGGCGGCTCGGGTCGCGCAGCCGGTGCACGTGCGAGAAGAACTGGAGGAACGTCTCCTGCACGAGGTCGTCGACGTCGCCCGCCGGACCCATGATGCGGCGCATCAGCCCGCGCACGAGCCCCGCGAAGCGATCCCAGATCACCCGCGCGGCGGCGGGATGGCGCGCGGCGGCGGCCCGCGCGAGCGCGGCGTCGTCCCCGAGGTCGAGCGGCAGCGCCTGCACGACGGCACCGCTCGGCGTGCGCGGGCGCGCGCTCGGCACGGGGCTCGTTCGGCCGCTCATGTACGAGAGTGTCACGCGGGCGCGCCCGCGGCTCAAGAATCGCTGCTGCGGCGCCGGATCGCTCGGCTAGACTGGATTCCGGCGCGCCTGGCGCCCGGAGGCAGGATGCAGAGCTCGAGGGGCGACGTGGGCCGGCGAAGGGACGGATGGGGCGGGCGGTGGGTCGCGCTGGGCGGCGCGCTCGCGTGCCTCGCCGGCTGCGGCGCGAGCGAGGTGAAGCCCACGGCCGAGAGTCACTCGGGTGGCCTCGGCAGCACCAGCCCCGCGCCGGCGGGCGGGCCGAGCGCGCCGGCCGCGAGCCCGAGCGCGTCCGGCGCTCCGACGGGCGAGGCGCTGCCGGCGTCCGCGCAGGGCGAGAGCTGCGGGGAGCTCGGCTGCCGCGTGTTCGACACGCCGCAGCAGGCCCTGGCGCGCGTCCTCGCCGAGCGCCCGCTCATCCTCGGCGTCGGCGAGTCGCACATGCAGAAGGGCAGCGAAGGGGTGCGCTCCGCGACGAGCCACTTTCGCGACGAGCTCCTGTCGCGGCTCGCGCCGCTCGCGAGCGACCTCGTGCTCGAGCTCTGGGTGGTCGACCCGAGCTGCCGCAAGACCCAGCAGGGCCAGAAGGCGGTCGAGAAGGTGGCCGAGAAGCAGAAGGAGGTCACGAAGAGCCAGTCCGCCGGCAACCAGAACGAGTTCGTGGCGCTCGGCAACAAGGCCAAGGCGCTCGGCGTGGTGCCGCACACGCTCAGCCCGAGCTGCGCCGAGTACGACGCCATCGTGAAGGCCAAGACGCCCGAAGACTCGATCGCCGCGATGCTCGGCATGCTGACGACGCTCACCTCGGACAAGGCGCAGCGGCTCCACAAGCGCAACGCGGACGCCGGCGTCGGCAAGATGATCGTCACCTACGGCGGCGCCATGCACAACGACCTCGTGCCGCCGCAGGCGCGCGCCGAGTGGAGCTTCGGAGCGGACCTCCAGAAGGCGAGCGACGGGCACTACGTCGAGCTCGACATCATCGTGCCCGAGCTCGTGAAGGACTCGCCGAGCTGGCGCGAGCTGCCGTGGTACCGGCTCTTCGACCGCACGAAGCACCCCGGCAAGACGACGCTCTTCAACCCCTCGCCGGGGTCGTACGTGCTCGTCTTCCCGGCGGGAGGCGTGGCGGACGCGCCGGCGGGCTCGGGCTCCGCGAGCGCGCCGGCCGCTCCGGCGAGCGCGCCCTAGAAGACCCCCGAGGGTCGCGGCCGAGCCTACGGCGTCGGCGCCGCGGGCTTCTTCTCGACGATGAGGAACTGCACGCGGCGGTTCTTCTGCTGCCCCTCGGGCGTCGTGTTGTCGGCGATGGGCTGATCCTGCCCGTAGCCCTTCGCCGTGAGGCGCGCCGCGTCGATCTTGCGCTTCACGAGCGCGACGCGGACGGCCTCGGCGCGGGCCTGCGAGAGGATCTTGTTGCGCGCGGCGGAGCCCTGGCTGTCGGTGTGGCCCTGCACCTCGATCTTCAGGATCTCGGGGTGCGCGGTCATCACGGAGGCCACGTTGTCGAGCAGGCCGTCCGACTCCTTGCGGATCGTGGCGAGGCCGAGCGCGAACTGGACCTGCTCCATGATGACGATCTCGGTGCCGCGGACGACCACGAGCGGGCAGCCGTTCTTCGCCGGGTCCGGATCCGGCTTGCCGGGGTCGGTCGGGCAGGCGTCGGCCTTGTCGAGGACGGTGTCGGCGTCGGTGTCCTTCTCGACCTCCGGCTCCGGCGGCGGGCAGCCGTTCTTCGTCGGGTCGGTCGAGGCGACGCCCGGGACCTCGACACACGCGTCGAGCTTGTCCACGAAGCCGTCGCCGTCCTTGTCCGGGCAGCCGGTCGTCGTGAGGTCGGTGCTCGGCGCGCCCTTGGCGTTCGGGCAGGCGTCGCCCTCGTCCGGCACGCCGTCGCCGTCGCTGTCGGTCGCGGGCGGGCAGCCGTGCTTGCGCGGGTCGGCGGCGTTCGCCGGGCCGGCCTTCGCCGGGCAGGCGTCGAGCTCGTTCGTGATGCCGTCGCCGTCGTCGTCCTTCGGCGCCGCGGCGGGCTGGGTGCCCGCGGGCCCGTCGTACATCCAGCCGCCGAGCGCGTACCACCCCCACTTCTCGTGCGTTCCGCACACGTCGAGCACGAGATCGTGGCCGTCTTGCTTCACGACCGAGATGTTCTTGGTCTCGCAGCCGGTGCGCGAGGCCGCGCGGGGCTTGGCCTTGTTGCCGCTCACGCAGCCGGTGGCCGCCACGGCGAGGGGTAGGGCGAGGACGAGGGGGGCGAGGTGTCGAAGCCGCATGCGCATCGGAATGCCCTCAGAACGACAGGAGCGACGGCGAGCCGCCCTCGGAGCCGGTGGTGGTGCCCGCGTAGAGCGGCTGGCGCTGCTTGTTGCGCACGACGTACGGCGAGTTGCGCGCCGGGCGGGCGATGCGCTCGTAGATGGCGTCGAAGGAGACGACGAGATCGGCCGTGAACTGGGCGGCCGGGCTGTAGAAGATGTTGCGCCGCTGGCCGTTCGCGCCGAGCTGGCCGGCGAGGTTGGCGTAGCCGAACTCGACCCCGACCTCGGGCACGGGGTAGTAGCCGACGGACAGCGAGAAGCCGAGGCGGTTGAACGAGGTCCTCGTGTCCGGGTTCTCCATGGCGGTCGCGCAGCCCGTGAGGGTCTGCACGCAGGTCTCGGTGTCCCACCCGCTCTTGAACGAGTGCACGAAGCCGAAGGCCGGGGAGACCTCGAGGCTCTGCCCGGCGAACTCCTCGCTGAAGGTGATGCTGATCGACTCGCGCAAGGTGTCGTGCGCGAGGCCGCCGACGTCGAGCTGGTCGGAGAGGAAGGTCTCGCCCGTCGAGGTCTGCCGCGGGTACTGCAGATCGCCGTTCACCGGGGTCGAGGCGGCGCCGAAGCGGTGATCCCAGCGGCCGCTGAGCCCGACCACGAACGACTTGAAGACCGGCGAGTCGTTGCCGGCGAGCGGGATCTCCTGGCTCAGGCCGACGCGCGTCGTGGTCGTCACGTAGGTGCCGCCGCCGTAGCTCGCCGGCGAGGTCGGGAAGATGAAGCCCCCGGCCACGCTGGCGCGGGTCGACAGCGGGAGCTCGTCGTGCGCGTAGAGCTTGAAGCCGAAGGTGCCGAGCAGCGGCAGGTCGTCGAACCAGGGCTCGTGCTTCGTCGTCGTGTCGGCGCTGTCCGTGATCTCGGTCGTGAAGCTCGGCGTCGTCGAGACGCGGAACGTCCAGTCGTCGAGGTCGACGAAGAAGTAGTTGAGCGTGAGCGCGAAGGTCTGCGTGTACTCCTGGTGCGAGACCGACTGGAAGTCGGCGCCGACGCCCATGCCGCTCGTCGTCCCCGCGTGGCTCCAGCGGAACGAGGTGCCGCGCCACGGGACGTGGGGCGGAACGGCCGAGCCCTTGACGGACTCCTCGTCCTCCGCGTCACCACTCGCCGGTGCCGCGAAGCTCGTCGCGGGGGGCTGGGCGCCCGGCGTCGCCGCGCCCGGGGTCGCGCCCGGGGTCGGTGCCTGCGCCACCTCGGCGACCGCCTTGGCCCCGGTGTCCTCGTCCGCCGAGGCCGCCGCCGGCTCCGCGGGAGACTCGGGCTCGCCGGCCCACGCGTTCGGAATGCCCGGAACGAGCGTGATGCCCAGGCCGAGTGCCCACCGTGCCCAGCCGATCTGCCGACTTCGCCGTTTCATCCGTCCACCTTCGCCGCCCACGGCCTCGCGCCGGCTCCGCCGCCGCGCGTGGGACACCGCCCTTACACCGAACCCCGACCGCCAACAACGCGGATCGCGGCAGCCGGCTAGAAGCAAGACTGGTGCCCGAATGATTCGCAAGTTATTTCATGTAATTGCGCGCGATGGTGCACGTCCCTGTTACGGCGGTAACGGCGCCGGGCGTACCGAACGTGACGGTGCTCGGCGCCGCGGCCGGGAGCCCGGTCGTCAGCCCCGGGCACGCCGGCGCGTCACGGCGTCGGGGAGGAGCCCGAGACCCATCGCGAGGGCGACCACCGCGACGTGGCCGAGGAGCAGGTGCGCGCGGTCGGTCGCGCCGCAGTGGACGTGCAGGCACAGGTAGCCCGTCAGCCCCGCGGCGACGCCGCCGAGCGCCGCGACCGTACCCCCGTCCGCGCGTGTGCGGCGGAGCGCGACCGTGAGCGCGAGGAGCGGCGCCGCGCCGAGCAGGCCGAGCGCGAGGCAGGGGCTCGCCGCGCCGAGCATGGCCGCGACCGGCTGGCCGTCCTCCGGCGCGCCGGCGCGGGAGGTGATGAGCGCAAGGACGGTCGGGACGGCGAGGCCCATCGCGCAGAGCGCGGCGCCGGTCCACCCGGCCGCCGGCGGTGCGTGCAGCGGACGCAGGAGGCGCAGGCTCGCCGCGACGAGGGTGACCCCAGCGCCCCCGAGCACGACCCCGAGCTCGAGGGCGTCGAGCCGCCCGAGATCTTCGCGCCCCGCGAAGAGGGCGCAGGCTCCTACGAGCCCGGCGGCGAGCGCGACCGCGAGGGTGATGCGGAGCGGGGTAGGGCGGCTCCGGAGCCAGGCGAGCGGCCCGCGTTCGGCGCGGATGGCGCACACGGCGCGGCGCTCGAGCTCGGCGAGCGACTCGGGCCGGGCGCCCTCGGCGGCCATCGGGGTGCCCGCGGCGGCCGCGGCCCCGGCGAGCGCGCGGCCGAGCTCGGCGCCACCGGCGACCAGAAGCGCGCACCCCCGACAGGTCGACAGATGGGCCTCGAGCTCCGGGCTCTGCTCGAGCGAGCCCGCGAGCAGGCCGTCACGCACCACCGCGCAGTCCATGACGATCGAGCTCTTGGTCACATGACGTATGCCGCCGTCGTGCTACGGTTACGCGGGTTCAGGATGCGATCACGCCGACGGCGGAGGGAGGTCCGCGAGCAGCTCCCGCAGGGCGAGGTAGCCGCGGTGCGCCCGCACCTTCACGGCGCTCAGGCCGAGGCCCAGCACCTCGGCGACCTCCGGGAAGGACAGCCCCTCGAACCAGTGCAGCGTGATCACCTCGCGCTGCCCCTCGGGGAGCACGGCGAGCGCGGCGCGCAGCCGCGCTGCGGTCTGGGCCGCGGCGACGCGGTCGCGCGGCGGCGAGGCCGGCGGGTCCTCATCGAGCGGCGCCTCGGGGCGGCGCCGCAACCGCCGGAAGTGCTGGCGGCGCAGGTTGAAGGCGATGGTGAGCAGCCACGGCCGCAGCGCGCGTCCGGGCTCGAAGTCGAGGCGCGCGCGGTGCAGCTGCAGGAAGGTCTGCTGCACGAGCTCGGCGGCGTCGTCCGGCCCGCGCACTTGGCGGCGCATCATGGCGAGCAGCCGCGGCGCGTAGCGCAGGAAGAGCTCGCGGAACGCCTCTTCGTCGCCGCCCACGTAGGCGACCATGAGCTCCTCGTCGCTCCTCACCGCTCGCCCCGCTCGGCCTCGTGGGACAGGAGCCAGCCCGTGGCCTCGCGCATGAGCGCGTCGATGTCCTCGGAGTACCAGTGCCCGGCGCCCCGCATCGGCCAGAAGCGGGCCGGCAGCCCGCCCGCCGTGAGCGCCGCCGCGGTGCGCGCCTCGCCCCGGTGCTGCGTGCCGAGCTCCCCGGCGAGCAGCGCCACGGCGCGCACGCCGGCCGCGCGCAGGCGCGTGGCCGAGAGCTGCACGTCCGCCTCGACGAGGAGCAGGTAGCCAACGCGGCCCGGGCTCCGCTCGACCACCTGGGGCGCGGCGTAGGCGCCGCGCGAGAAGCCGGCGAGAATGCCGCCGTCGCGCCGGATCTCTCCGGGGTAGAGGGCCTCGACGGTCGCCACGGCGAGGTCGAGGTCGGCCGCCATCTTGTCGAAGGGCTCGGTCCACGTGGGCGCGTCGTAGGCCGCCGGTCCACAGGAGCCGTCCCCGGCGGGGCACACGAGAAAGCCGCGCTCGCTCGCGGCCTGCGCCCAGAGCCCGCAGGCGTAGGCGGGGGGGTTGCAGAGGCCGTGCAGCATGGCGAGCAGCCGCTGCGGCTTGTCGCGCGACGCGGGGACCACGAAGAACACGTTGCGCTTGCCGACAAAGGGCACCTCGTACGGCCCGATCTCCCGCGGCCCACTCACACTCGCACTCGCACTCGCACTCGCACTCGCGCTCGCCCCCGCGCCCGCGCCCGCGCCCGCGCCCGCGCCCGCAGTCGCACTCGCACTCGCACTCGCACTCGCCCCCGCACTCGCCCCCGCCCGCGCCGCCGCGCTCGCCCCCGCGTCGCGCGTTTCGCGGCAGCCCGCTCCGAGGACCCCACCGAGCAGGACGGCGGCCGGCAGTCCGAGCCGCGGCACCGCTCGCCCCGCCCCGCTCAACGATCACCCGCCGACACGTAGAGCCCGTGCCAGCGCTCCCGCGGGTCGTCCGGGTGGGCCACGGACGTGAAGCCGAGCTCGGCGCCGCCCCAGCGCCGGGGCCGAGGGTCGGCGCAGAGCTCCCGGTAGAGCTCGCTCGCGCGCGTGAGCGGGCATCCGAGCGCCTCGCGCAGGAACGTCACCGCGGCGCCGGTCGCGTAGTCCGCGGGCGTGCGGCGTCCGTCGGCCGATACGGCGACGACGCCGAAGCGGTCGTCGCGCCGGGCGGCGGGGGCGGGCTGGGTGGGGACGAGCACGCGG
>JACRDA010000361.1 GCA_016212965.1 Myxococcales bacterium
ACGAGCTCGCGGTGCTCGCCGTGGCGGGCGTCTTCGCGGCGCTCGGCGCGCCCCGGTCCCCGCGTGCGGCGCGGTCCCCGGCGGCGCCGCCGGGGCAAGGCCCGCCCAGCGCGGCGCCCTCGTACGCCCTCGCCGCGGCCGCCGCGGGGACGGGGGGCGCGCTGTCCTTCGGTCTCGGCGCGCTGTTCGTGACGTTCCTCAAGATCGGGTCCGTGCTCTTCGGCTCCGGCTACGTGCTGGTCGCGTTCCTGCGCTCGGACCTAGTGGACCGGCTCGGGTGGCTCACCGAGGCGCAGCTGCTCGACGCGGTGACGGCCGGTCAGGTGACCCCGGGGCCGGTGTTCACGACGGCGACCTTCGTCGGCTACCTGCTCGGCGGTGTCCCGGCCGCGGCGGTGGCCACCGTGGGGATCTTCCTGCCGGCGTTCGTGCTCGTCGCGGCGAGCGGACCGCTCGTCGCGCGCGTGCGCCGTTCGCCGCGTGCCGGCGCCTTCCTCGACGGCGTGACCGCGGCGTCGCTCGCGCTCATGGCGGTGGTGGCGCTCGAGCTCGGCGGCGCGGCGGTCGTCGATCCGTTCACCGCGATCGTCGGGCTCGTGTCCTTCGCCGTGCTCGCGCGCTTGCGACCGAATCCGACGTGGCTCGTGCTCGGCGGTGCGCTCGCGGGCGTGCTCGCGAGCGGGGTGCTCGGGGCGCGGTAGGCGCCGCCGCGCTCAGCGCCGCAGGGCCTGGCGCACGTGGCGCCAGTCGCCGGCGTCGCAGCGGCGGGACAGCGCGGCGGCGAGCCGACCCTTGCGCCAGGCGTGCTCGCGCTCGAGCTCGGCCGCATCGTGCGGGCGCCCGGCCGCGACGTAGCGCGCCGCGAGCTCCCCGACCCGCCTGCCCATGTCGCTGCAGAACCGCTCGTGGAAGCGCTCGACGGCGCCCACGAACGCGGCCCATGCGAGCTCCCGCCGGCCCACCTCGGAGGACCACACGCACTGCCCCGCCACGAGCTTCGCGCGGTTGTCCCATTCGATCGTCACGAGGTCGCCGTGCCGCCAGAGCCAGAGATCGGCGCTCGGGTCGAGGTAGCCCGTGTCGAGCTGGCGGCCGGCGAGCACGGCGCTCGCCTCGAGCAGCAGCGTCGCCTCGGCGCTCTCGTCGAGCTCGTCGAGCGCATCGGAGGCCGTGCGCAGGCGGCGCGCCGCGTCGCCGAGCGAGCCCGGCGCGAAGGCCAGCACGACGTCGTCCGGCACCGGCTCGCAGACCGCGGGCAAGATGCCGAGGACGTCCTCGTGCAGGCGCACCACGGCGTGCTCGACGGCGTGCCCGCCGAAGTCGGGCGCGTAGTGGAGCAGGCGCGCGTCGCCGACGCGGATGGCGTAGCTGCCGCCGCTCAGGGCGGCCCACGTCGGGCGCCCCTCCGGCGGAGGGCCGCCGGGCTCGAGGGCCGGGTGCGACGAGAGCGTGTACTCGAGCTCGAAGTCCGTCATGGTGTGCGCCCCCCTCGGGGTGCGCGATTGTACTCGCGCTGCGGCTCCGGGCCGAGAACGGCGCGGTCCTCGCGGGCTCAGCGCGCCGCGGACCCCGCCGGCTCCGGTGCCTCGGGCTCGGGGGGCGGCCACGCGCCGTCCGGGAGGCGCAGCTCGGGCACGGGCGCGTCCTCGTGCCCGAAGCCCGTGAGGCGCGCCTCTTCCGAGAGGATCGGGATGAGGAACAGGTAGCCGTCGGCGGTGACGCGGATGGTCTTGCCCGGCACCGCGGGGGACACCCAGACGCGTCCGACCGCCTCGGCCGGCCCCATCGCCTTCGAGAAGCTGAGCCGCTGGGCGTGCACGAGCGTCGCGCCGACCTCGACGTCGTCGTCCTCGGCGGTGATCCCGTCGAACTCGTCCGCGTCGGGGATGACGTTGCCGTTGGCCGTGAGGTTCCAGCCGCTGCGGATGTCCTCGAGCGCGCGGTACGCGACGCGGCTCGTGGCGCTCGAGGCGACGCCGACGCTGCCCGACGCGCCGGCGTACGCGGCCAAGAGCGGTCCGCCCGCCGCTCTGGGACCGAGGACGAACGCGTCCACGAGGCGCGGCGCATCGTCGCCGAAGGTGATGCTCTCCCACCACTCGGAGCCCGCCGCCGTGCGCGCCAGGAGCCGGAGCCTCCAGCTGCCGTCGAGACCGAAGAGGAGGTCGCCGTCCTCGCGCAGCTCGAACCAGTCGCCCACGCGCCACGCCTGGGGCTCCTCGAGCCACGCCGGCACGTCGGGCCGGCTCTGCGAGGGGGTGTGCGGCGGGTAGGCGGCCGGCGGCGCGGAGGTCGACGTGCCGTGGCAGCCGCCGAGCGCGAGCGCGGTCGCGAGGCACGCCGCCCGAGCGCTGGAGGTGAGGGTGAGGCGCATGAGCCGACGGCAAGACCGACACCCACGACTGCGCCGGGGTTCCCGAGGAGCAGCATTGTCGCATCGCCCGGCCGGGGTGCAACGCACGAGCCCGGTCCGCACGCACGCGCGCGCGGGTGCTCGACCGGACGCGTGCGCCCGGCTAGCCTGCCGAGGTGGTCGAGCTCACGCTTTCGCTGCCCGAGCTCTGCGGGCAGCTCATCGTCGGTGGTTTCGAGGGCACCGAGCTGCCGGAGTCGTTCCGGCGCGCGCTCGCCGCGGGGCAGCGCGGTGGCGCGATCCTGTTCCGGCGCAACCTGAAGGACGTGTCCCAGGTCCAGGCTCTGTGCCGCTCCATCGCCGCAGCCGCGCCGAAGACGCTGCCGCCGTTCATCGGGGTCGACCAGGAGGGCGGGCGCGTCGTGCGCCTGCCCGAGCCCTGCCTCGCGCTGCCGCCGATGCGCGTGTTCGGTCGCATCGACGACCCGGCGTTCACCTACCGCGCGGCGGCGGTGCTCGGCTCCGAGCTCGCGGCGCTCGGCTTCAACCTCGACTTCGCGCCCGTGCTCGACGTGGACTCGAACCCGGACAACCCGATCATCGGGGACCGGTCCTTCGGCTCCGAGGTCTCGGTCGTGACGCGCCACGCCCTGTCGTTCATCGACGGCCTGCAGAGCCAGCGCGTGCTCGCCTGCGGCAAGCACTACCCGGGTCACGGCGACACGGCGCAGGACAGCCACGTGGCGCTGCCCCGCGTCGAGCGCGAGCTCGCGAGCCTGCGCGCGACCGAGCTCTTGCCGTTCCAGGCTGCGTGCGGCGCCGGTGTGGCCAGCCTCATGACCGCCCACGTCGTGTACCCGGCGCTCGCCCCGGACGTGCCGGCGACCTTCTCGTCCGCGATCTGCACGGAGCTCTTGCGCGGCGAGCTCGGCTTCCAGGGCGTGCTCTTCTCCGACGACCTCGAGATGGGCGCCGTGACGGTGCGCTACGGCATCGAGGAGGCCGCCGTCGCGGCGATCGCCGCCGGCTGCGATGCCCTGCTCGTGTGCCGCGACGAGGCGCTGCAGGTCCGGGCGCACACCGCGCTCCTGCGCCGCGCCGAGAGCGACCCGGCGTTCTTCGAGCGCTGTCGTGAGGCCGCGGTGCGCTCGCTGCTCGCCCGGCGCCGCTGCCCGCCGCGGGCGTCCGCGCTCGGCGTCGTCGGCGGCGAGCACTCGCAGCACCTGCGCTCGGCGCTGGCGCGGGCGCAGGCCTCGCTCGAGGCGAGCGGTGGCGGCTGAGGGCGCGGCGGGCCTCGTGGCGACGCCCGGCGTGCCGCTCTGCGTCTTCGCGCGCCGCCTCGTCACCTGCGACGAGGCGCGCGCGTCGGCGTCGAGCCCGCTCGGCGTCCTCGAGGACGCCGCGCTCGTCGTCGGCGAGGGGCGGGTCGTCGAGCTCGGAGCGCGCGCGGAGGTCGAGGGCACGCTCCGGTCGCGCTACCCCGCGGCGCAGCGGCTCGACGCCACGGACGTCGTCGTCACGCCGGGCCTGTGCGACGCGCACACCCACGCGGCCTGGATGGGCAGCCGGGGCCGCGAGTACGCCCTGCGCATGGCCGGCGCCGGCTACGAGGCCATCGCCGCGGCCGGCGGCGGGATCGCCGCGACCATGCGCGCCGTGCGGGAGGCGTCGCGCGAGCAGATCGCCGCGAGCCTGCGCGCCAGGCTCCGGCGCATGGCGTCGCTCGGCGTGACGGCGGTGGAGGTCAAGAGCGGCTACGGGCTCGACCCGCCGAGCGAGCGCAAGCTGCTCGAGGCGATCGCCGACGTCGCCGGGGCGTCCGAGCTGCCGGCCGTGGTGCCGACCTACCTCGGCCTGCACGCCGTGCCGCCCGAGGCGCGCGCCGATCGGCCCGCGTACGTGCGCGCCGCCACCGAGGCGCTCGACGGGCTCGCCGCGGACGGCCTGTGCCGCTACGTCGACGCCTACATCGACCGCAACGCCTTCACGACCGCGGAGGCCGAGCCGCTGTTCCGGCGCGCGCGCGCCCTCGGGCTCGGAGTGCGCGCCCACGTGGGTCAGTTCGCGGACGTCGGCGGCGCGGAGCTCGCGGCTGCCGTCGGGGCCGCCTCGGTGGACCACGTCGAGCAGCTCGGCGAGCGCGGCACCGCGGCCCTCGGAGCCGCCGGCGTGCGCGCCGTCCTGCTCCCCGTGGCGAGCTTCACGCTTGCGCAGAGCCCGCCGCCGGTCGCGCTGCTGCGCGCGGCGGGCGTGCCGCTCGTCGTCGCGAGCGACGCGAACCCCGGCACCGCGCCGACCGAGAGCCTCCCGCTCGCGCTCGCGCTCGCCGTCCGGAGCTACGGCCTCTCCGTCGCCGAGGCGCTCGGCGGCGTGACGCGCGAGGCCGCGCGCTCGCTGGGGCTGCCGGGTGGCGTGCTCGCGCCGGGCACCCCGGCGGACTTCGTGGTGTGGGACCTGCCGCACGAGGACGATCTGGTCGCGCCGTGGGGCCTCGCGCGGGTGCGGCTCGTCGTGCGCGCCGGGCGCGTGCTCCACGCCGCCCCGGCTAGCTAGCTAGCTAGGCGCTTGCGTCCGGCCCGTGGCGGCGCTGTCCTCTGCTGCATGGCCCGTCGCGCGCTCCTTGGCGGCTCCCTGTGCGTCCTCGCCCTGGTCGCGTACGCCGCGTGCGGCGGCCGCTCCAGCCTGCCGCTCGGCGGCACCGGGGGCACGACGGGCGGCGCGGGCGGGGCCCCGCCGCCGTGCGAGGACGGCGAGACGACCGCGTGCGGCACCGACGTCGGCGTGTGCGAGCTGGGTACGCACACCTGCTACGACGGCGTGTTCGGGCCCTGTCTCGGCGCCGTCGACCCGGCGGACGAGCAGTGCAACGACCTCGACGACGACTGCGACGGCGAGACCGACGAGGGCTTTCAGCTCGGCGAGGCCTGCGACGACGCCGACGGCGATCTGTGCTTCGACAGCGTCGTCACGTGCGCGGGCTGCTCGCCGAGCGAGAACAACCTCGAAATCTGCAACGGTCTCGACGAGAACTGCAACGGCATCGTCGACGCCGACTGCGACTTCGGCGACTGCCAGCCGGCGCTCGAGGTCACGGGCTCGACCCCGTCGTCGCCCGAGTGCATCGATTTTCCGGTCGAGCAGGGCTCGACGGGGGGCATCCAGTACCCGTGCACGGGCGGGCCCGTGTCGGCGCAGCTCGGGAGCGTGCCCTTCTCGGGCAGCGTGCAGAACGGCTACGTCGTGCTCGACGGCATCGTGAACGTGATCGGCCCGGACAACTGCCTGTGGCAGACCGCGCACCACATCGAGGGCGCGATCGCCTCGGGCGTGCTCAGCTACTCGTACGCCGAGCTGCTCCTCGACCCCCAGCCCTTCTGCTGGAGCCCGTGCACGGAGGTCGGCACGGTGGCGATCCACTGGACGCCGATCTGAGGCGTCGTCGGTGCGCGCACCGACGCGCGCGCCCTCGGGCGGGGCACGGACCCCGAGCTACGAGGTCTGCTCGGCAGCCTCGGTCTTCGGCCCCTTTTCCGGGAGCTCGCGCATGCCGAGGCGCTTGGTGGAGCGCTTCTTCATGCGCACCTTCTTCTTCGGATGCGACAGCCACTCGTGGCGGAGCCGCACGTTCCAGATGGCGTGGTTCGACATGGTGGGCGCTCCTATGGTCGAATTCCCGCGCCAGGTCAAGCCCCGGGGCATCCGGGGCTGCAGGCTCCCGGCTTCAGGCTCCGGGCTGGAGAGCCCCGAACCCAACGGCAACACTCGCACCCGCTCGGTGAGCAACCGGAGGTCGGCGACGGAGTTCCTCCTCCCGAAGCCTGCCGCCTGAAGCCGCCGCGCTTGCGCGCTCGCGAGCCGGGCCCGCAGGCCGGTCCGTGCGCGTGGTCTCGGAGGGTTGCGCGCGCGTCCGCACGCGGGGCGTGCCCCGGGGGGATCGCTCACGTCCGGGGGGTGGCGCGAGCGGGCGCTGCCCTTGCAACCGGCCGCTCACGGGTGGTAGTTTGGCCTTGCGAGGTTCTGGAGAAGCTCATGAAGAAAAGCTTTTGGTTCTACGGCTTGGCGGCCCTCGGGCTCACCGTCTCGGCCTTCGGGTGCAACCCGTACGGCTCGTTCTGCGAGGCCCAGGAGAGCTGCCGGGGCGGCAACGACAAGGACATCGACGCCTGCACCGAGGAGATCGCGGCCGAGGCCGACATCGGCAGCGCCTACGGCTGCGACGCGGAGTGGGACGCGCTCTGGGAGTGCGCCGAGGCCGACGCCTACTGCAACAACAGCAACTGGACCTACTCCGACAAGTGCCAAGCCAAGGAGCAGAGCTACAGCCAGTGCAAGCACGACGCCTCGGGCATCAAGTAGCGGCCCACGTTGGCGGAAGGTAAACTCTGCTGGAATTCTTGGAGAGCAGCATGAAGTACATGACGTTGCTGACGAGCGTCCTCGCCCTTGGTCTTGCCGCTGCGACCACCGGCTGCAACAAGTACGGGGACTATTGCGAGAAGTGGTCGGCCTGCGTCGGCGGAAACGACAAGGACATCGACAAGTGTACCGAGGACTACGAGGGTCGTGAGGGCGTCGCGTCCGCGTACGACTGCAGCACCGAGTACGATGCCTGGTGGGAGTGCCGGGAGCAGAACGCTCACTGCGACAACGCCAACTACACGACGGGCGACAACTGCACGGCCAAGTCGCAGAGCCTCGACCAGTGCGAAGAGAGCGCGTCGGGCCACAAGTCGAACAACGGCGTCTGCCAGTGTACCTGCGACTGCGGCGGTACCCAGATCCCGACGACGTGCGCCGGCGGTGGGTGCTGCTTCACGGCCTGCACCACCATGAGCTGCAATTTCGTGGCCCAGTCGGGCTGCTAGCCCCAAATCAAGCGATTAGCGCTTAGCACTTAGCATTTAGCCTAAGAATATCGAGATGATACGTGCCGTCACGGGGCGTCACCGTTTCACCTGAAACGTGCCATCGGGGCGCACCTGGAGAACCGGCAACACTGCGAGTTC
>JACRDA010000360.1 GCA_016212965.1 Myxococcales bacterium
CCGGGGCGCGCGCCGCGGACGTGCGCCGGCCCCTGCCGACGACCACGGTCGTCGGCCTCGACGGCACGAGCGCGAGCCTCGCGGACGTGGTGCGCGGCCGCGTGACCGTGATCGACCTCTGGGCGAGCTGGTGCACGGCGTGCCGCGCGACGAGCGCGCGCGTCGCCCGGCTCGCGAAGATCTACGCCGCGACGGATCTGCTCGTGGTGGGGCTCGACGTCGGCGAGGACCGCGACACCGTGGCCGCCTTCCTCGAGGGCGGCCCGCCGCCGCACCCCGTCTACCTCGATCCGGACTTCCACTTCGCCGACGCGCTCGGCCGGCGCGAGCTGCCCGCGGTCGTGTTCGTGGACCGACACGGGACGGTGCGGCGGGTCGCCTCGACGCTCGACGAGAGCGGCGTCGATCTTGCCCGGGGGCTCCTCGCCGAGCCCTGAGCCGCCCGCCGGCGCGCCGCAACCGTGCGCCGCGGGCGCGCGCCGTGGTCGCATGTATACTGGGCGGCCGTGACGCGCCCCCTGTTGTCGTACCGCGCGGGTGACCTCGTCGCCGGGCGCTACCTCGTCGAGGCAGAGCTCGCCGGGGGCGGCATGGCCGTCGTGTACCGCGCCCGACACACCGGCACGGGGCGGAGCTGCGCCCTCAAGCTCATCCGCCCCGAGCTCGTCGGCACCGCCGATCTCGCCGCGCGCTTCGCGGCCGAGGCGCGCGTCGCGGGCCAGCTCGGCAGCCATCCGCACATCGTCGACGTGTTCGACTCGGCGGTGGACGAGCGCGACGACGGCACGGGCCGCAAGATCGGCGTGCCCTTCATCGCCATGGAGTGGCTCGCGGGCGACACGCTCGGCGCACTCATTCTGCGCCACGGCGCCCTGCCCCACCCGCTCGCGGCCGAGCTCGCGCGCCAGCTCGCCGACGCGCTCGACCACGCGCACCGCGCGGGCGTCGTGCACCGCGACCTCAAGAGCAGCAACGTCATCGTGAGCCGCAGCCACGCCGGCGAGCCGTGCGCGAAGATCCTCGACTTCGGCATCGCCAAGCTGCTCGAGACGGTCGGCACGACCACCGCGACGAGCATCGGCACGCCGGTGTACGCGAGCCCCGAGCAGCTCGGCGCGAGCGTGCGGCGCCTTGCGGCCGAGCGGGGCATCGCGCTCGCGAGCGAGGTGTCGCCCGCGACCGACGTGTGGGCGCTCGCGCTCATCTGCTACGAGATGCTGACCGGTACGCCCCCCGGCCACTACTGGGGCAGCCGCGAGCTCGGCGATCTCGTGGTCCAGATCGCGCTCGAGCCCCGCGCCAGGCCGAGCGAGCGCGCCGGCGCGCGCGCGGCGAGCCTGCCCGCGGGCTTCGACGACTGGTTCGTGCGCGCCACGGCACACGCCGCGAGCGCGCGCTTCCCGAGCGCGGGCGAGGCGGTGCGGGCGCTCTTCGGCGCGGCGGTCGAGGGCGCGCGCGCGCCGACGCCGGTACCGAGCGGTGCGCGGGCGGCTGCGCCCGAGCCGAGCGGCGCGCGCACGTCGGGCGGGACCGAGATCATGGCCCCCGCGCCCGCGGCCCGCGAGCCCGACTGGCTCCCGGCCCCGAGCGGCGCGCGGCCCGGCGAGACGGTGCTCGGCACCCCCGCAACCTTGCCCTCCGTCGGCTCGGTCGTGGGGACCGGGACCGCCGACGGCCCGGCGCCGCCCTCGCGCCCGCTCCACGATCCCTTCTTCCGGTCCGCCGAGACCCCGGCACCCGACGCGCCCGCCCGGAGCGCCCGACGTCTCCTGCCCTGGCTCCTCGTCGGCAGCGCGGCCACGCTCACGCTCGGCATCGCGCTCGCCGTCTACTTCGCGACGCGCCCGTCCACCCGCGCCGTCGCGCCGCCGCCCGAGCCCACGAGCTACGGGTGGAGCGACGACGCGCCCGTCGCCGTGTCGAGCCGCGACCCAAGCTGGGGCGAGCGCGACGCGCCGGTCACGCTCGTCGTGTTCTGCGACCTCGAGAGCGAGCCTTGCGCGCGGCTCGTCGGGCGCGAGCTCCCGCCGCTGCGGACCCGCTTCGGCCCGAAGCAGCTGCGCATCGTCTGGAAGCACAATCCTGCGAGCCTCGGGCCGAGCCTCCTCGGGAGCCCGACGCCGAGCCCCGCGTCGCCGGGGGCACCGGCGCACGAGGCCGCGCAGGAGATCTTCCGCCTCGCGGGCTCGACCGCGTTCTTCAAGTTCGTCGCGCTCGCCTTCGAGCACCAGTCGGAGCTGCGCTACGAGAACTACGCCGAGTGGGCCGGACAGGTGGGGGTCGAGCCGGCGCGCTTCCGGGCCGAGCGCGACGCGGACCTCGACCAGCAGAAGGTGGCCCTCGACGTCGCGCTCGCCCGGCGCGTCGGTGCCGAGACGCAGCCGACCGTGTTCCTGAACTGCACGCACGTCGACGCGCGCACGCTCGCAGGCACCGCGCCGGGCCCGTCCGCACCGGGCGAGCTGCTCGCCGAGCTCGTCGAGGCCGAGCTGCGTGCGACGGGGGCGACGGCGGCGCCCTCCCCGGCCACGTCGGGCACCGCCTACGCCGCGCGCTGCCGGGCGAGCTACCGGACGCCCGAGCAGCGCAAGGCCGACGAGCTCGCGAACGCCGTGCGACTTCTGACCGGCGACTGGGAAGACTCCTCGACCGCCTACCGTACCGTGACGCGGGTCGCGCTCACCGACGGTCGGCCCGCCGTGGTCGCCGTGTGGGAGCGCGAGGGCTCGACCGAGATCTTCCAGGTGCGGAGCACCACCTTCGAGCAGGGCGTGCTCCGCTGGAGCTACTACGTGCCGTCGACCGGCTACACCGTGAGCCACGAGGTCCTGAGCGTGACCGCGGCGGGGCTCCGGACGCACTGGACGAACAACTGGGGCGGCTCCGGGGACACGGACCTCGTCCGCACCGAGACGAGCGGCCCTCCGCCACCACCGCCCCCGCCACCCCCAGACCCTGTGTACTGATTGCCGTCATGTCGCGACGCGATCGGCTCCGCGCACACCCTTTCCGCGCACCTTCACCCGTGCCATAGGTCGAATCGTGACCGCCGTCTTACATTCGTCTACATGTGCGACCTTCGCGCTGGCCGCCGTTCTCGCGTCGTTGGGTTGCAGCGCGCAACTGCCCCCGTCCGCGCCGCACGACCTCCTCGGCAAGCAGGGCCAGGTCCAGAGCGCCGCCGCGCTCGACGGCACGCTCGTCGCCTTCCCCGAGCGCGGGCGCGTGACGGTGGTCGACTTCTGGGGCACCTCGTGCAAGCCGTGCATCGCCGCGATGCCCGGCCTCGAGGACCTGTACCAGGACAAGAAGGGCGCCGGCCTCGCCGTCGTGGGCGTCGCGGTCGACGACAACCCCGGGCTCGTGGACGAGCTGCTGAAGAAGCTCGGCGTGCACTACCCGAACCTGCTCGACGACACGTCGTCGAGCGTGCGCGGGGCCTTCCTCGTGACCGACATCCCGCGGAGCTTCGTCTTCGACCGCAAGGGCAAGCTGCGCCTGGTCATCGGGGGCGAAGACAAGGAGCGCGACATGGTGAGCGTCGTGCGCCAGGCGGTCGACTTCCTGCTCGAGGAATCGCCATGAACGTCGCGCCACATCGCGCGCGCGCGCGCCGCGCCGGGCTCGCGGTCGTCGCCGCGGCCCTGTCCTGTTTGACCGGCTGCCCGAACACGAACCTCATCACCAACCGGCCGTCGATCGAGGACGCCGAGGACCAGGTGACGAGCTGCAAGGTCGCCAAGGACCCGCTCAACCCGATGATCATCGAGTGGCCGGCGATCAACCGGAGCCAGCTCCA
>JACRDA010000365.1 GCA_016212965.1 Myxococcales bacterium
CGTCGAGCATGCGCTCGACGGCGCCCGCGAGATCGTGCGCCGCGGCGCCGATCTTGCGGAGGTCGGGCACGAGATCGGGCTGTCCGCGCTCCTCCGCCTCTTCGATCAGGAGCTCGCTGTAGCCGATGATCTGGTTGAGCGGCGTCCGCAGATCGTGGCGGAGCTTGCGGGTCGCTTCGTCGGCCACGGTGGTCTCCGCCTTCGTTCTGCGCGCCGGCACCCTGCCTGTCAAGCGTGCGCGGGACGCGTCGCGTCGGCGCGGCGCGGCGCACGGCTCGCGCGGGACAGCGCCCCGCGTTTGGGTGTACGAACGGGCATGGTGCAGGACGACCGGCGCGACCGCGAGCTCGGCATCGAGCTCGACGGCGGAGCGCGCCTCGTGGACGCGGGCGAGATCGGGCGTGGCGGGACCGCCGCCATCCGGCGGGTCCACGACCGCGTGCTCGAGCGCGAGGTGGCGATGAAGGTGCTGCGGCGCGAGCTCGGCCGCGACGCCGCCTGGAAGGAGCGCTTCGTCGGCGAGGCGCGCATCACCGGACGGCTCGAGCACCCCAACATCGTGCCGGTGCACGATCTCGGCGTCGGCGACGCGGGCGAGCTCTACTTCACCATGAAGCTCGTGCGCGGCATCGACCTCGAGGCCTGGCTCGCCGATGCGTCGCGACCGCCGGGCTCTTCCGAGCGACTGAGCGAGGGGCTCGAGGTCTTCGTCAAGGTGTGCGACGCCCTGGCCTTCGCCCACAGCCGCGGTGTCCTGCACCGCGATCTCAAGCCCGCCAACGTGATGGTGGGCGAGTTCGGTCAGGTCTACGTCATGGACTGGGGCTACGCGCGCGACACGAGCGCCCCGGCGGGCCCCGCCCGGAGCGAGCCCGTGGTCGGGACGCTGTCGTTCATGGCGCCGGAGCAGATCGGTGGCCGCGCGGAGGCGTGCGACGAGCGCACCGACGTCTTCGGCCTCGGCGCCATCCTGTACGTCATCCTGACGGGGGTGCCCCCCTACCCGTCCGGTGGCGATCTCTTCGAGCGCTTCGCCGCCGTCCGCGCCGCGGCCTACACCCCGATCCAGGACACGCCGGGCGGCCCGGCCGTGCCGCGCGCCATCGCCGCCATCGCCGAGCGCGCCCTCGCCCGCGACCCCGGCGAGCGCTACCCGTCGGTGGTGGCGCTCCAGGCCGACGTGCAGCGCTTCTTGCGGCGCGGCTTTCACCTGCCGCGCCTGAGCTTCCCACCCGGGAGCACCATCGTGCGCGAGGGCGACAGCGGCGACGAGGCGTACATCGTCGTGCGCGGGACGTGCGTGGCGTCGAAGACGGTCGGCGGCGAGCGCCGCGTCCTGCGTCACATGGGCCCGGGCGAGGTGTTCGGCGAGATGGGCATGCTCTCGAGCCTGCCGCGCAGCGCCACGGTCGAGGCGGTGTCGCCGGTCACGGTCCTCGTGGTGAAGAAGAGCGACCTCGACGACGAGGTGGGCCTCGACAGCTGGCTCGGCACGCTCCTGCGGGCGGTCGTGGCGCGCTTTCGCGATCACGACGCGCGCCTGCACCCGAGCGACTGACGCGCCTCGCCGCGCGTCCTCGCGCGTCCTTTCGTTGTCTCGCCGCGGGGCACGACCTATCATCGGCCCTGGCCGGCGTCGCGCAGGAGGGGGCGCGCCCCGGCGAGTAGGCGCTCGTGACGAAGATCCTCCTGGTAGAAGACAACGAGATGAACCGCGACATGCTCTCGCGGCGTCTCATGCGGCGCGGCTTCGAGGTCGAGGTGGCGGTCGACGGCGGCGCCGGCCTCGCGATGGCGCAAGAGCTGCACCCCGACCTCGTGTTGCTCGACATGAGCCTGCCCGTGCTCGACGGCTGGGAGGTCGCGCGGCGCTTGAAGGCCGCGCCCGAGACGGCGAGCATCCCGATCATCGCGTTGACGGCGCACGCCCTGTCCGGCGACCGCGACAAGGCGCTCGCCGCCGGCTGCGACGACTACGACACGAAGCCGGTGCAGATCGCGAACCTGCTCACCAAGATCGCGGCCGCTCTCGGCAAGCCGTGAGCTACCCGACCGCGTGAGCCCTCAGCCGCGCGTCAACACGCCGATGACCTCGCGGCGGTTGCCGACGGTCTCGCGCAGGCAGAGCTCCGGTGCGTGCCGATCCGCGACGGCGTGAAGCAGGGCCCGAAACGAGCGGCCCGAGAACGTGTGGTAGTGGATCTCGGCGCGCTCGGCGGCGATCTCGGTCGCGCGGCGCTCGAGCGCCTCGGGCGTCCAGACCGGCACCGGGTCGCCACGCTCGCGCAAGATGTTGGGCTCGGACACGGTGAGCCACTCGCGGTAGTGCTCGACGTTGCGGCGCTCGAGCTCCGCACGCCGACCGCTCGCGGCGAGCCGGTGATCCTCGACGAGATGCGCGAGCGTGGTCGGCGGCCGGCCGCGATCGAAGCAGCCCTCGGCAAGCGGCCCGGTCACGTAGAGAACCCCATGCGGTGCGAGCACGCGCGACCACCCACAGAGAACGCCGATGGGATCCTCCGCGTGCTCGAGCACGTGGTTCGCGATCACGAAGTCCTGCGATCGACTCGCGATCGACTCGAGCAGCGCCCCGTCCTCCACGAAGTCGGGCTCGACGATGGTCCCCGCGTCGAGCTCGGTCACCTGGCGAGCATGCCCTGAAGGCATCCCCTCTTTTCCGAGGAGAATGAACAGGCAGGCGGTAGGGCGGCGGCCGTAGCCACGAGCGAGTGGAAACGGGCGGCAGGCGCGGCGCGCAGAGGACCACAGGAAGGCGGGGCGGGAAGCCCAAGAGAAGTGCGTATGGGCTCTCGCTGCGCCGCCCCGTCCTGCCTTCCCGCCTTCCCGCCTTCCTGTGAGCGCCGGCGCGCGGCGGCCCACGACGCCCTGCGAAGTTCCGTACTTGGCTATCAGTTTTCGTACGAGGCGCGAAGAGCAGAAGGACTGAGGTGAGGGGCTTCGAGCTGAGGGGCCTCTGAACCCTGCCGGCTCCGTGCAGCCCTCCGTGTCTCCGCGTCTCCGTGGTTGTCTCTTTCTGGGTACTTGGAGGCGAATTGCCGAGGAGAGGAGGCTCTAGGGGAGCAATCCGCGCCGAGCCCGTAGCCGCGCGCGCAGCGCGAAGGGCGGCGTCGCTAGCCGGTGCTCCGCGCGCCGCGCGGGTGGCGAGCGAGGGCCGTCTCGAGCAGCGCCCGCACCTCCTCGAGCAGCTGCTGGCGCGCGTAGGCGCCCTTCTGGACGACCTTCTCGACGTGGCCGGTGAGCCGGACGCGCTCCGCCTCGCTGAGGTCCATCGCCGTGACCACCACGACCGGCACCGAGGTCCAGGCGGGGTTGGCGCGCAGCCGCTCGAGGAACGCGAGCCCGTCGAGCACCGGCATCATGAGATCGAGCAGGATGACGTCCGGGATCTGCTCGGCCACGCGCTCGAGCCCAACCTGCCCGTTCTCGGCCTCGGCCACCTGGAAGCCCTCGCGTGCCAGCATCTGGCAGAGCAGCGCTCGGGCCTCTGGATCGTCCTCGACCACGAGCCCCGTGGGCCGCGGCGTGCGCGAGGTGCGGCAGCGGTTGACCACCTGCAAGAGGCGCGTGCGGTCGACCGGCTTGACGAGGTACTCGAAGGCGCCGAGCGCGAAGCCGGCGTTGCGCTGCTCCACGATCGTGAGCATCACGACCGGGATGTCGGTCGTCGCCGGGTCCGCCTTCAGCATCGACAGCACGGTCCAGCCGTCCTTGCCCGGCATCTGCACGTCGAGCGTCACGATGTCCGGGTGCTCGGCGCGGGCCTTCGCGAGGCCCTCGTCGCCGTTCGCGGCCTCGACCACGGCGAAGCCGTCGCGCTCGAGGTAGCGCACGAGCAGCTCGCGAACGGCGGGGTCGTCGTCGACGACGAGCACCTTGCCGCGGGTGGCGCTCGGCGCGGGCCGCGGCCTCGTCACGGCCGGCGCTGCCGCCGCGACGACGGCGGCAGGCGGCCCGAGCGGAGCCACCTGTGGGCGCGCGGTCGGCGCCGGCGCCACCACACGCGGCAAGCGCACGGTGAAGGTCGTGCCGCGCCCGAGCTCGCTCTCGGTCTCGACCCCGCCACCCATGAGCTCCGCGAACTGCTTCGTGATCGCCAGCCCGAGGCCCGTGCCGCCGAATTTGCGCGTGGTCGAGGCGTCGGCCTGCGCGAAGGGCTGGAACAGCCGGCCGATCTGCTCGGCGCTCATGCCGATGCCGCTGTCCGAGACGCGGAAGGCGACGACGTCGTGCCGCTCGCCCGGCTCGACGGTCACGTCGAGGCGCACGCTGCCGCGCTCGGTGAACTTGAGCGCGTTGCTGAGCAGGTTGAACAGGATCTGCCGCACGCGCAGCATGTCGGCGCGCATCGTCCCCACGCCCGTGCACGCGACCACGAGCGCGTTGCCGTTCTTCTCCACCAGCGGCTGCACCATGCGCTCCACCTCGGCGCACAGCTCCGCGACGTCCACGTCCTCCAGGTAGAGCTCGATCTTGCCCGACTCGATCTTCGAGATGTCGAGGATGTCGTTGACGAGGCCGAGCAGGTGCTCGCCGGCCGAGCGGATCTTCTTGAGATCGGCGACGAACGACGCGAGCCCCTCGTCCTCGGCCTCCTCCATCAGCATCTCGCTGTAGCCGATGATGGCGTTGAGCGGCGTGCGCAGCTCGTGGCTCATGTTGGCGAGAAAGGCGCTCTTCGTGCGGTTGGCGGCCGCCGTCGCCTCCATGGCCTCGCGGATCTCGCTCTCGGCCTGCTTGCGCGCCGTGAGGTCGAGCGCCACGCTGAGAAAGCCCGTGACCTCGCCCGAAGGGCCGCGGAGGGGCGTCACGGAGTGGTCGACGGGCACCTGGCGCCCGTCCTTGCACACGAGCGTCCAGTCGCGCACCTCGGCGCGCCCGTTCTCGGCGCAGACGAGCAGCACCTCCTCCGGGGCAACGGGACGCCGCAGCTCGCCCGCGAGCACCCGGGCGCGGCTCTCGAGCTCGCTCGCGAGGTGAAATCCATGGCACGCCATGCGGCCCACGACCTCGCGCGCGCGATAGCCGAGCAGCCGCTCGGCGCCGGTGTTGAAGAGGCGCACGGTGCCGTCGCGGTCCGCCGCGATGACGGCAACCTGGCTCGCGGCGTCGAGCACCGCTTCGCGCTGCGCGCTCACGGCCTGCAGGCGCGCGAGGATGCGCTCGGTCTCGGCGAACTGCTGCACGACCGCGCTCGCCGTGAGGTTCGCCGCCTCGCGCGCGACCCGCACCTCCTGGCGCAGGACTTCGTTCTCGGCCTCGAGCTCGCCCGTGCGGTCCGGGCGGGCGGCCTTCGAGCGCGCTCTCGGCGCATCGCCGATCATGCGATCACCGCTCCCTCTTCGGGGCTCCCTGCAAGGCCGAGGGCCCGGGCAGCGACGCGCGCCACGAGCCCCTGCGAGGCGGGTGCCGCCGCCCCCACGAGCGCGCACGGCGGCGGGGACGCGCACACGATGGGAAGCGCGCGGAGCAGGTACGCGAGACCGCCGCCGTGGCCGTAGCCGACCTCACCGGCCTCACCGGCCGCCTCGCGGGCGAGCGCCGCCGCGTCGAGGACCAGCACCTCGTCCGGTGCCGCGAGGCCGACCACGGCGTCGACGAACACGACCCGCCGCGAGCGCTCCACGATCGGCGCCAGATCGAGGCCGCCGAGGCCGCCGTCGACGACATCGACGTTCGGCGGCAGGGCGCGCGCCGCGAGCCAGTCGTAGACGCGCGGCCCGAGATCGTCGGCGGCCGTGTAGCGATTGCCGAGACACACGATGCGCGCGTTCATGGCCCTAGCCCCCGAGCCGGAGCGTGCCACGCTGCCCCGATTTTCCGAAGGCGTGCACCGTGCACACGAGGCACGGGTCGAAGGAGCGCACCACGTGGCCGAGCGCGACCGGGTTGTCGAGGTCGGGCACGGGCGTACCGACGAGCGCCTCTTCCCAGGGACCGCGCGCTCCGAAGTCGTCGCGCGGCGAGCCGTTCCAGGCCGTGGGGGTGATGATCTGGTAGTGCAGGAGCCGGTCGTCCTCGACCTCCAGCCAGTGGCCGAGCATGCCGCGGCTCGCCTGGAGGATGCCCGCGCTCCGGCCGGGGGCGACGCGCACGTCGGGCGAGCAGTACGGGCCGGGCTCGGTCGCCATCTCGGAGAGCCACCGGTCCATCGGCTCGAGCAGCGTCGCCGGGCGCACCAGGCGCGCCATCTGGCGCACGAGCGCGTGGGCGCCGCCGCGGCGCACGAGGTCGGTGAAGAGCGGGTCGCCGCCGACGACGAGCTCGGCGAGCACACCGGTCTCGGCCGGCTTGCCCGCGTAGCGCGGCGCCTTCGACCACGAGTACTTCCGCCCCTCCGCGCCGCTCGCGTAGGGCTGCGTGCGCCCCTCGAAGGGGTGGCGCCCGCCCGGCTCCGCGTCGGCGAGGTACCACGAAGACGCGACGTGCTCCTTCACCTCGGCCTCGTCGAAGGGCGCGACCTCGGTCCCGGTCGCGACGCCCGGCGGCGCGAGGAAGGCCGCGCCCCGCGGGCCCGTGACGCGCGAGCCCTCCGGGATCGCGAGGCCGCCCGCGCACAGCATGCGCCCGTAGCCGCCACCGATGCGGTCGAGGCCCGCCGCGCGCCCGAAGCGCAGGAAGAAGCCGAGCTCGCTCGCCTGGTGGGCGGGGCTCGCGTCGAGCCACGCATCGAGCTCCGCCGCGCTCGTCACGCGCTGCCAGCGCTCGAGCGAGCAGCCGAGGATCTGCTGCTCGTAGTAGGCGCGAAAGGCCGCGAGCAGGTGGCGGCAGCGCTGCAGATCGCCCGAGCTCGGCACCGTCACGACGCCCCCGGGCACCATGAACGAGGAGTGCGGCCACTGTCCGCCGAGCAGGGCCACGATCTCGAGCATGCGCTTGGTGGTGCGCAGCACCTCGCGGACGGCGCTGCCCGCGAACGGCTGGTAGCGCCTCACCGCCTCCTCGTAGAGCGGCTGCGCCGCGTAGGCGGGGCTCGTGAAGTCGACGGCGAACATGAGCAGCGACTGGCGCAGATCGTTCTGCAGGTGCTCGGCCATCAGGGTCACGTTGCGCAGGCGCGCGCCGTGCGGCGCGACCCCGACCCCCGCGAGCCCGTCGAGCGCGCGCGCCGCCGCGAAGAGGTGCGACACGCTGCACAGGCCGCAGATGCGCGGCGTGAGCACCAGGCCGTCGAGCGCGCCGCGCCCCACGAGCAGGGTCTCGAAGCCGCGGTACAGCGTGCCCGCGCTCCAGGCGTCGACGACGACGCCGTCCTCGACGTCGACCCGGACCTCCAGGTCGCCCTCGACGCGGTTCATGGCGATGTCGATGGTGCGTCGCGACATGATGGCTCCCGCTCACACGCCGGAGCTGCGGCGCTTCAGGCGTTCCGGCGCCGCGGCCGCGGCCATCGTCTTGTAGGCCAGGTAGTGCGGGCGGTTGATGCCGTCGGGCAGCTCGAGCGGCAGGCCCTCGATGGCCCGGGTCGTGAAGAACGGGTAGGCGCGCGGGAAGTCCGGCCGCGTGCAGGCGAAGCAGGGCACGCCGACGCGCGTCTTGCTCGAGCGCCGGTTCCAGAGGAAGCGGTTGCACGCGCCCCGCGCCATCGGCCCCTGGCAGCCCATGTAGAAGAACAGGCAGCCGCGCTCGCCGAAGCCGCGCTCCTCGACGCGGTACTCGTGGTACTCGTTGCGCGTGCAGCCCTGGTGCACGCGCATGCCGTAGAGGAACGTGGGGGACTGGAACTCGTCGAGCTCGAGCGGCGTGCCGGTGACGAGCGCCGAGAGCGAGGCGGCGACGATCTCCGGGTGCACCGGACAGCCCGGGAGGTTCACGACCGGCAGGCCCCCGCGCGCGCGGAACGCCGCGCCGAGAAAGCCGCCGCTCTCGGCGCGATGGAACTGCAGCCCGGTGCCCTCGACCTCCGCTCCGCCGCACACGCCGCCGTAGCTGGCGCAGGTCCCGACCGCGACCACCGCGCCGGCGCGCCGGGCGAGCGCCGCGACGAGGTCCTTCTTCGGGCGGCGCCGCAGGGTGTCGTACATCCCGGTGCCGCTCGGTCCGCGGATCACGGCGCCCTCGACGCACAGGATGTCGAGCGGGCGCTCCCCGCTCGCGAGCGACTCGAGCAGCTCCTCGTGCTCGCGCGCCTGCCGCGCCACCGACAGCGACGGGTGCCAGAGCAGCTCGAGGTCGAGATCGGAGAACAGCTCCAACAGATCGGGCGACTCCAGGTTGAGGAGGGACATCGAGTCGCCGCTGCAGGCTCCGCACTGCAGCCAGAACATCGTCTTGCTCACGGCCGGCTCCTTGGCACGCCATCGGCGCGTCCGCGCGCGTCACCCTCCCACCGGCGCACGCTCCGGCCATGGTGTCACGCGGGGCCGGGTGTGCCTAGCCGTGCCCGGTCGCGCACGAGGCTTTCCCGGTCCGTTCTTGACGCCGATCAAGGCCGGGTGAGCGTACGCCCCTCTGGCGCACGCGCCGGCACCCGGTTATGGAGCGCTGCCCGCGAGCCCGCGAGCTTGCGACGCGACCTCCACTCCGACGGAAGATAGAGAGACGACGATGCGATACCGAGCCTGGTTCCTCTTGGCGGCAGCCGTGACGGCGTGCAAGGGCGAGTCCGCGACCACGACGACGACGACGAGCGCCGCGCCGAGCGCCGCTGCGGTCGACCCGGCAGCGGCCGCCTCCGCGCAGGCGAAGAAGCAAGAGGAGGAGCTCGACAAGGCCGAGGCTCCGGCGCGCGCGCTCTTCGAGAAGTACCGCGCCGGCTGGATCGACTGCGACAAGGACCGCATCGCCGCCATCGAGCGGATGAAGGCCGACCCCAAGGACAACGGCGGGATGATGGCCTCGCGCGTCTGCCTCGAGAAGTGGTGGGCCGAGATCGAGGTGCAGGCGACCAAGCAGGGCATCAAGCGAGAGGTGTGGGAGAAGCACTTCTCGAAGTGGAACGACGAGCAGGCGAAGAAGCCCGAGGCCGAGCGCTGGAAGGCACCGCCCGCGCCGGTCGCGAGCGCGGCCGCCTCCGCGTCCGCCGCCCCCGCGGCGAGCTCCGCTCCGGCCGCCGGCTCGGCGGCCCCCGGCGCTCCGGCCCCGAGCTCGGGCGCGGGCCTCGCCGGCCTCGACACGAAGGCCGCGGCAGAGCGCGCCGCGACCATCGGGTGGAAGGTGACGAACCCCGACGTGAAGGAGGACAACTACTCGAGCGCCCCGCGCAAGGTGTGGGCGATCCAGTGGAACCTCGCGGGTCCCGACGACGCGAGCGGCTGGGCGACGCGCCTCGACTTCACACAGGTCGCAGCCTCGACGCTGCTCAGCCCGAAGCGCGTGCTGTTCGTCACCGGCGACGACGCGGGCAAGTGCGAGGCCATCGCGAAGGAGCTCGACGGCGGCAAGTGCGACGCGTACGCGGGCTGCGTCGCCGCGCTCCCGAAGCTCGGCTTCAATCAGGTCGACGCGTCCATGAAGCCCGACACGCCCCTCATGGGGATGGCGAGCGGCCTCATCCAGGCCTTCCGCGAGGACGCGCTCTACGCCTTCCACTTCGAGGAGCTCGGCCGGGCCGACAAGGACGAGTTCGCGGCCGTGAAGGTCGCGGGCTCGAACGTCCTCGTCGTCACGGTCGAGTCGAACGCCGGCGACGCGCAGAAGGTCGTCAAGGCGCTCGCGGCGGAGTGAGGCGCGCCGCGTCCGACGACCCCAGGGCCGCGATTCAGGCGCCCCGGGAGCCGTGCTAACACGCGCACCGTGGTCCCCGACCGAGCAGAGCCCTGGAAGCACAAGGACAAGGCCTGGAGCCAGCGCGCCCCGAACGGACCGTGGGACTACGTGGTCGTCGGCAGCGGCATCGGCGGGATGACGGCGGCGGCGCTGCTCGCCGAGAGCGGGCGCCGCGTGCTCGTGCTCGAGCAGCACTACGTGCCGGGCGGCTTCACGCATGCCTTCCGGCGCCCGGGCTACAGCTGGGACGTGGGCGTGCACGCCGTCGGCGAGGTGAGCGAGCGCAGCCTGCCGGGGCGCGTGCTCGCGCGCCTGACGCGCGGGCGCCTCGCGTGGGCGTCGCTCGGCAAGGTCTACGACGAGTTCCACTTTCCGGGTGACTTCCGCATCGACTTCCCGGACAACCCCGGCGCCTTCCGCGCGAACCTCGTGGCCGCGTTCCCGGCGGAGACGGCGGCGATCGACCGCTACCTCGCGCTGCTCCGCGAGGTGGCCAACAGCATGAAGGGCTACTACGCGGCGCGCACCCTGCCCGCGTCGGTGGCGCCCGTCGCCGACCGACTCCTGGCGCGCCGCGCCGAGCGCTTCCTCGCCGAGCGCACCGCCGACGTGGTCGGCCGCCTCACCGCCGACCCGCGCCTCCGGGCGACGCTCACGGCGCAGTGGGGCTACTACGGGTCGGTCCCGAGCCGCTCGTCGTTCGCCATCCAGGCCCTCGTCGTGCAGCACTTCAAGTGGGGCGCCTACTACCCGGTGGGGGGCGCGAAGGAGATCGCGCGCGGTCTATTGCAGACCGTGGCCGACCGGGGCGGCTGGACGCGCATCCGCGCGGACGTGAGCGAGATCCTGGTCCGCCGCGGCAAGGCGGTCGGCGTCCGCTTGCGGGACGGGGAGGAGATCCTGGCGCGGCGCGTGGTGAGCGCGGTTGGCGTCGGCGCCACGGTCGAGCGCCTGCTCCCGCCGGAGCTCCGCCTGGCCGGCTGGGCGCGCGAGGTCGCGAGCCTGCCACCGGCGCCTGCCCACGTGTGCCTGTACCTCGGCTTCAAGGGCGACATCCGCCGCGCCGGCTGCAGCGCCGCCAACAAGTGGTTTTACAACACCTGGAGCTGCGAGGACAAAGCCTGGGAGGTGAGCCCCGACCGACCGCTCCCGGACGCCCCGGTCCTCTACTGCAGCTTCCCGTCGCTCAAGGACCCGGAGCACGTGCCCGGCCCCGAAGAGCGCCACACCGGGGAGGTCGTGACCTTCGTGCCGTGGGGCGCGTTCGCGGCGTGGCGCGACCGGCCCTGGAAGAAGCGCGGACCGGAGTACGACGCCTTCAAGAAGCGCCTCGAGCAGCACCTGCTCGGGCAGTTCCTGAAGAAGATCCCCGAGCTACGCGGCATGCTCGACTACGTGGAGCTCTCGACGCCGCTCTCCACCGACAACTTCTGCCGCCCGCTCGCCGGCTCGATCTACGGCCTCGAGCCCACGCCCGAGCGCTTCCAGTGTCGCTGGCTGCGGCCGCGCTCCCCGATCCCGAGCCTCTTCTTCGCCGGCAGCGAGGTGGCCACGGTGGGGGTCGTCGGCGCCATGATGGGCGGCGTGCTCGCGGCCGCGTCGGCGGAGCCGGTGCGGGTTCTCGACTACCTGCGCCGCAACGTGATGTGAGCCGGCGCGCGGGGGCCGCATGACTCGATCCACCGCGCACCGGAGCTGGTACAAGGGGTGAGGACGTCGAGGTCGAGCCGCGGGCTCGCCGACCGAAGGAGGCGTGGGCACATGACGGACGTGGTGGGGCTCCTGGACGGGCAGTTCACGATCGGGATCGAGGAGGAGTTCCAGATCGTCAACGCCGAGACGCGCGAGCTCCAGTCGTACGTGAGCGAGATCCTCGAAGAGGGCAAGGGCAACAAGCTCTTGCGCGAGCGCGTGCGGCCGGAGATGCACCAGTCGGTGGTCGAGACCGGCACCGGCATCTGCCGCGACGTGAAGCAGGCGCGCGCCGAGATCACCGAGCTGCGCGAGGCCCTCAACGGGATGGCGAAGAAGGGCGGCATGCGCATCGTCGCGGCCGGGACGCACCCCTTCAGCGACTGGAAGAAGCAGCAGATCACCGACGGCGATCGCTACAAGGGCATCGTCGAGGATCTTCAGGACATCGCGCGCGCGAACCTCATCTTCGGCCTGCACGTGCACGTCGGGGTGAAGGACCGCGACACGGCGATGGCCCTCGCGAACCAGGTCCGCTACTTTCTGCCGCACATCCTGGCGCTCAGCGTGAGCTCGCCCTTCTGGATCGGCCGGCCGACGGGCCTCAAGAGCTTCCGCAGCGAGATCTTCAAGCGCTTCCCGCGCACGGGCATCCCCGGGAGCTTCCGCTCGTACGCGCAGTTCCAGACCTTCGTCGATCTCCTGGTCAAGACGGGCTGCATCGACAACGCGAAGAAGATCTGGTGGGACGTGCGCGCACACCCCTTCTTCGACACGGTCGAGATCCGCGTGTGCGACATGACGACGCGCATCGACGACACGGTCGCGATCGCGGCGCTCATCCAGGCGCTCATGGGCAAGCTCTACCTGCTCTACCGCCGCAACCTCGCCTTCCGCGAGTATCCGCGCGCGCTCATCGAGGAGAACAAGTGGCGCGCGGTCCGCTACGGGCTCGACGGTCAGCTCATCGACTTCGGCAAGCGCGAGCAGCTCCCGACGAGGGAGCTCGTGAAGGAGCTCGTCGAGTTCGTCGAGGAGGCCGTCGTGCTCTTCGACTCGCACGAGGAGATGGGGCGCATCTACGCCATCCTGCGCGAGGGCACGAGCGCGGACCGGCAGCTCCGGATCCACGAGGAGAAGAAGGAGCTGAAGGCCGTAGTCGACGACCTCATCGAGCAGAGCGCGCTCGGGACGTAGTCTCGCCGGCCGCCCGCTGCCCGCCGCGGCGGTGCTCAGCGGCCCTGGAGCGACTCGACCGCCGCGGCATGCGCGGCCCGGACGAGCTCCGCGCTCTCGGGGCTCGGCATCTGCGGCGTGGGTGCGGGCGCCGACCCGGGCGCCCAGCACGCTCCTGGTGTACGCTGAAAGGCGGTCGTCCCGCATCCACCCCGCCGCGACACCTCGGACACGGTCGCTTGGGCGCTTGGTGATGCGAGGATGCTGGTCCCGACCATGAGAGTCCACCTCCCCGCCGTCCTGACCGCAGTCATCCTGGCCGCAGTCGCAGTGGCCGCGTGCGAAGCACCGGGAACCGACGAACACATTGGTGTCGGCGATTCCGCGGCAGGAACGGGTGGCATCGGCGGGGCGGGACGGGGTGGCGCCGGCGGCACGGCCAACACCGGCGGAGGCGGTTCCGGCGCCGCGCCGAAATGTCCGGACGCTCTCGACGCGTGCGACGCCGCCGCCCACGCTTGCTCGAGCACTTGCGTCGCTCGATCCGACCCTCACCATGGCTGCGGGCAGCTTCGTGCGCGCCGTGCGTCTTTCCTCACGCCCTGGCCAACACATGCGCCGCAGGCACCTGTGTGCTCGGCGATTGCTTTCCCGGTTGGGCCGACTGCGACGGAGATCCCTCGAACGGATGCGAAGCAGATCTCCATTCGCCGGCACATTGCGGCAGCTGCGCCCACGCCTGCGCTCCCGGCGCGAAGTGCTCGTCGCCAGATTGCGTGGCGACGTGCTCTCCGCCGCTCACGAGCTGCTCGGGGGCATGCGTCGACCTCATGTCAGCGGCCGACCACTGCGGTGGTTGCACGACCACCTGCAGCGCCCCGCCCGCGGTTGTACCGCTGTGCCAGAATGGCGCGTGCGTTCCACCGACTGCGTGCACCGGCGGGCTGACACTGTGCGCCAACGACTGCGTGGATGTCCTGACCGATCCCTCGAACTGCGGCGGTTGCGGTCACGTGTGCCCGTCGCCTGGCGACGGACTTGCGACCTGCTCCGCGGGACAGTGCGCCGCCTGCGCCGCCGCGTACGCCGACTGCCCCGGGGGTTGCGCGGATCTCCAGCACGACGACGCCAACTGCGGAACTTGCGCGCACGCGTGCGCGTCCGGGTCAGTGTGCGTCCACGCGTCGTGCACCAGCGACCTGCTCGGGGTCGCGACCGTCCTCGCGGCCGCAACGAACGATGCGTGGCTTGCTCTGGACGACGACACGGTGTTCTGGAGTGAGCCCACGAGCGGCGACATCCGCGCCGTCGCCAAGACGGGCGGCCCGGTGACGACGGTGGCGACAGGCGAAGCCGCCCCCAAGCAGCTGGCCACGGATGGGCTGGACGTCTTCTGGTCGGCGTACCTCGGCGGCGCGATCAAGAAGGTGAGCACTGCCGGCGGCGCCCCGACGGTGGTGGCGGCCGCGAATCAGGCACGCTTCGTCACGGTCGACGCCACCTACGTCTACTGGATCAGCGATGTCGATAACGTCCTGCAACGCGCACAGAAGTCGGGCGGGGCGGCGGAGTGGGTCGCGGACTTGCCTGGGCTGCCCGGGCAAGTGACCGGTCTGGCTTCAGACGCCGAGGATGTGTTCTTCTCGCAGGCCGCAGGCAATACCGGCTGCCACCTTCACCGGGTCCACAAGGCGACCGGCGCCGTGACGGCGATCGGACTTGGATACGGCATCTCGGGCGCGGTGGCGCTCAGCGCGACGAGCGTGTTTGGGACCTGCAACGCCGGTGTCCCGGGCGACAACCGGATCGGCGCCGTGCCCAAAACGGGCGGCGCGGTGACGTGGCTGCCATTGCAGGCCAATTTGGCCGAGCAGGGCCAGCTGGCCACGGACGATTGTCACCTCTTCGCAAGCCTTTTCGGCCAGATGCCCAATACCGTCGAAGTGCTGCTCGCCGTTCCCGATCATCAACCGCTCGAAGTGCTCGGCCCGCCGTTGCGCTCGATGGTCGTCGACGGGGCCTACGTGTACGGGATCGGGAACGGAACCGCCCAGCTCCTGCGCGTGGCGAAGTGAACGATGTGCCGGCGGGCCGGCAGAGCGCGCTCGGGACGTAGTCTCGCCGGCCGCCCGCTGCCCGCCGCGGCGGTGCTCAGCGGCCCTGGAGCGACTCGACCGCCGCGGCATGCGCGGCCCGGACGAGCTCCGCGCTCTCGGGCGTCGGCGGCGCCGCCATGGGTGCCCCGGGGCCCACCGCGCCGGCGACCGGCTGGGCGGGCAGAAGCGTCGCGAGCGAGGCCCGGAGGGCGGGCATCTCGCCCGCGCGCGCCTCGAGCTCGGCGTCGTGGAGCGCTCGACCGCGCTCGTGCGCCAGGGCCTCGGCCCGCTCGAGGGTCGCCCGGGCGTGCGCCAGGTCGCCGGCGCGGGCGCTCGCGATCGCGTAGAGTACGAGGCTCGCGACGCTGGCCCGCGCCGCGCCGAGCTCCACCGCGGCGTCGTGACCCGCGCCGAGCTCGGCCTTGTCGGCCGTGGCGTGAACACCGAGGAAGGCGTGCTCCTCGACGGCGCCGCCACCGACCACGGCGTCGTCGTAGCGCAGGGCGGCGTCGAGCACCTCGACGTGGCTGCCCGCGCTGCGGGCGGGCAGGCCGACCTTCACGATGACGTCGCGCGTCTCCTCCTCGGACACGTCGCCGAGCGCGACGCGCACGCCGCCCGGGGCCGGCTCGAGCGCGTAGCCCACGACCTCGGAGATGCGCACGCCGGGACCGGCCACGAGCTCGAGCACGACCCCGCGGCCCACGGTGCGCTGCATGCGCAGCACTTCCTTCTCGAGCAGCGTCGCCACCTCGGCCGACTCGCGCACGAAGTGGAATTTGCCGCCGCTCGCCTTGGCGATGCTGGCGAGCAGGGTCTCGTCGTAGTCGAGGCCGAGCCCGAGCGTCGTGATGCCGACGCCGGTCGCGCCCGCCTCTTGCGCCAGCCCCGCGAGGCGGCTCGAGTCGTTCGGCACGCCGTCGCTCACGACCACCATGCGGTGGATGCGCGGCTCCTCGGCGTGCGAGCGCACCTCGGCGAGCGCCGCCTCGAGCCCGGCGGCCATGTTGGTCGTGCCCCGCGCCTGCATGGCCGCGATCCGGTCGCGCACCGCCGCGCGGCTCGTCGCATCGAGCACCGTCGAGGGGACGAGCACCTCGGCCGTGCTGCCGAAGGTCACGATCGCCACGCGGTCGCCGTCGACCAGCGTCTCGACCATCGTGAGGCACGCCGCGCGTGCGTCGGCGATCGCCTGACCTTCCATCGAGCCGGAGGTGTCGACCACGAGCGCGAGGTTCGCGGGCGTGCGCTTGGCGCCGGTGATCGGCTCGACGGCGAGGCGCACCCGCACCTCGAGCGCCGCGGGCTTGCCGGCCTCGACGAAGCGGTCCACCGGCGCGACCTCGAGCGCCACGAGGTGCGGCGCCGGGGCCTGGGCCGCCACGACGGGCAGCTTCGGGCCGGCGTCGCCCACGACATCGGGGCGCGTGCAGGCCGGCAGCGCAGCCAGGGCAAGGATCAACCAGAAAGAGCTCGTCCGCTTCATGGGGGCACTCCTCGCGCCGGCGCGGGGGCGGCTGCGCCCGGCCCTCCGTCAGCGCGACGGGCCGAGCGCGGCGCGAGCGCGGCGCGTTCGAGCCTTCATACGGGCGGCAGGCCCGGGCCTTACACCTTCCCCGGGTGCCGCCGGCGCGCGTATCGTGGACGGCAGCATGCGCTGGCTCGGCTACGCGATCCGCTTCTGGGTGATGGGCACCCTGCTGTCCTGGTACGCGCTGCGCTACGGCGTCGGACGTTTCGGCACGCTGTTCATCCGCGATGCGGAGCACCGGCGGCGCGCCGTCGCGCGGCTTCGCGGGCGCATCCTGCGCGTCGGCATGGCCCGCCTCGGCGCGACCTTCGTCAAGCTCGGGCAGATCCTGAGCACTCGACCCGACCTGCTCGAGCCCGAGACCATCGACGAGCTCCGGCAGCTGCAAGACAGGCTCCCGCCCTTCGCGCTCGCGCGCGTGCGCGGCATCCTCGAGGCGGAGCTCGGCGGCCCGCTCGAGGAGCGCTTCCTCGCCTTCGACACCGTGCCGGTCGCGGCGGCCAGCGTGGCGCAGGTACACCGGGCACGACTCGCGGACGGGACCGAGGTCGCGGTGAAGGTGCTGCGCCCCGACGTGCGGCGCAAGGTCGAGCGCGACGCGGCCATCCTGCTGCTCTTCGCGCGCGTCCTGCACCTGAGCCCGAGGGCGCGCCTCTCCGACCCGGTCGGTCACCTGCGCCACTTCGTGGCCGGCATCCTCGAGCAGACCGACCTCCGGCTCGAGGTCGAGAACTACCGGCGCTTCGGCGCGCACTTTGCCTCGGCCGAGGGCGTGCGCTTTCCGCGCGTGTACGGCGAGCTGTCGGGCGAGCGCATGATGACGATGGAGTTCCTGCGCGGGACGAAGGTCGACGCGCTCCCGCCCGGAGATCATCGGGCCCTCGCCATGCGCCTGCAGCGCGTGTTCCTGAAGATGTGCTTCGAGGACGGCTTCGTGCACGCCGATCTGCACCCGGGCAACCTGCTCGTCACGAGCTCGGGCGACATCGCGATCTTCGACGTGGGCCTCGTCAAGCACCTGTCCGCGGACGTGTTCCTGCAGTTCGTCGACTTCACGAAGTGCATCGTGATGGGCACGCCGCACGACTTCGTGCGGCACATGCAGCGCTTCCACAGCTACGCGACGGACGTCGACTGGCTCGCCTTCGAGCGGGACATCGAGGACCTGGTGACGCGCTTCCGCTCCCTCGACATCGCGAAGCTCGAGATGGGACAGCTCATGAACGACCTCTTCGGGCTCGGCCGGCGCTACCGCGTGCGGCCGATGGCCGAGATGATGCTGGTGCTGGTCGCGATGGTCACGGCCGAGGGGATCGGCAAGCAGCTCTATCCCGGCAACAACCTGTTCCACGACACCGCCGCATTCCTCGCGCCACGACTCGCGGGGCTTGGCCTCGCCTAGTACCGCGGCCATCCCACCGCGCCGTCGCCCAAGGACGGAACCGTAGACGTAGACGTTGACGTGGTCGTTGACGTGGACTTCGACGGCGACGTCTACGTGGACTTGGACGACCCAGCGTGGACGGCTCTCCGATCCTCCTCGAAAG
>JACRDA010000364.1 GCA_016212965.1 Myxococcales bacterium
CGAGATGATACGTGCCGTCACGGGGCGTCACCGTTTCACCTGAAACGTGCCATCGGGGCGCACCTGGAGAACCGGCAACACTGCGAGTTCTCTGGGCTAATGGCTAACGGCTAACGGCTAATCGCTGCTTCTCGGCCTAGTCGCACGTGTTGCCCACGAGCCGGCAGTCGACCGGAGCGTCCATCCCGATGCGGCAGTTGGGCTCCGGCGGCGTCGGCGCGTCGCAGTTGCCCGGGGGCCCGGCGGGATCCTGGGCTTCTGGGGGCACGGTGCAGAGGCAGCCAGAACAGGGCTTGACGAACTTTCCACTTTGCCAGCTCGAGACGGGCACGCCCGCTGCGGTGCGCCCGTGCAGCACGAAGCTCGAGAGGACCTCCACGGCTATGCCCCAGGTTGCCTCGAGGTGCTCCGCGAGCCCCTCGGCCGTGCGCTCATCGAGCAAGGTCGCCGCGACGAATACGGGCTCTTCCGCTTCGGGCTGCGGCATGAAGCCCGTGACAGGCGCATCGAAGATCGCGGGCGTGCCATCTTGCCGAATGAGGGGCGCGCCGAGAAACTCCACTTCCACATGAATGCTGGTGAGCTCGATGACCGCCGGCTCCTCGAGGGGTTGCAGCCACAGCAGGGCTTGGTAGCTCTTGGCGTAGCTCGTGTCGAGCACCCCGAAACCCGTGCAGGACTGCGGCGACTCGGGGGGGAGCAACTCGGGGGCGCAACTGACGGGCGACACATTCACCGCGCAGTTGGCGCCGAAGGAAATGCCCTGCGCGCCCGGGATGTCACTGCGACTACAGCCCGTCAAGGCGACGGCGCAGGCCGCGACGGCGGCGGCGTACGTCCTCATCGCGGCGCGCGCGATCGGCTGCGACGCAGGATCGAGCGGGGTGGGTGCGGTTCCCGGAACTGGGAGCCATGCGCGAGCGATCCGTTGCGACAGTCGCCCAGCCTCCATGCCCTCTGACCTCCGTACGCGCGGCACTACCTACGGATTCGGCCCCGGACTCGGCTTCGCGGGCCAGTTCACGTTCAGCGGAGACTCGTCCATCACTAGGGTCAAGGTGGCGCGGATGATCTGGAGCGTCGTGTCCGGGTTGTGCACGTCGATGCTGAAGCTTCCGGCGCCTGTGAGGACGCCCGCAACCTCACTGCCTCCCAGCGCGAACGCGAAGCGCTGGCCCGAAGGACTCTCGGTCGACAGGCTGAGCGTGAGCGCGCCGACCTCGCCAGGACTCTCGGACGATTCTACGGACGCGGAGAATGCCATCCGCATCGCCCCCGTGGTCGGATCGAAGAGGCTCTCCGACGCCCAGACCGAGCGCGACGTCAAGACGCCTATCTCGGGCGTCCCCGGTGACGTGTCGAGCGAAGTGCTCCAGCCCACGAGCTGGACGTGCGTGTGCCAGAACGCGAGGAAGCGAAGGATTGGAGGGGGCGGTGCGAGGAAGCTAAACTGCCAGTGGAAGTGTGGGCTGCCGCTCGAGACGTTCGACATCCACGGCAAGCAGCGGCAGGCAAGGTATGTCCCGCTCGATCATCCCCCCGTGTGCGCGCGCGCAAGACGCGTAGGCGGCTTGAACGTTGCGTAGGATCTCCTGGAGGCGGTGGATCTCGTGGACCGGCGTGCTGGAGATCGGCTTGTGCGGCCTTGATGTCCGCGCGGACGGTGGACGCTTCGGCCAGCAGATGAGCGCACGGGTCGACGAACGGGAAGGCTGGCCCCGGTGGTGATCCAGCCAGGGTGACGGCGCCGCCGCCCTGGGGACGCAACGCGTTGGGGCGCTCCGCCTCGCTGCGTGGCGCCCACACGGCCGGGCCCGATGCGCCAGCGATGCGCGCCAGTGTCGGGGAGCGCCTGACCCCTTCGGCGACGAGCACACGCTTCTCCTCGAGGCTCAGGAAGCTCGCCCGGGCGATCGCCTGTTGGGGGGCGACCTCGAGCTCGCGCAGGAGCTGCGCGTCGGCCCCCTGGACGAGCCGCGCCCAGGCGCGCGCCGCGGCGTTCTCCGCAACCGCGCCCGGCGCCAGCACTCCGGCACGGCTGCTGCGGCGCTCGACGCCGCGTCGGTCTTCCCGCCTCCTCATGGTCCACCTCCGTGCCGAGTGCGTAGCGTGGTGCGGTCGAGCGACAGGAGCAAGGCGCCAGCGCTCGGGTCCGTGACCGGTCCCGCAACCACGGCGTTGCGGCTACGGACCCGACGGGTTGGCGGCGACCCAGCTCCTGAAGGTGATGTCCCAGTTGCCGGTCGGCGTCGTCGCGAACCACACACGCCACCGGAGCCAGCGCGCGATGGGGGTTGTCGCGGTCGCCAGGAGCGCCTTGGTGACCACGGGCGTCGCCGCCGCGGCGGCAGCGACGGTGGTGATGTCGGTGAAGTAGCTGTCCTCCTGCATCGGGGCGGTCTGGTAGGCCACGACCATGGTGCCGCCGCCGCCAGTGCCGACCTGGGACATCTCGGTCCAGAAGACCGGATCCTGATAGCGCATCATGTCGAGCCAGCCATCGAGCGGCTGCGTGATGGTAGCGTTCGTGCTCGTGCCACGAACCGAGATCCAATCCTGTAGGAGGAACGCGTGCACCTGTCACCTCACCTTCTGCGAGCCAACCATCGCAGGCGAGTGTACCCCCCCCCCCCCCGGGCGCCCGTCAAGCGGTTCCGTGGGCGACCGTCGAGCCAGATGACCATACTGAGACGCCGAGACTGAGACGCCGAGGGCCGAGAGAAGCGCCGCTCGACCGCGCTCCTCAGCGCGCCATGACGATCGCGAAATCGAGCCAGCCGCCGACGTAGTCGGGCATCGGTGCCTTGCCCGGATGCAGGGTCCGCTCCGCGGCGTGGCCCCACAGGTAGTAGCTGCGGGGTCCTGCCGTGAGCACCGCCCAGCTCGCGTGGGCTGGCTCGAGGCGCTGGCCGGCGTGCTCGAACACGACGCCGTAGTCCTCTTGGTCGTAGCCAGCCATCGGCGTCTTGCCCGCCGCCGTACCGCGCGTCACCGCCCAGTCGCTCGGCAGCGCGTTGACCGCCAGCAGGAGCGGGCCCCCGGCCGCGCGCACCTCGATGGCGTAGCGGAGGTTGGGACCGCCGCCGGTCCGACGCGTGCGCACGCGGACCGCGTCGCCCGAGCGCACCGGTACCGGCAGGGCGCTCGGGGCGAACACGTAGAGGTGGTGCTCCTGCCCCGCTGGCGCGCGCAGCCCGACGTCCCAATCGACCACCGCGTCGCCCCGCGGCACGATCCGAACGGCGCTCACCGTGGCCTCGAGCTCGGGCGGCAGGTCCTCGCTCGTGCGACGCGAGTGCACCGCGCCGCCGAGCACCCCCGGACCGACGAGCGGCTCGGTCGTCACGAGCTCCGCGGTCGCTCCCGGCCTCGGGCCGAGAGCCGGGGCCGTCGGCTGCGCGCTGGGGTTGCCGGGTGGTACCGCGGTCGGGGCCGGAGCACCCGCGGGAGCGGGGGACGAAGCGGCCGCGGCCGACGGGGACGGCACGCTGGTGGCGCTGCCGCCGGCGCGCGGACCCGAGCACCCCGCGACCAGCACCCCGAGCGCGAGCGCGAGCCGGCTGCCGCGACGGTCGGGACGCCTGGGGCTGCAAACGAGCATGTCGCGAGCCTGTACCGCAGCCCGGCCGCAGTCCAGGCCCGTAGGTCTCACCCCGGCCCTCAGCAGATCCGCGGCAGCTGCTCGCCGTTCAGCATGTCGAGGGCGCGCGCCGTGCCGTAGCGCGAGCGCACCGTGACCGTTCCGCGGCCGGCGCCGGTCACGCGCCCGACGATCGCGGCCTCGGTACCCGATGGATCCGCGCGGAGCGCGGCGAGCGCGGCCTCGGCCTCGCGCTCCGGCACGAAGCACACGAGCCGGCCCTCGTTGGCCACGTAGAGCGGATCGAGGCCGAAGAGCTCGCACGCGGCGCGCACGTCCTCGTGCACCGGCACGGCGGCCTCGTCGAGCTCGAGCTCGAGGCGCGCCGCCTCGGCGATCTCGACGAGCGCGCTCGTGACCCCGCCGCGGGTGCAGTCGCGCAGGCAATGGACCTCGAGCCCGCGCGTCAGCAAGCCCTGCACCATGGCGGCGAGCGGCGCGCAGTCGCTCGTGATGTCGCTCTCGAAGGCGAGCCCCTCGCGCGCGGCCATGATGGCCATGCCGTGACGCCCGATGTCGCCCGACAGGAGCACGGCGTCGCCGGCGCGCACGCTCGCGGGCTCGATGCGGAGCGCGTGCTCGACGACGCCGATGCCGGTCGTGTTCACGAACACCTGATCCCCCTTGCCGCGCTCGACGACCTTCGTGTCGCCGGTGACGATGGCGACGCCCGTCTCGAGCGCCGCGCGCCGCATCGACTCGACGACGCGCCCGAGGGTCTCGAGCGGCGTGCCCTCCTCGAGCACGAGCCCGACCGAGAGCCAGCGCGGCCGCGCGCCGCACATCGCCACGTCGTTGACCGTGCCGTAGACCGCGAGCTTGCCGATGTCGCCGCCGGGAAAGAACATCGGGCGGACGACGTAGCTGTCGGTCGAGACGGCGAGGCGGGTCGTGCCGACGCTGACGACGGCGCCGTCGTGGCGGGCGGCGAGCGCCTCGTTGTCGAAGGCGCCGAGCATGCCCTCGATGAGCCGGTGCATCGCGCGCCCGCCGCCGCCGTGCGCCAGGACGACCCGGTCGTGTGCGGCGAACGGCGCCGGGCACGCCGCCGTGAAGTCCTTGCTCGTGGGATCGCTCACGCTGCGCCCTCCGAGGTGCGTCGCCGGTAGCGGTAGTAGGCGGCGCACGCGCCCTCGGCCGAGACCATGGTCGCGCCGAGCGGCGTGTCGGGCGTGCAGCGCGTGCCGAAGGCGGGGCACTCGAGCGGCTTTTTCACGCCCTGCAGCACGAGGCCGCTCAGGCACTCGGCCGGCTCCGCGACGACGAGCGCTCCCACGTCGAAGCGCCGCTCGGCGTCGAGGTCGGCGAGCTCGGGGTGGAGGCGGTAGCCGCTCTCGGGGATGACGCCGATGCCGCGCCAGGCGCGGTCGGTCACCTCGAAGGCCTCGGCGATGAGGGCGCGCGCGGCCGGCGTGCCCTCGCGCCGCACCGCGCGGCCGTAGGCGTTCTCGACCTCGTGGCGCCCGGCCTCGAGCTGGCGCACGGTCGCGTGGATGCCCTGGAGGATGTCGAGCGGCTCGAAGCCCGTGACGACGATGGGCACGCGGTAGCGCTCGGCGAGGGGCAGGTACTCCTCGTAGCCCATGACGGCGCACACGTGACCGGCCGCGAGGAAGCCCTGCACGCGGTTCGCGGGCGACGACAGCACGGCCTCGATGGCCGGCGGCACGCACACCTGCGACACGAGGAGCGAGAAGTTGCGGAGGCCGCGCCGGCGCGCCGTGAGGGCAGCGAGGGCGTTCGCGGGCGCCGTCGTCTCGAAGCCGACCGCGAAGAACACGATCTGCCGGTCCGGGTGCTGGCGCGCGAGCGCGAGCGCGTCGAGCGGCGAGTACACGACGCGCACGTCGCCGCCGCGCGCCCGGACGGCAAAGAGGTCGCCGTGACTGCCCGGCACGCGCAGCATGTCGCCGAAGGAGCAGAAGATGACCTCGGGGCGGGCGGCGATGAGCTGCGCCTTGTCGAGGAGCTCGACCGGCGTCACGCACACGGGACAGCCCGGTCCGTGCACGAGCGAGAGGCCGGGCGGCAGGAGCTCGTCGATGCCGAAGCGCACGATGGCGTGCGTCTGGCCGCCGCACACCTCCATGAGGGTCCAGGCGCGGGTCGTGTCGCGCCGGATGGCCTCGGCCGTGCGGCGCGCCGCGTCGGGATCGCGGTACTCGTCGACGAACCTCACGGCCCAGGCTCCGGCTCGGGCTCCGGGGCGAGCTCGAGGATGCGGCGCAGATCGGCGAGCTGCTGCTCGGCCTCGGCCTCGTCGAGCGCGGCGATCGCGAGACCCACGTGCACGAGCACCCAGTCGCCGAGCTTCGCCTCGGGCAGGCACGCGAGGCTCACCTGCCGCACGACGCCCGAGAAGCTGACGCGCGCCATGCGGAGCATGGGATCGTCACCGGTGATTTCGAGGATCTTCCCCGGAACGGCCAGACACACGGTCACCTCCAGCTCGGTTGGGCCCGGAGCGCCGCCGCGACCGCGGCGAGCTGCCCGAGCGCGATGCCGCCGTCGTTCGGCGGGATGCGCGCGTGGTGGTAGGGGCGGAGGCCGCGCGCGCGCAAGGCCACGAGCGTCCGCTCGAGCAAGCAGACGTTCTGAAAGCAACCGCCCGTGAGGAGCACGCGCTCCTCGCCCACGCGCTCGGCCGCCCGCGCGATGCCCTCCGCGAGCCCGCCGTGGAAGCGGGCCGCGACGGCTCCGATGGGCACGCCGGCACGTCGTTCTTCGAGCAGGGTGCGCACGAGGGATCTCCAGTCGAGCACGACGCGGCCATCGGGCTCGAGCCCGAGCTCCATGGGATACGCCCCCTCGACGCCGGGCGCGACCGCGAACTCGAGGCGCATCGCCGCCTGGCCCTCGAAGCTCGCCGTCGCCCCGAGCCCGAGCAGGGCCGCGACCGCGTCGAAGAGCCGGCCGGCGCTCGAGGTGAGCGGCGCGTGCAGGCCGCGGCCGAGCGCGTCGACGAGCAGGCGCGCCGCCGCGGGCGTCACGACCCCGAGGCTCGCGAAGGCCGGCTCCTCGCACGCGCCGGCGCCGCCGAGCTCGTAGAGCACGCCGAGCGCGGAGCGCCACGGCTGGCGCGCGGCCGCGTCTCCCCCGGGCAGGCGGAAGGTCGCGAGGTGCCCGACGCGCCGCCAGCCGGGGGCGTGCGCGTCGTCGACGAGGATGAGCTCCCCACCCCAGCTCGTGCCGTCGTCGCCGAGGCCCGTGCCGTCCCACGCGACGCCGAGCACGCGGCCCTCGAGCTCGTGGTCGAGCATGCAGGCGCGCACGTGCGCGTGGTGGTGCTGCACGCGCGTCACCGGCAGCGCCATCTCTTCGGCGCAGCGCGTCGAGTGGTAGTCGGGGTGCGCGTCGCACGCGACGCGCGCCGGCACGACCTCGTAGAGCGCGGGCAAGTCGCGCGCCGTCGCCGCGAAGACCGCCCGCGCGCGGACGCCGTCGAGGTCGCCGACGTGCTGGCTGCCGAAGGCCTGCCCGTGCGCGCCGAGCGCGAGCGTGTTCTTCAGGTGCGCGCCGAGCGCGAGCACGGGCTCGGGGCTGCCCGCCGGGAGCGCCACCGAGAACGGCGCGTAGCCGCGCGCGCGCCGCAGGAGCATCGGCCGCCCCCCGACGACGCGCGCCACCGAGTCGTCGACGGGTCGGGCGATGGGCCGATCGTGGACGAGGTAGAGGTCCGCGATGGCACCGAGCCGCGCGAGCGCCTCGTGCTCGTCGATGCAGATGGGCTCGTCGCTCACGTTGCCGCTCGTCGCCACGAGCGGCACACCCACCGCGCCGCAGAGCAGGTGGTGGAGCGGCGTGGACGGCAGCATGACGCCGAGCCACGGGTTGCCGGGCGCCACCTCCTCGGCAACCTTCGCACCCGAGCGCCGCGCGAGGAGCACGATCGGCGCCGCGGCCGACGCGACGAGGGCGCGCTCCTCCGCGCTGCACGCGCCCAGCGCCGCGAGCGCCTCGAGGGTCGGCAGAAGGAGCGCGAAGGGCTTGTCCTCGCGCTGCTTGCGCGCGCGCAGGCGCCGGACGGCCTCGGCGTCCTCGGCCCGGACGAGGAGCTGGAAGCCGCCGAGCCCCTTCAGGGCGACGATCGCCCCCGCACCGAGCGCCACCGCCGCCGCCTCGAGCGCGGCATACGCGCGCGCCGTCGGCCGGCCCGCGCCGTCCCAGAGCTCGAGCTCGGGCCCGCACTGCGGGCAGGCGTTCGGCTGCGCGTGGAAGCGCCGATCCGCCGGGCTCGCGTACTCGGCGCGGCACGCGGCGCACATCTCGAAGCGGCGCATGGTCGTGCCGGCGCGGTCGTAGGGCAGCCGCTCGACGATGCTGAAGCGCGGCCCGCAGTGGGTGCAGTTCGTGAAGGCGTAGCGGTGGCGGCGATCGGAGGGCGAGCGCACCTCGGCGAGGCACGCGGCGCAGGTCGCGAGATCGGGCACCACCCGCACGCGCTTGTCGCCCGCGCGGGCGCTCGGGCGGATCACGAAGCCCCGCTGGCCCACGGGCACGGCGCTCGCCTGCGTCACCGAGGTGAGCTCGGCGTGCGGCGGCGCCTCCTCTGCGAGCCGCCGTACGAGGTCGGCGAGCCGCTCGGGCGCGCCCTCGACGTCGAGGACGACGCCCTCGGGCCCGTTCTGCACGAAGCCCGCGAGGCCGAGCTCCGTTGCGAGCCGGTACACGAAGGGCCGGAAGCCCACGCCCTGCACGGCCCCCCGCACCTCGACGACGAGGCGCGCGAGCGGTGCGGAGTCGGGGGCCGTCATGCGCGCTCAGTGGTCGAGGTGCCGCTGCGCCTTGCCGATGCGGGCCTCGAGCCAGCGGTACCAGGCGTCGAGCCCTTCCCCGCTCCGCGCCGAGACGCGGAAGATCTCGAGATCGAGGTTGAGGGCGCGGGCGGCGCGCTCCGCGTAGGCGACGTCGAAGTCGACGTGCGGCAAGAGGTCCATCTTGTTGAGCAGGAGCGCACGGGCCGCGTGGAACATGACCGGGTACTTCTGCGGCTTGTCGTGCCCCTCGGTCACGGACAGGACCATCACCTTGTCGTGCTCGCCGAGGTCGAACTCCGCCGGACAGACGAGGTTGCCCACGTTCTCGATGATGAGTGCGTCGAGCGCCCCGAGCTCGAAGTGGTCGAGCGCCTGGTGGACGAGGCGCGCGTCGAGGTGGCAGGCGCCGCCGGTGTTGATCTGGTGCACCGGGACGCCGTGACGCGCGATGCGGTCGGCGTCGTGGCGCGTCTGCACGTCGCCCTCGATGACCGCGAGCCGGTAGCGCGGCGCGAGCGCGTCGAGCGTCCGCTCGAGCAGCGTGGTCTTGCCCGCCCCGGGGCCGCTCATGAGGTTGAGCACGTAGACGCCGTGCCCGAGGAAGTGCTCGCGGTTGTGGAGCGCAGCCTTCGCGTTCGTGGCGAGCAGGTCCGCGCCCACCGGGATCTCCTCGGCGTCATGTAGCTCGAGCATCGTCATCCTCCACGTCCACCGACACGAGACATAGCTCGCGCCCCGACACCACGCTCACGGGAACGGCCTGGCAGCGGGGGCAGCCCGGCTCGCGCGGGTCCTGGGGCCCCGAGTGGCCGCAGGCCGCGCACGACACGACGAGGGGCCGCTCCTCGATGACGAGCTCGCACGCCGCCGCCACCGTGCCCGCACGCATCACCTCGAAGGCGAAGGCGAGCGCCTGCGGCTCGACCGCCGAGAGGGCGCCGACGGCCACGCGCGCCCCGACGACGCGGCGCGCCCCGTGGCGCAGAGCAGCCTCGGCGATCTGCTCGAGCAGGGCCTCGGCGATGCTGGCTTCGTGCATGGCGGTGGATTCATCCTCGGCGTGGCCCCGCGCGCCGGCAAGAGGGAGCGGGCTCGCCTCGGGTCCCGCAGAGTGGCACAATGGCCCCGTGAAGTGGCGCTCGGCTTCGGTCTGCCTCGCGATCGCGATCACCCTGCTCGCGGGCTGCGGCGGCAAGGCGGTCATCGACGTCGAGGACACGACGACGACGAGCACCACGACGACCACGACGACCACGCCGGTCGCCTGCGGCGGGCTCGACTACTGCGGCTGCTACCCGCAGCCGGGCTGCGAGGTCGTGTACGGCGGCTGCATCTGCGGCTGCGACTACCAGTGCCCGGGCGAGCCGCCCTGCGCCTGCGACTGCGGCGGCGGCCCGTACCACGGCTGCGCGCCCGCCTCCTGCCCCGGCCCCTTCGCGTTCGGCGAGCTCGACTACGTCGCCTTCGACGCCGAGGGCTGCCCGTACGTGGTCCCTCCGCCGCAGTGAGCGCCGCTGCGCCGCGCTGCGCTGAGCGGTGATACGCTCGGTCCATGATCAGCACCGGATGGGGCGTGGTGGGGCTCGCGGCGGTGCTCGCGGCCGGGACCGCCACCGCGGCGAGCGGCTGCAGCGGCGACGACGACCACGGCTCGAGCCTGACGACCGACAGCGGCACCGGCGCCTCGACGGGCAGCGGGGCGAGCTCGACCGGCGGGGCGGGAGGCCTGCACCTCGGCGGCGGCGGCGCCGCCGGCCAGAACAACACGGGCGGCGGCGACGCGTGCACCGGCATCCTGCCCGCGCGCATCCGCGACTTCTCGGCGAGCCACCCGGACTTCGAGGACTACACCGGCTCCGACGCCTACCTCGGCATCGTCGAGAGCACGCTCGGGCCGGACGGCACGCCCGTGTACGCGAGCCCGGGGGCGACGCCGCAGACGACCGGGCCGGCGGAGTTCGCCGCGTGGTACCACGACACCCCGGGCGTCAACGTCGCCATCCCGATCACGATCCAGCTCGTGGCGAACGGCAACGGACAGTTCGTCTACGACAACTCCGCCTTCTTCCCCGTGGACGGGCAGGGCTTCGGCGACGAGGGCAACCCGCACAACTTCCACTTCACGACGGAGGTCCACACGATCTTCTCGTATCAGGGCGGCGAGGTGTTCACCTTCACGGGCGACGACGATCTCTGGCTCTTCATCAACGGTGTGCTCGCCATCGACCTCGGCGGCCTGCACCCGCAGCTGTCGCGCACCATCGACCTCGACGCCCTCGCCCCCACGCTCGGCATCTCGATCGGCCAAATCTACCCCATGGACATCTTTCACGCCGAGCGCCACACGACCGAGTCGAATTTCCGCATCCAGACGACCATCCAGTGCTTTCTGCCGCCGCCGGCGTGAGGTCCGTCGCCCGCCCGGGCGCCCTGCGCGAGCACGCGCGGAGCCGCCTAGGCGATCGCCTCATTGACGCGCGGCCCCGCGGCGCGCATCTGGTAGACTGTTCCGGCCCGTGGGCCCCACGGGCGAGCTCCGCGGAGAGCGCGCCACCGCGTTCCGCCCTTGGCTCCTTGGAGAGGTTCTCATGTCGAAGCATCGCGTGCTCGGGCTCGTGGGTGTCCTTGGGCTTCTGTCCGTCGCGGTTGGCGCGTGCGACCTCATCGCGAGCGTCGATCGCAGCAAGATCGGCGCACAGGGCGGTGCGGCACCGGGCGGCAGCGGCGGCGCGGCCGGCCTCGGCGGCACGGTCGGCGGCGGCGGCACGGGCGGCGACACCGGCGGCACCGGCGGCACGGCCTGCGACCCCGCCAACTGCCCGCCGTCCACGACCGTATGTGCGACGGCGGCGTGCATCGGCGGCCAGTGCGACTTCGACCCCGAGCCCGCCGGCACCGTCTGCGCCGAGGGCAACGGTGTCCAGTGCGACGGGCTCGGCGCCTGCGTCGAGTGCCTCGACGCCCAGGATTGCACGGACCCGGCGCTGCCCGTGTGCCTGCAGGGCGCGTGCGTGCCGGTCCACTGCGAGAACGGCACCTACGATCCGGCCGACGGCGAGACCGACGTGGACTGCGGCGGGGCCGACTGTCCGACCTGCGCGAACGGCGACGGGTGCAACCTCGCGACCGACTGCACGAGCAACCGCTGCGTCCTCGCAGGCGGCGGTGGCGCCGGTGGCGGCGCGGCCGGGACGTGCTCGCCGTGTACCGGCAACGCCGACTGCGCGAGCGCCGAGTACTGCAACGGGGCGCAGGTGTGCGTCCCGAAGATCGTCACCGGCCAGGCGTGCGGCAACGGCGCCCAGTGCGTGAGCGCGAACTGCATCGACAACGTGTGCTGCGCGACCGCGTGCGGCGGCACCTGTCAGGCGTGCGACGTCGCGGGTGCGCTCGGCGCGTGCACGCCCATCGCGGTCGGCACCGACCCGGACAGCGAGTGCGGCGCCGACGTGTGCGGCGGGGCGAGCAACTGCCGCTGCGCCAACGGCGTGAAGGACGGCGCCGAGACGGCGAGCGACTGCGGCGGCGGCACGTGCGCGACCTGCGCGAACGGCCAGGCCTGCACGGTCGGCTCGGACTGCCAGAGCGGCACCTGCGTGGGCCTGGTCTGCGCCTCGCCGAGCTGCGGCGACGGCTTCGTCAACGGCAGCGACCAGTGCGACGGCAACGGCAGCGGCACGCCCGGCGAGACCGCGACCTGCGACGTGGACTGCACGACCGTGTCGTGCGGCGACGGTCACCGGAACGCGCTCGCGAGCGAGGCCTGCGACGACGGCGACCTCGATCCGGCCGACGGCTGCTCGGCCACCTGCACCGTCGAGAGCGGCTACAACTGCACCGGCACGACCCCGAGCGTCTGCACCACGACCTGTGGCGACGGCGTGAAGGCCGCGAGCGAGGCCTGCGACGACGGCGACCTCGATCCGGCCGACGGCTGCTCGGCCACCTGCACCGTCGAGCTCGGCTACAACTGCACCGGCACGACCCCGAGCGTCTGCACCTCGACCTGCGGTGACGGAACCAAGGCCGCCAACGAGGCCTGCGACGACGGCGACCTCGAACCGGCCGACGGCTGCTCGGCCACCTGCACCGTCGAGCTCGGGTACAACTGCACCGGCACGACCCCGAGCGTCTGCGCCACGACCTGCGGCGACGGAACCAAGGCCGCGAGCGAGGCCTGCGACGACGGCGACCTCGACCCGGCCGACGGCTGCTCCGCCACTTGCACCGTCGAG
>JACRDA010000362.1 GCA_016212965.1 Myxococcales bacterium
TCGAGCTCGGTCGGCGGACAGGGCACCGGCCCGGGCGCCGGCGCGGGCCGCCACGGCGCGCTCGACGCGCCGGCCGGCTACCAGAACCTCGCCAAGGCCTTCACGCGCGTCATCCCGGCGGCGACGAGCGGCCACGGCGGTTGGGCGAAGGAACCGCTCGGCAAGCTCGCCACTTTCACGGTGCGCATCACGGTCGACGCGGACGGCAAGCTCACCGACCTCGCCTATCCCGCCGACGCGCGCCCCCAAGTGCGCGCCATGCTCGAGAGCGCGCGCATCCTGCTCCAGGCCGGGCAGTTCGCGTTCTGGGGCGACAGCATCGCCGGCACCGAGACCCTCGCGCTCGATCTGTCGCTCGAGCAGCGCGCGCCGACGGAGCAGATCGAGCTCGGCCACGAGCTCCCGACGCCCGATCGGCCGGGCCGCGCATACTTCACGCTGCCGTCGGGCCGGCACTTCGAGCTCAAGGTGGCGCTCGTCGCGCCTGCGCCGGCGCCTCGGCCGGCGCGAGGGTCGCGATGAAGCCCACGCCGACTCCGAAGGCCCAGCGCTCGTCGGCTTGCGGCACGTCGGCGCTGAGCTCGCTCACGAGCTCGACCGCGTCGACGAGGGTCGCGTTGTAGCCGAGCGCGACGCCGCCCACCTCGAAGCGGTGCCCGTCGTGCGCGGACTCGGCGTGGTAGCCGAAGTCGCACTCGGCGAGCAGCTCGTGCCCCGGGGCCGCCGCCACGTAGAGGCCCGGGCTCCACTCGAGCGCGACGCCGGTCGAGCGCTCGTGGGGTGTGCCGTGCGGGTCGCGCAGCTCGACGCCGTGCAGGGCCACGCCGGCGCGCGCGTAGAGGCCCGCGCTCGAGCGCTCGGGGTCGAGGTCGAGGTTGAGCTCCACCATGGGCGTCGCGCGCAGGTGGTCCTCCTCGTCGCCGACCTGGAGATCGATGCCGAGATCGAGGTCCACGTGGTCCGACTCGAGCGGCGTGGAGAAGAGGCCGAGCGCCGGCGTGGCGTGCACGGTGTCGAAGCCCGCGTCCGCCGTCGCGCTGACGGCCAGCCACAGGCTGAGCCGCTCGACCACGCCGAATCCCACTACGAAGTCGCTCCACGGCGTGCGCGCCTCGCGGTCGAGCCCGAGGGCCTCCACGCCGACGTGCACCTCGACGTCGGCGGCGCCCGGCTCCCAGGTCTCGGTGGTGTCGGCCGCACGGGCGGCGCTCGCGGCGCTCGCCACGAGCGCGCAGAGCAAAGCGGTGAGGGGCTTCATGGTGGGCGGGGCTTTGTTGAAAACGGTCTTGAACAAGACTTTCAACTAGACCGGCGTCGCGCGCCCGTCAACGGCTCTTGCGCACCGGCACGGCCGGCGTACTGATCGAGGGCATGAAGCTCCCCGCCCGCCCGTTCCGCCCGCTCCGCCCGCTCACCGCGCTCGGGCTCGCCCTCGGCTCGACGGCGCTGCCGTCGGGCGAGGCCCGGGCCGACTGCTCCTGCCGAGAGGCCGCGGTCGTCGTGATGGGACACCGCGGCACGGGTACCAACGGCCCCGCCAATCCGTGGCCCGAGAACACCTTGCCGTCGTTCGAGCAGGGGGTGGCCGAGGGGGCGGACTGGATCGAGCTCGACGTGCAGCACTCGGCCGACGGTGCGCTCGTCGTGCTGCACGACGAGACCGTGGACCGCACGACCGACGGCACCGGCTGCGCGGGCGCGCTCGGCCAGGCAGCGCTCGCGGCGCTCGACGCGGCCGCGGGCACGCCGCTTGCGGGCACCGGCGTCACCATCCCGACCCTCGACGAGGTGCTCGCGGCCGTCGACGTCGGCGTCAACATCGAGATCAAGATCGAGAGCGGCGGGAGCTGCCCCGCGTCCGACCGCACCTTGCTCGCGGCCGACGTCGTCGCGGCCATTCACGCCGACGCGAAGAGCCGGCCGCTCCTGGTGAGCTCCTTCGATGCCGACGTGCTCACCCTCGTGAAGGCGCTCGACGCGTCCGTGCCGGTGGGCCTGCTCGGCGTCGATCCGGCGGACCTCACCGTCGCCACGAGCCGCGGCTTCGACGCCCTGCACCCCTTCTATCTCGCCGTCGACGCCACGCCGACGTGCACGCGGCGGGGCTCACGCTCAACGCGTGGACGGTCGACGATCCGGCCTCGATCGGCAAGATGCTCGGCCTGGCGGACGGCATCATCACGGACGAGCCCGGTCTCGTCGCGCAGCTGCGGGCCGAGGCGTGCGCGGCGCAGTGTCCCGCGCCGGCCGAGGAGACGAGCGGCTGCTCGGTCGGCGGCCGCGGCGCGAGCGGGTGGCTCGCGGCAGGGCTCTCCGTGCTCGGGATCGCCCTCTTCGCCGCGCGCCGCGCGCGGCCGCGAGGCGGGCGCAGCGAGGGAGCGCGCTGGCCGTAGCCGCGCGCGCTCCCCGGTGTCCCGGCGCTCCTAGAACGCCGTCCCGTCGGCGCGCGTCCCCGGCGAGAAGTTGCCGACGGCGCCGCCGACCGTGTTGTGGTTCACGAACACGCCGCAGGTCGTGCCGACCACCGTGTCGGTCGCATCGGTCGTGAGATTGCTCGACACGCCCGCCGTCGAGGTCGCGTACGACACCGTCGCGAGCGTCGCCGAGGCGGCGTCCTGGATCGTGATCGACGCATTCGTGTTGTTGAAGCTGAGGGCGTTCTGCGAGATGACGACCGGCACCCCCGCGAAGCTCGCGCAGCTCGCCGTGCCGCCCGAGAACACCACGACGGCCTCGCCGGGGCGCAGCCCGAGCGGGGCGAAGGTGTGCTTCGGGTTGACGAGCGTCTCGTCGAAGACCCGCACGCCCGTGAGGTCGACGAAGCTCGTCGTCACGTTGACGAGCTCGATGAACTCGTCGGTCTCCTGGGTCGTGCTGCCGTCGCAGTTGGCGTCGAGGGTCGAGTCGTTGGCGAGGAACTCGTTGATGATGAGGCCGTCGACCGCCGGCGGCGCCGCGGCCACGACGTGGATGTCGAGGGCGTAGAGCGCGACGAGATCGCTCGCGGTGAAGCCGCTCACCTTGATGTAGTAGGTGCCCGGCTGCAGCATCATGGCCGTGTCCGTGGACGGGCCGAGGTAGGGGCAGAGCCCGTCGCCGTCGAGGTCGTCGTAGGCGAGCGCCGTCGCGTCGTTCGCGACGTCGCCGGTGCTGTCGAAGATGCGCAGATCGGGGTCGGCGGTGCAGTCGACCAGCGGATCGAGCGTGCCCAGGCCCCCGTAGTTGCCGGCGTTGCCGTCGACGGTCGTGTAGATCTCGAGGTCGACGAGCGAGGGCGCCGCGAGCGTGAGGACGAACACGTCGACGTCGCCGGCCGTGATCGAGCCGCGCACGATGTCGCCCGCCGCGACGGGGTCGGCCTCGGCGACGGTGCCGTTCGGCTCCGACTCCGTGACCGTCGACTCGAGGATGCAGGTGGTCGAGCAGCGATCGCCGTCGAGGGCGTTGCCGTCGTCGCACTCCTCGGCCGGGCTCGTGTCGACGATGCCGTCGCCGCACGCCACGACGCAGGTCGAGGGCGTGCCGGAGCACTTGTAGCCCGCCTCGATCTGGCAGGTCGCGTCGCAGCCGTCGCCGCCCGCGACGTCGCCGTCGTCGCACTGCTCCGAGGGGTCGTCGAGCGCCCCGTTGCCGCACGTCGGGGCGCACACCGACGGCTCGTTGGCGCAGTTGTAGCCGGGCTCCTCCTGACAGAGCGCGCTGCAGCCGTCGCCGTCCGCGGCATTGCCGTCGTCGCAGCCCTCGGGGGCCTGGATGGCGCCGTTGCCGCACAGGGTGGCGACCGTCGTGACGGTCAGCGTGAAGGCGCCCTCGCTCGCGGCGAGGTAGCCGTCGACGACGACGTAGTAGGTGCCGGCCGGGAGGTTCACGTACTCGAGCGTCTCGGTGGCGCCCGCGCCGCCGGTGTCGGCACACCCCTCGGGCTGGCCCGGCTCGGTCACCTCGGTGGCGAGGTCGCAGGGTGCCGTCAGCAGGCGCACGACGCCGTCGTGGCTCGGCGCGAGCTCGATGAGGACATCGTCGCCGCCGGGGAGCGAGAGCTCGTACACGAGGTCGCCGGCGGCGCCGCTCGTGAAGCCGTCGCACTCGGCGGCCGCGACGTCGTTGCCCGCGGCGGTGGTGTCGCCCGTGGCCGAGCCCGTCCCGCCGACGACGTCGAGCAGGAGCGGCGCCGCGCACGAGCCGTCGCGCGGCAGGCACACGCTCGGCTCGCCCGAGCACACGAAGTCCGCCTCGACCGCGCAGGCCGCACCGCAGCCATCGGCGTCCACGACGTTGCCGTCGTCGCAGGTCTCGGTCACGTCGTTGACGAGACCGTCGCCGCAGTACTCGTCGACGCAGATGGCATCGCAGCCGTCGTCGTCCACCGTGTTGCCGTCGTCGCACTGCTCGCTCGCGGCCGTGTTCAGGGTGCCGTCGCCGCAGGTGACGAAGGTGCAGTCGGCGTCGCAGGTCGCGCTCTGGCCCGAGTCGTCGCAGTCCTCGCTGCCGGCGACCGTGCCGTCGCCGCACACGTTCGCGACGCCGCCCTGGCCGCCGTCGCCGCCCTGGCCACCGCCGCCGGTCGACGTGCTCGAGGTCGTGCTCGAGGTCGTGCTCGACGTGGTCGTCGTCGTCGTGGGGAAGTCCGTCGTGGTGTCCTCTTTGCAGCCCGCCCCCACGAGCGAAGCGCTCACGAGCACACCAGCCACACCCAAGGATCGAAGTTGCATCACGCCACCCTCCGTCGTGCCACCACCCCCGCGATCTGCGAGAGCCGCTCCGAGTTAGCACCGCCGTGCCGCGGCCGCGAGGCCCGAGCACGGCGCATCCGCGCGTCGCGGCGGTTCCTCCCGGCGAGCCTCCGTGAGAGGCTCGCCCGAGGATGAGGCCGACAAGGAGCAGGGAGACGCCCGTGAGTCGTCGTCGTGAGCTCGCCCGTGCGCCCGGGGTGCGGTCCCGCGGTCGGGTGGGTCGGGTGCTCGGCGTCGTGGTCGCGACCGCCGCGCTCGGGGCGTGTGGCGCCGATGGCCCGAGCCCGGCGACGGCCCCGAGCGCCGCGCGCTCGAGCGGCACGAGCCCGGGCCCCGCGACCTCGTCCGGGCGCGCCACGCCTGCGACGAGCACCGCTGGCGCGCCGAGCTCGAGCACCGGCTCGAGCGCCGACTCGAGCGCAGCGGGCTCCGCCGCGGCCGACACCGAGCCCGTCGTGCGCCTCGAGCTGCGCACCGGGCCGGACGGTCGCGTGAGCGTGAGCTTCGACTACCCCCACGCGCCCTATCTCCTGCTGCCCGACGCGAAGCCGGCGAGCTACGCCGAGATCGTGGGCATCGCGCTCGCTCGCTTCGACAGCGTGATGCCTCGGGTCGTCGTGGCGGCGGGCCCGAACACCCCGCACGCCACGCTGGTGGCGCTGCTCGACGGGCTCCGCAAAGCCGGCGTGACGGCCGTGTCGCTCACCCCCGAGCGCGCGCCCTAGTACGACGTCGAGACGCTGAAGAAGGAACATGCCCGAGAATCGGCGGACGACCTGCGCCAGTTGCGTCGGCGGGACGCGCGTCAACGGTTCGGCCGACCAACTGGTCTTCTCGTGACCTCTGCTCCCGCCCGAGGGACCGCTTCGCTCCCTCGAGGCTCGTGCCTGAGGTCTGGAGCCTGATCGCTGTAGCCGCGAGACCTCAGGCGCCGCGCAGGTGGCCGACGACGCGCAAGAAGTTCGCGCCGAGGATCTTCCGCACCGTGTCGGGCGCGAAGCCGCGCCGCAGCATGAGCTCGACGAGGCGCGGCAGCTCGAGGCAGGTCGGCAGATCGCGCGGCGGAGTAATCGCGCCGTCGAAGTCGCTCCCGAGCGAGGCGTGCTCGTCGCCCACGGTGCGCACGATGTGCTCGAGGTGGCGCACGATGCTCTCGGCCTTGCCGCCGAGGAGGCCGTCACCGAGAAAGCTCGACTGGTACATGACGCCGATGGTGCCGCCCGTGTCGGCGATGGCGCGGAGCTGGGCGTCGTCGAGGTTGCGCCAGTGCTCGAAGGCACCCGAGACGCCGGTGTGCGTGTCGATGAGCGGCTGGCTCCGGTCGTGGACCGCGACGGCATCCCAGAAACCGCGCTTCGAGATGTGCGCCAGATCGACCAGGATCTTCTTGTCGTTCAGGCGCCGCACGTAGTCGCGCCCGAAGCTCGACAGGCCGTCGTCGTCCGGGCCGCGCATCGGCGAGCTCGTCGACCCGATGCGCGAGCTCGACAGGTGCACGAGCGTGATGCGGATGACGAGATCGCCCTCGATGAGGTCGAGCGCCGCGAGGTCGCGGTCGAGGGCGTTGCCGCCCTGGATGCCGACGAAGGCCGCGTGCTTGCCGGCGGCGCGCGCCGCGCGGTACTCGCCGAGGTTGCGCACCAGCGCGAACTGCTCGGCGGCCTCGGCGAACACGGCCCGGAGGCGCGCCTGGTTGCGCACGAAGGCGCGCGCGCGGCCGGCGGCGCTGCGCGCCGGGTTCGTGGTGATGACCCAGATGGCGCCCGAGAGCGCGGCCTCGAGCGCGCGCGGGAAGTCGACCTGGCTGTAGAAGCGCGCGCCGAAGAGGCCGTGGCCGTGGCGCTTGAACAGGTCGTAGCCGAAGATGCGCGTCCAGATGAACGAGTCGACGTGCAGATCGATGACCTCGCTCGCGAGGTAGAGCTCCACGGCCTCGCGCGAGATGCCGAGGGCGCGGGCCCAGGCCGCGGGATCCTTCTTGTGGTCGACGTGCTCGATGTGCATGGGGCCTCGGGCCGAGACACGCACGTCCCGGCGCCGGACTCAAGCACCCCCGGGCGGCGGGAAGCCGGCGCGCCGGCCGAGCGTTGGGTGGCGAAGCGTGGGCACGCGGCTGCGCGCGGCCCGAGGCGCAAGTGCCTGGCACTTGCCGTCGTCATGGCGTAGCGCTAGCGGCGTCTGCCGGACGAGCGCCGCGCCCCCGCGGGGCGGGCGCCCGGTGGGTACGCGCGGAACCGATGGCAACGATGGGCGAGACCGAGATCCCGGAGAGCGAGCCAGAGAGAGAGGGCGCGCCGTCGGAGCCCCCTGCCACGAGTCCGTCCGAGCCGGCGCCGGCGGATGTCGCGGACGCGGGCGCCGAGCGCTCCCGTCCGAGCGCGCCGCCCCGGCGTCCGTCCGCACGCCGCCGCCGCCGCGCCCGCGCGCTCAAGGCGGGGCTCTTCGCGCTCGCGCCGCTCTTCGCCCTCTTGCTCGCCTTCGGCGTCGATCGGGCGCTGAAGACCGGCTGTGTGCTCCGGGGCGTGACCCTCGCGGGTCGCGATCTCTCGGGCCTGGACCGCGTCGCGGCCCGCGCCCTCGTGAACGAGCTCGCGGCGGGGCTCGCCGCGGCTCCCCTCGAGGTGCGCGTGCGGGGCAAGAGCTACACGCTCGCGCCCGGCGAGGTCGGCTTCGCGCTCGACGTCGAGGCCACGCTCGATCGCGCGTTCGCGGCCGGGCGGCAGGGCGGGCCGCTCGCCGAGATCGGCTTCTGGCTCGGGCGCTTCGCCTCGCGCGTCGAGGTGACGCCGAGCGCGGCGCTCGACCGCGACCGGCTCGAGGCGCTCGAGACGCGCTGGGAAGCGGACGCGATCCCGGACCCACCCTTCGACGGCGCGATCGTGGCGCGCGACGGGGCCGTCGCGGCCGACTACCCGCGCGCCGGCAAGGGGCTCGACCGCGGCGCCGGGGCCGACGCGGTGCTCGCGGCCCTGATGCAAGAGCCGCGGGCCCCGCTCGAGCTGCCGGAGGCGGTGCGCGACGCGACCCGTGACCGCGGCGCCGTCGACGACGCGCTCGGTCGGGCCCGGAAGCTCACCGCCGGGGCCATCGTGCTCGCGGCCGAGATCCCACCGCCGCCCGCGACGGTCGAGCAGCCGGGGGCCGTCGGGCCCGACAAGTCGCCCCCGGCGGGGCGCAAGGGGCCCGCGCCGCGCAAGCCCCCGCCGAAGCCGAAGCCGAAAAAGAAGGGCCCGAAGACGCCCGACGCCGAGGCGGCGCCGGCCGCGCCCCCGATCGAGCGCGTGGAGCTCACGGTCTCCGCCCGCGAGCTCGCCGAGACGCTGCGCAGCCGCTGGGTGCGAGGCGAGGGAGAGGCGGATCGGCTCGAGCTCGCGTTCGCGCCGGAGGGCCTCGAGAAGCTCCTGGCGCCGCTCCGCCAGAAGCTCGACCGCCCCACCGTGGACGCGCGCTTCGTCGTCGGGGACGACGAGATCGTGCGCATCGTTCCGAGCCAGGGGGGCTTCTCCGTGGACGCCGCGAAGGTGGCGACCGCGCTCTACGCGGCGGCGGAGCGCCCGGAGCGGCGCGGCGCGCTGCCGCTCGACCCGGGGCCCGCCCCGGCGTTCACCACCGAGCAGGCGCTCGCGCTCGGGATCACGCACTTCGTGAGCGAGTTCACGACCCACCACCCCTGCTGTCAGCCGCGCGTGAAGAACATCCACCGCATCGCCGACCTCCTCGACGGCACGGTGGTCAAGCCGGGCGCCACGCTCAGCCTCAACGAGCTCGTGGGCCGGCGCACCGAGGCGCACGGCTTCGTGCCCGCTCCGAGCATCGAGGAGGGCGAGATGGTCGACACCATCGGCGGCGGCATCAGCCAGTTCGCCACGACCTTCTTCAACGCCGCGTTCTACGGCGGCTACGACATCGTCGAGCGCACGCCCCACAGCTACTACTTCAACCGCTACCCGATGGGGCACGAGGCGACGCTGAGCTACCCCAAGCCCGACCTCGTGATCCACAACGACACCGAGGCGGGCCTGCTCATCAAGACCGCCTACACGGCGACCGGCATCACCGTGAAGTTCTTCGGCAACAACGGCGGCCGCAGGGTGCAGGCCGAGCGCTCCGCCATCCTCGAGGTGGTCAAGCCGCCCGTGAAGCTCGTCCCGAACCCGCGCCTCGAGCCCGACGATCACAAGCTCGAGGAGCGCGGCGCGGTCGGCTGGTCGGTCTGGGTCTCGCGCGTGCTCACGCTGCCGGACGGCACCTCGAAGAAGGAGAAGCGCAAGGTGGTCTACAAGCCGAAGACCCGGCGCGTGCAGGTGCACCCGTGCAAGATCCCCGAGGGCGAGGAGGGCTACACGGGCGAGCGCTGTCCCGAGAAGGAGCCCGACGAGCACGAGCCCGGCGACAAGGACGCGCCGAAGTCGGCCGAGGAGCTCATCCCCTTCGAGCTGCCTCCGGGCGGCGGCGAGACGGCGCCCGGCGAAGAGCGCCCGGTCGAGTGACCGCGCCGGGGCCGAGGCGCGCACGCCGCTACGCGCTCGGGGCCGCCACCGCGTAGCGCGCTCGCAGGCCCAATGCTGCTTTGCCCCGGGGTTTGTTGGCCCCGTCGTCGGCGCGTCATTACCAATTCCATGTGAGCGGCGTTCGATTCTTCGGCTTGTTCTTGGGGCCGCTGGTGGCGCTCGGGTGCGGCCGCTCGAGCGCGGTCGCCGCGCCGCCGGTCGTGCCCGGGAGCCGCGCGGCACCCGGGACGGCGCCGGGGGCGCACGTCCCCTACGACGCTGGGGCGACGGCCCTGCTCCCCGCGGCCCCCGCGGCGGGCGCACCCTTCGCCCCGCTGCCGGAGCTCGGGCCCGCGGCCGGCGCCTCCGTCGACGCCCGCGGCGCGCTCGCGCTCGGCTCGCCCTGGAGCTACGTGCTGCCGGTCGATCACGGCATGCGCTGGGACCTCGGCGGCAAGGGCTACTTCGGCGCCCCGCGGGCAGCGGGCGGCCACACCGGCGTCGACTTCCTCGCCCCGCTCGGCACGCCCGTGCTCGCCCCCTGCGCCGGCCAGGCGCATGCCGGCACCACCGACGGCCTCGGCCTGTGGGTTCACCTCGTGTGCCCGGTGCCCGAGGCGCTCGGCGCCGGGCTGCATGCGTCGCTGCTCTTCGCGCACCTCGCGACCGAGGACGTCGGCGCAGGCCTCGAGCGCGTGGGTCCGGGGGCCGCCCTCGGCAGCGTGGGCAAGTCGGGCGCCGAGGGGCCGTACATCGCGCCGCACTTGCACCTCGAGCTCATCGTGCACGCGAGCGAGGCCGCGGCGCTCGCGGAGCGCCACCTGGTGGACGACGCCTCCGACGAGCCCGGCGCCGACCGCTTCTTCGCCGCGCTCGAGGCCCGGTGCCTCGCTCCCGCGGGCTTCGGCGCCCGCAAGGCCGAAGCGCGCTGCGGGCGCCGCATCGACCCCTTCGTCGCGCTCAGCTGCCTGACGCTCGGCAAGCCGCCGCCCACCGCGGCGCGCTGGCCGGTCGGGAGCGCGTCGATGCCGTGGAGCGAGGTGTACGCCGCGACCGGCTTCGACGTCGAGCTCGGCCGCGCCGCCCCACCGGCGCCCGCGCGGGCTCCGAGCGAGCCCGTCCCCGCGCTCCGCGCCGTCCTGATCGGGTCGGGGGACTGACCGCGCAGGCGCGGCGGCTTCAGGCTGCAGGCTTCGGGCTTCAGGAGGAAGTCCGTCCCGAGCCGACCTCCGGTTGCTCACTCAGCGGGTGCGAGTCTTCCCGCTGGGTGCGGGGCTCTCCAGCCCGGAGTCCGAAGCCGGGAGCCTGGAGCCCCAGATGCGGCGCAAGAACATTGCCGCCGGACTACGGGGCGCTCGGGGGCCTGCCCTGCCGGTGGCCGCGCTGCTAAGCTCGCGGCCCATGTCACTTCCGAGACGTGCTCTCGCCCTCGTCGCCGTCGCGCTCGGCGCCGGCGCCACGCTCGGCTGCGGACCCAGGCTGCCCGAAGCGCTGCGTCCCGAGGCCGACAAGACCCCGAAGGGGCAGCTGCTCATCGTCGAGTTCGTGGACTTCGAGTGTCCGTACTGCCGCGAGAACCACCTGGCGCTGCGGGCGGCGCTCGAGCCCTACCGACAGCGCGTGCGGCTCGTGCGCAAGCAGGTGCCGCTCGACAAGCACCCCATGGCGCGGCCGGCGGCGCGCGCCGCCGTGTGCGCCGACAAGCTCGAGCGCGGCGACGCCATGGCCGATGCGCTGGCGCAGGCGCCGCTCGAGGACATCGGCCCCGAGGGCATCCTGAAGCTCGGCGTCTCGGTCGGCCTCGATCCGAGCCTGCTCGGGGCGTGCGTGAACAACCCCGCGACCGAGGCGCACATCGCCGCCGATCTCGCGCTCTTCGAGGCCGTGGGCGGGACGGGCGTGCCGCGCCTGTGGATCGGCGCCGAGGAGCTGCGCGGGCGCCAGGACCGGGCGACCTTCGCCCGCGTCGTCGCCGACGCGCTCCACTGAGGCGCCGGAGCCCATGCCCACCGACGTCCGAGGCGCGGGCCACCCGGTGGCCGCGGACGGCGGGCGCACGGCATCGGCCGACGCCGTCCTCGAGCACGTGCTCACGGCCCCGGCGGCCCCGGCGCCGCTCGACGGCCTCGGGAGCTGGTGGCGCGGGCACCTCCTGCTCGCCGCGCGCTTCGGGCTGCCCATCGATCTCGCGTTCGCGGCGGGCTTCGCGGCCGACCGGCCCGGCTACGCGTTCGCCTCGGGCTACCAGGCCGCGGGCGCCACGCTGGTCGCGGCCCTCGGACCGGAGGGCGCCTTGCCCGCAGCCGTCCGACCGCTCGCCCTGTGTGCCACCGAGGAGGGTGGGGCCGCCCCGCGCGCCATCCGCACGCGCCTCGTGCGCGAGCCCGACGGCGCGCTCCGGCTCGACGGGCAGAAGACCTTCGTCACGCTCGGCAGCTTCGCGGCGGAGCTCCTCGTCGTCGCGAGCGAGGGCGAAGAGGACGGGCGCGAACGCCTGCGCCTGGTGCGCATCCCGCGCGACCGCGCCGGCGTCGCGCTCGTGCCGCTGCCGGAGGCGCCGTTCGTCCCGGAGATCCCCCACGCGGCGCTCGAGCTCCGGGCCGTCCGCGTCGCCCCCGAGGAGCTCGCCCCCGGCGACGGCTACGACCGCTACCTGAAGCCCTTTCGCACCGTCGAGGACTGCGCCGTGCACGCCGCCTTGCTCGGCTGGCTCGTCGGGGTCGGGCGCCGCTCGGGCTTCGCGCGGCCGCTCGTCGAGGCACTGTGTGCCAGCTTCTGCGCCGTGCGCACGCTCGCCCTCGCCGATCCCGGCGCGCCCGCCACCCACGTGGCGCTCGGCGGTGTGCTCGCCCAGGCGGCACGCGACGTCGCGGCGCTCGACACCGAGTGGCCGCGGGCCGATCCGGTGGTCGCGGGCTACTGGCAGCGCGACCGCGCGCTCCTCGCGGTCGCCGGCAGAGCGCGCGCGGCCCGGCTCGAGGCGGCCTGGCGCCGGCTCGGCGCACCGCCCGGCTGAGCCACGTACCGCGGCGCGAGCGCACCCGCGCGGTCGGAAAACTTGCCGGGGCGCCGCCGAGCGTTCAGACAAGGCACGTGACCCGAGCTGCCACCGCCGTGCTCTTCGCGGGCGCGCTCGCGCTCGCGGCCTGCAACCCCCGGGCCTCGAGCGACGTCGCGCAGGCGACCACGCTCGCCGCGGTCCCGAGTGGGTCGGCGCTCGCGCCGACCTCCGGTGCCACGACCGGGTCCGCCCTCGCCGTGCCGCCCGCCGGTGGCGCGCCCGCGCGCGCGAGCGCGGCGCCGGCGCCGGTGCCGGACGCCTGCGGCCCGGTCGACGGGCTCCTCTTGTTCGCGGCGCCGCGCGACCCCGCGCCCGGCGGGACGCTGCGCATCGTGGCCGTGAGCGAGCGCCCGCTCGAGGGTACGCTCGAGGTCGTCGGTCCGGACGGCGGCGCGCCACAGGCGTCCACCGAGCGCGGGGGCGGCCCGCCGTACAGCTGGCTCGTCCGCGTCGACGGAGCGCGCGAGGGCCGCTACGCCGTGCGCTTCCGCGGCCCGGGCGTGCATGCCTGCCGCGACGTGCCGGTGACGACGGCGCGGGCTGCCGCACCGAAGGTGCTCGCCTGGGGCGTGTGGCCGGTCGTGGCCGAGTGGACCCCCGATCTCGAGAACCTGTTCTCCGCGTGGCTCGAGCGACTGTTCGACGATCCGCTCGACCGCCAGCCGGCGTGGCCGGCCCTGCAGGACGTGCTGCGCGACGCCGGGCGCAACTTCCTGCACGACCACCTCGGCGCCCGCGAGGACGACCCGCCCGAGGGCGGCGGGCACGCGCCCGCGCTCGAGCCCGACTGCGCCGACCTGCCGTACGCCCTGCGCGCCTACTTCGCCTACAAGCTCGGTCTGCCCTTCGGCTTCTCGCGCTGCACCCGCGGCGGTCCCGCCGGGCCGCCGCGCTGCGAGCGCTGGTACTCCGTGCTCGCCGAGGCGCGCGGCGACGGTGGCCCGCGCGGCTTCGGCAACTTCGTGCGCGTGGCGATGGCCGACCGCGTGCACTCGGGCTCGGCCCGCGCCGTCGCCGACAAGGACGGCGGCGACTACTACCCGGTGCCGCTCACGGCCGACTCGCTCCGCCCGGGCCGCATCTACGCCGACCCCTACGGTCACGTGCTCATCATCGTGCGCCGCGTCGCGCAGACCCCCGAGTCGGGGGGCATCCTGCTCGCCGTCGACGGGCAGCCCGACGGCACGGTCTCGCGGCGGCGCTTCTGGCGCGGCAACTTCCTCTTCGACGACAATCCCTTGCTCGGCAGCCCGGGTTTCAAGCGCTTCCGCCCCATCGTGTTCACGGGGCAGGGTGGCGCTCGGCCGCTCCGGAACGACGAGATCGCGGGCGCGCCCGGCCACGGCGACTTCTGGCCCGAGCTCGCCAAGCTGTCGGTCGAGGCCTTCTACGACGCGATGGACGACGTGCTTTCGCCCGAGCCGCTCGATCCCGAGCGCGCCTTGCGCGAGACCCTGCAGGCCCTCGAGGAGCAGGTGCGCGGCCGCGTGCTCAGCGTCAAGAACGGCGACGACCACTTCAGAAAGGGCGCCGGGCGCATCGACATGCCGGAGGGGCCGAAGATCTTCGAGACCGAGGGCCCCTGGGAGGACTTCTCGACGCCGTCGCGCGACCTCCGGCTGCTCATCGCGATCGATGTCGTCAGGGGCTTCCCGGCGCGGGTGGCGCGGCGCCCCGAGCGCTTCGCGATGCCCGCGGGCCAGAGCGTCGACGCGGTGCGCGCCGCGCTCGAGGCGCTGCTCGCTCGCGACGCCGCCGCCCGTCGCGTGAGCTACTCGCGCAGCGACGGGAGCGCCTTCGAGCTGTCCCTCGCGGACGTGCTCGCGCGCTCGAAGGAGCTCGAGATGGCCTACAACCCGAACGACTGCCCCGAGGTGCGCTGGGGCGCGCCGGCCGGGAGCGCCGAGCTCGCCACCTGCCGGCGCCACGCGCCAAAGGATCAGGTCGATCGCATGGCGAAGTACCGCAGCTGGTTCGCCGAGCGTCGTCGCCCGGCGCGCAAGTGAGCCCGCCCCGGCCTCACTTTGGCAGGAAGCTGAAGACGAGGGCGCCGTTCGTGTCCTTGCTGATGAGCACGAAGCACCGGACGCCGCTGCGCACCATCTCGTAGGCGAGCGCGCCCTCGACGTCCTTGCGCTCGGTGAGCGTCCAGCCCTGCGCGCGCGCGTCCCCGAGGAAGCGCGCCCCGATCTGCGCGTCGAAGGGCACGTAGCGATACTCGTAGGCCGTGAAGCCGTCGCCGTTCATGGTGCTCGTCGTGCCGCCCCCCGGCACGCGCATGCCCGGCACGGACGGGACGTACACCCACTCGTCCGCCGCGGGCGGCGGCGGCGGGCGCTTCGCGTCCGGGTCGCAGGACGGATCGCCCTTGGCGCACTTCGGCTTCGGGTTCTTGACCGCCTCGACGAGCTCCTTGCCGCCCAGGGCCTCGAGATCCGCGTCGCTCGGCGCCTCGCCCTCGGCGAGCTTCTCGACGATCTTCGCGGCCTGCTCGGCGCGCGTGCGCATCGTCCTGGCGTACGCCTCGAGCTTGCTCACCTCGTCGCTCGTCGCCTCGCCCTTGACCACCATCACGACCTTGGTGCCGTCGACCTCGACCTTGGCCGCGTCCGCCATGCGGCGCCCCATCGCCTCGCCCGCTTGCTCGGCCTCGCGCTGCTCGACGGAGGTGTCGTCGCCCTTGGCAGGCGCCGGCGGTTTGTCGGCCTCGCGCTTCTTGTTCGCCTCGGCGACCGACGCCGCGTAGGCCTTGAGCGCCTCGCCGATGCTCTTGGCCGCCGCCTCGTCCTTGCACACGAGCTCGATGCGCAGCTCCGCCTGGGTGGGCGTGACCTTCTCGCCCCAGCCCCAGACCTTGAGACCGGCCTTCGTCGCCTCCTCGAGCTTCTTCTCCACGTCGTCGGCGGCCTTGCCGGGCAGGGGAGGGTCGAAGGACTCCGGACTCCCGATGCGGTAGCCGTCGTAGTCGGCGAGCGCCTTGACGAGCGCGCCGAGCTCCTCGCCGTTCGTCACCGTGTTGTTGCCCGCCGTCGAGAACGCGGCGGCGAAGGCGCGCAGATCCGCGAGGTCGCCGCCGATCCACAGATCGTCCGAGCCGAGCTTCACGAGGCTGTTGGCCTCGTCGCTGCACTTGTCGCCCGCCTTGCCGCCCTCCCCGAGGCGGCAGTAGCCGCTGGCGCCCGCGATCTCGCTCGTCTCCTGCATCCGCGCGGGCTTCGGATCGAGCTTGTCGAGGCCGCTCTTCACGAGCCCGACGCGCACCTTCTTGTCGCCGCTCGCGAAGGCCACGCGGTAGAACATCGGGTCGCTGCCGAGCTCGCCGGCCGCCGCCTTGCCGCAGCGCACGAGCTCCGTGAGATCGTCCTTCTTGGCGAGCGCCTGGGCCACGTCGTCGCGCGCGTACGAGCTCCGCGCGCGCACGAGATCCCGGAAGAGGTCGGACCCGCCGCAGAAGATCTGCGCGGCGGAGGACCAGCGCGCCGCCTTCGGCAGCTCGCTCGCCTTCATGCCGAGGCTGCGCGCCACGCCGCGCGTCATCGACTCGCGCCGGATCTCCTTCGTCTGTGCCGGGAGCTTCGCGAGGTCGCACGGCAGCGCGGCCGCGCCCCCACCGCAGCGTGCGACGAGCAGGACGGCGCCGATGACGGCACCGAGCCCCACCACGCCCCCGAGGATGAGCGGCAGCCGGGACTTCTGCGCCGCCGGCTTCGCGGGCGGCTGACCGGCCTGCGGCCCGTAACCCGGCTGGGGTGCCGGGTACCCCTGCTGCTGCGGCTGGCCGTAGGCCTGCTGCTGCGGCTGAGCCTGGGGCTGCGGGTAGCCCTGCGGCTGCGGCTGACCGTAGGCTTGCTGCTGCGGCTGAGCCTGGGGCTGCGGGTAGCCCTGCGGCTGCTGCGGCTGGGCCTGGGGCTGCGGGTAGCCCTGCGGCTGCGCCTGGGCCTGATGCTGCGGGTAGCCCTGCGGCTGCGGCTGAGCCTGCGGCGTCTGGGGTGGCTCACCCGTGTAGGCGGGCTGCAGGACCGTCGCGGCGACGGGCTTCCAGCCGGGTGCCTGCCCGGGTGGCGCGAAGTTCGGGCCCGCCAGCTGCGTCGCCCCCGGTCCGTACGGATCCGGTGCTTGGGGGCCGCTGCCACCCGCCCCGCCCGCAGGTTGTCCCTGGGCCGGTCCGCCGGGCCCACCTTGCCATCCGCCGTTGCCGTTCGCCATGAGTGTGCGCCTCTGGGTGCCGTCGCGATCGTTCGCTTGCGTGCCCGAAGTGGGCGCACGAGCCGGGTCGCCGGGTAACCGCGAGTCATAGACCCGCTGCGGCGCGGGGGCGAGCGCCGCGGTCGCGGCAGGCGCCTCCTCGCCGGCCGATGGCCGGGCCCTGAGAGAACCGCCAAGGCGCCAAGAACGCCAAGAGCGGCAAACGTCGAGACGCCGAAAACTCGACATGCCCGAGAATCGACGGGTGACGTGTGCCAGCTGCGTCGGCAGGACGCGCGTCAACGGTTCGGCCGATCACGTCCACGTAGACGTCGCCGTCTAAGTCCACGACCAAGTCAACGTCAAGGTCCACGCCGAGGTCGACGTGTGAGCGCCATCGCCCGCGTTGCGGGCGTTGCGCTTGCGCGCCAGACGCCCGGCGAGCGGCCATCCGACCAGGCCCTCGCGGAAGGACGGACCCCGTAGACGTCGAGGTTGACGTGGTCGTCGACGTGGACTTTGACGGCGACGCCTACGTGGACTTGGACGACCCACCGTGGACGGCTCTCGGATCACCTCGCGACCACGCCCTCGAGCGCGCGGTCGCGGCGGGCGGCGAGTGCGGCGGTCAGGGGTACGTCGCCGACACGTCGAGCAGGAAGGTCCGCCCGTCCTGTCGGATGGTGCGACTCGCCGCCGACTCGGAGATCGGCACCTCGTGCTTCCAGTCGAAGGCGTTGTAGATGCCGAGCACGTAGCGGATGCCGTAGCGCGTCGCCGTGCCGCTCAGCGTCACGTCCGCGATGACCGCGGGGAGCGTCACCTCGTCGCTGTCGAGCGCGATGCGGCGCGGCGCCTCCACCCGGGTGCGCACGCCGAGCACCAGGGCCTCGTTGACGATCGGCACGACGCCCTTCGCTCCCGCGGAGTGCTCGGGCGCGTTGATGAGGCGCGGGTTGTCCGCGAGGGTCGGGTCGCTCGGGTCGAGGTACTGCGCGCGCTCGTAACCGTAGAAGAGCGCGAGCATCCAGCCCTGCCGCCACTCGCGCCGCAGCTCGGCCTCGAGGCCCACGGTGAGCGCCGGCGAGTCGCTGTTCGCGTAGCGGATGACCTCCGAGCCCGGCGTGTCGCTGATGGTGTTGATGATGCTCTGGATGTAGCTCGTGTGGACCGCCCCGACCGCGACCCAGTCCTCCTCGAAGCGCTGCGAGTACTCGATCTCGTTCGAGACGATCGACTCGGGCTTGAGCTGCAGGTCGCGGTCCGGGTCGCTCGCCTTCACCTGCGAGAAGCCGCCGTCGTTGTAGAGCTGCTCGTAGATGCTCGGCGCGCGGAACGCGCGGCCGCTCATGATCTTGAGGGCGCCGCCCTCGGTGGGCTTGAAAATGAGCGCCCCGCGCGGCACGAAGATGGCGCCGAAGGTCGAGTAGATGTCGACGCGCGCGCCGACCGAGAGCTTGAACCAGTCGACGGGGGTCGTGTCGAAGAGGGCGTACGCGGCGCCGAAGCGGTAGGGCTGTCGCTCGTCCATGTACACGCCGTCCGGGATCGGCTGCTCGTCGCGGCTCACCGATGCGCCCTCGAGCGTCGCGGCCACGTGGAACTGCGCCTCGCCACCCGCCGTGATGTGGATCTCGGGGATGGGCTTGATGACGACGCGCGCCTCGCCGCCGAGCCAGCTGCCGTAGTAGTCCTCGAGCAGCGGCGAGTCGGGGGCCGGCAGGTAGTAGACGCCGTGGAAGCGGTAGTGGTTCGCGTGCACGCGCGTGGACACGTCGACGATGTCGCCGATCTTGGGCTCGAAGCGGATTTCCCCGAGCGCGCGCCGGTCGCCGTACAGGGTGCGCGAGTCGTCGAACTGCGTCGCGGCGAGGCCCTGCGGCAGGTACTGGTCGCGCTGGTGGTAGAACCACTGCGCCGTGAGCGGCCCGTACCAGAGCCGTCCGGCCGTCCCGACGGCGTCGAAACGCTCGGCGCCGTGGGCGATCTGCTCGATCGGGCCGCGCCCCGGGTCGATGCGGTCGATGGGCAGGTCGAAGCCCTCCGAGCGCGCGCCCGACACGCTCGCCCAGACGCCGCCGTCTTCGGTGAAGTTCCAGTGGAAGCCGCCGCGCCCGCGCGCCACGCCGTGGCCGTAGGTGCCGGCCGCCACGTGCACGCCGTCGAGCTCGTCGCGGGCGCGCGGTACGAGGTTCACGACGCCGCTGAAGGCGCCGGCGCCGTAGAGCAAGGACCCCGGGCCGCGCACGATCTCGATGCGCTCCACGTCCCCGAGGTCGTTGCGGCCGTCGCTGCCCACGTAGGAGCTGTTGAGCAGGTTGTCGTTGAGCGACGCGCCGTCCGACAGCACGAGCAGGCGGTTGCCATAGTCGTTGGGCTCGCCGATGCCGCGGATGCCCACCGACTGGTAGGCGCGGTCGTTCGACACGTACACGCCGCGTACGCCGGCGAGGGCGTGGGCGATGGTCGGGTAGCCGAAGGCGCGCAGCTCCTGTCCATCGACGATGCTGAGCGAGCTCGGCGCGTCCTCGATGTTCTCCGTCACGCGGGACACCGCCTGGACCTGGCGCAGCGGCTCGAGTCGCAGCCCGAGCAGCTCCGCCTGGGCGTTCGCCTTCACGTCGATGTCGCGCACGAGCGGGGCGAAGCCGCGCTGGACCACCTTCACCTCGTGCTTGCCCACCGTGACGCCCGGGATGACCGCCGGCGTGAAGCCGGAGGGCTTGCCGTCGATCATCACGATGGCGCCGCGCTCGTCGCTCTCGACCACGACGGAGCCCGAGAGCGGCGTCAGCCGCGCCAGGGTGTTGGCGGTCGCGCCCGCCGTCACGACCACCTGGCGCGGCGCCGCCTGGAAGCCGTCGCGCTCGAAGTAGAGCAGGTAGGTCCCGGGCCGCAGCGTGAAGTCGCACGGCGCGTTGCACGCCGAAGCGGCGCGCTCGTCGCCGACGTGCACGGTCGCGCCGGCCGCGCCCTCGACCTCGACGTGGACCGTGCCGCGGATCTCCTTCAGCGAGAGCTCCACGCGCGTCTCGCCGCCCTTCTGGATGTCGACGTCGCGCGGCTCCGGGCTCTGGTAGCCGTCGAGCTGCACGATCACCCGGTACTTGCCGGGCGGCAGGGCCAGCGGTCGCGGTGCGCGGCCGCGCGAGCCGAGATCCTCGCGGTCGAGGAAGATGGTCGCCCCCGGTGGATCGCTCACCACGCGCAGCACGGCGACCTCGGGCGCGATGGCCTGCATCGCCGCCTCGATCTCGGCGCGCGTCTTCGGGTCCGTCTCGCCGTCGAGCGCGTCGACGTAGTAGCGGTACGCCTCGGGGAAGCGCTTGAGCAGGCCGTAGGTGCGGGCGATGTTGTAGACGACGTTGCGGTTGGGGACGAGCCGGTTCGAGGCGAGGTAGTGCTCGAGCGCGCCGCGGTAGTCGTTCTTCTGGATGAGCTCGCTGGCGAGCTCGAACTGCAGATCCGCCTCGTCCGCGAGCCCGTCGGCGCGCGCCGCGCCCGGTAGCGCGACGAGACCGAGCCCGGCACACGCCCCCGTGAGCAAGAGCGCGAGCGCGCTCCGCGGGCGGCGCCGCGCCGGCACTGCGACGCCCGCGCCCCCGTCACGACAGGCTGGGCGGACGCGAACTCGGCAACGACCCTCTCGCATGGCGGCGATTCTTCCACAGGGGCACCACCAGCGTCGACCTTTGCGGCGAGGCGGCGACCCGAGGCGCGGAGCGCCGCGTGCCTCACCGCGGGATTGGAGTTGCGCGGCACGAGCTGGTACGCTGTGATGACCTGAGCCGGTTGCCGGTCCGAGACACATGGAAGAGCGCGAGAGCACGTCCCTCGGCAAGTATCGCCTGCTCGCCGAGCTCGGGCGCGGTGGCATGGCGAAGGTCTTCCTGGCCCTCGTCAAGGGGCCGGCCGGCTTCAACAAGCTCGTCGTCATCAAGCAGATCCAGGCGCAGCTCGCGGAGGATCCCGAGTTCGTCACGATGTTCCTCGACGAGGCGCGGCTCGCGGCCCGCCTCAACCACCCGAACGTCGTGCAGACGAACGAGGTCGGTCAGGACGGCCATCGCTACTTCATCGCGATGGAGTACCTCGAGGGCCAGACCCTCAACCGCATCCACAACAAGCTCGGCAAGGAGCTGTCGCTCGCGATGCAGCTGCGCGTGGTGAGCGAGGCCCTGAGCGGTCTGCACCACGCCCACGAGCTCTGCGACTACGACGGCACGCCGCTCGGCGTCGTGCACCGCGACGTCAGCCCGCACAACATCTTCGTCACCTACAGCGGGCAGGTGAAGGTCGTCGATTTCGGCATCGCCAAGGCGCTCAACTCGTCCTCCGAGACGCGCACCGGCGTCCTCAAGGGCAAAGTCGCGTACATGTCCCCCGAGCAGGCGCTCGGCGAGCGCGTGGACTGCCGCGCCGACGTGTTCTCGGTGGGCGTCATCCTGTGGCAGGTCGCCACCGGCAAGCGCATGTTCCGCGGCATCCCGGACATCGCCGTCATCCAGAAGCTCCTGGCCGGCGACATCCCGAAGGTGCGCGAGTCGGTGCCGGACATCGACCCGCGGCTCGAGGCCATCATCCACAAGGCGCTCGCGACCAAGCGCGAGGACCGCTACGAGACCGCGGCCGAGCTCCAGGGGGAGATCGACGCCTTCGTCGAGACGCTGCCCGACCGGCGGGGATGCCGCGAGGTGGGCAAGCTCGTGAGCGAGCGCTTCTCCGACGAGCGCGCGCGCATCCAGTCCATCATCGAGCAGCAGATGAAGGGCGAAGGCGAGCACGACCTGCCGCTGCTCGAGGCGACCTTCTCGAACGACTCGGGTCCCTCCGGACGCTTCTCGAGCGGCACGCCGTCGTTGAGCGGCCCCGCCAGCACGACGCCTTCGCGTCCGCGGACCGTCTCCGAGGGGTCGGGGACCGCGGCCTCGCTCACCGTCGAGGGCGACACGAAGCTGAGTGCCACGCACCGCAAGGGCGTGCGCGTCGCGGTGATCGCCGGCGCCGTGGTGGCCCTCGGCATCGGCGCCTTCGTGGCCGTGAGCACGCGGGGGGGCAGCGCCACCGCCCCGACCGCGAGCGTCGCCCCGAGCGCCGCCGCGACGAGCTTCACCCTGAAGATCGACAGCAAGCCCGGCGGGGCCGTCGTGAAGGAGAAGGACCGCGTTCTCGGCACGACGCCCCTGTCCGTCGCCGTAGCGAGCGACGCCGCGCCGCGCACTTTCACGGTGGCGCTCGACGGCTTCGAGCCGTACCAGGTCGAGCCGGGGGTGCTCGCGAGCGACCTCATGGTCACGGCGAACCTGACGCCCGTCGCGCCGAAGGCGTCCGCCGGCGCCACGCAGGTGAGCGCCTCGGCGAGCGCCTCGGCGAGCGCCCGCACCGCGGTGCTCGCGCCACCGCCCTACGTACCCCCCGTCAAGCCGCCGCCCCCGCCGCCACCGGCGACGACGACCACCGACCCGGGCATCCGCACGAAGCGCTGAGCCGCCCCGGGCGCGCCGGCTCAGGCCGACGACTGCGGCAGGAGCTGCGACAGGGCGGCGCCCACGTCGCGCGTGAGCTCCGCCTCCTTCGCCGAGCCGAGGGTGCTGCCGGCGCTGAAGAGCGCGAACGACACGTAGTCGTGGAGCAGCTGCATCAGGTCGTCGACGGCGTCGGCGCCGCCGGCGATGCGCTTGGCGTTCTCGGCGACCACCTCCGCCTTGAACTTGCCGCGCTCGTCCGGGCCCGCGCCGCGGAAGAGCACGTCGTAGATCCCGGCTCCGCCCGCGAAGCCCGCGAGATTCGCCCGCAGCGCCGTCCCGCGCCCCGCCGCGTCGGCCGCACCGAGGATGGCCGCGAGCGCGTCGTTGGCCGCCGTCACGAGCGCTACCGGGCCCCCGGTGAGCGGCGGCGGGCGGATGACGACGTGCTTGCCCTGCACGAGCGCGAAGATCGCCTTCGTGGTCTCGAACTCGCCGCGACCCGTCGCCCGACCGAGCTCCGCCACGCTGCGCTTGCCGTCGATCTGCAGGTAGATCCAGCTGAGATCGGGGCCCGGCGCGGTGCGCCCCTCGAGCCTGGCCGGGATGTGCAGGGGCGTCGGGATCTTCTGCGAGAAGTAGCGGATCTCGTCGAGCCGCGTGATGGCGTCCATGAGCAGAGAGCTCGCGCTCATGGCGTGGTGGGTGACGACCCGGCTCTCGGCGAAGCCATCGAGGAAGTAGAAGGTCCCGTCCCCGACGGTGAGCGAGGCGAACACGATCTCCTGGATCTGCCGCCCTAGGAACTCGTACACCTTGTCGCGCGTCAGGATGCCGAGCTCGGCCGCGAGCTCGCCGTAGCGCTTGCCGCCGCCGAGCTGCGCGACGATCTGCTCGTGCTCCGCGCGCCCGATGGCGCCGAACTTGTAGAGCACCTCGCCGAGGTACTCGCGCTTCACGTTGGTCTCGGCCCCGACCACGTTGCCCTGGTCGACGAAGATGCAGCGCGTCGACTCACCGTCCATGACCACGAGCTCGCCGCGCCAGCCCGTCTGTCCGACCAGCGACAGGATGTCGCTCACCGCGGCCGGCGCGGTGATCTCGCCCGCGAGCCGCACCACCGACCCGTCCTCGAGATCGCGCCGGCCGTCCTCGCCGGTGTAGCGCATGAACACGACGTGCTTGGGTCCCGGCAGGACGCGGAACGCGCCCTCTCGCGAGCGCATGCGCTGGCTCGCCACCATGCCGATGGGATGCGCGAGGCCGGTCGCGTCGATGCGGACGAGCTCCGCGCGCGCCTCTTTCATGCGCACGACGATACGCCCCGGCCGGGGCAGCTGGAAAGTAGCTGGCGGCTCGGCGCCCCGGCGCCGCGGTGCTATCGGTGAGCCGATGCCGGAGCGCGAGGCCAGCTGATGCGGTCGGGAGCGTCGGGTACCCTGGCGCCCGCGAGCGGCTCTGCCGCCCTCGCCGCGCTCGCCGCGCTCGCGCTCGCACTCGGCTGCGAGGGCGCACGCTCCGCCACCGCTCCCCGGCCAGGGGTGCCGCCGGCAGCGGCGGACAAGTCGGCTGGCCCGCCCGCGCCTCCCGCCAGCGCGA
>JACRDA010000369.1 GCA_016212965.1 Myxococcales bacterium
GCCACTTTTGTCGCTCTCGGGCTGCCGGCGGGCTCTCGAGAGCGACACAAACCCCGTGTCTTGCCGGAAGACAGGCCACTTTTGTCGCTCTCGGGCTGCCGGGGGGCCCTCGAGAGCGACACAAGCCCCCTGTCTTGCCGGAAGACAGGCCACTTTGTCGCTCTCGGGCTGCCGGGGGGCTCTCGACAGCGACATAAACCCCCTGTCTTCCGGGAAGACAGGCCACTTTTGTCGCTCGAGGTCGAACGGCGGCCCCGCGGCTCAGCGGATCGAGAACGTGAGAAAGAATGCGGGGGCCGGGGCCGCGGCTCCGTCGCGCGCCGGGCGCGTGCACGCCTGCGCGGCCGTGACGAGCGGCAGGAGCGCCCGGAAGGGGTCGCGGTTGTCGCCGTGGAGCACGAGCTCGGCGCGAGCGCCGCTCGGATGCTCGGGGGCCTCGTGGTGCTTCCAGTCGGCGCACAGCTTGGGGGCGAGGTCGGCTGCATCCGCTGGCACGCGCCACTCGCTCACGACGGTCGAGCCCTGCTGCCAGGTGAAGACGTACTCTTTCGCCTCGAGACGCGCGTGAGCCACGCGAGGTGGCGTCGCGGGCTCGGCGGCGGCGTCGGTGGTGGGGGGGCCGGGGATCTGCGCGACGAGGGGGATCACGGTCGCCGGCTCCCCCGACAGCTGGACGACGATGGTGCCATGGCCCGCGAAGGCAATCGTCTGGAAGACGCTCTTGGCGATGAGCAGCGGAACGTCGGGGGACAGGCGCAGGCCGCACACCCCGGGGTAGTGGGTGTCGTGCTCGCTCTTCCAGCGCTCGCGCCGCGCCCGCAGGGCGTCGAACACGCCGTCGACTTTCTGCAGGCGGCCGGCGTCCTCGAGGACGCGCGTCGGGTCGACGGGCACGGCGACGGGCACGCCGTCGACGAGGATGCGCGTGCCGTCGATGACGACGACGGGCAGGCGGTCGCGCTCGGCCACGGTGCCGAGCGGAGCGGCAGGAGGGACGGAATCGCTCGTGGCGGTGGCGGCCGGCCATGCGGGCGCCGGCGCGCTCGGCCCGGGCTCGGGCGCAGACTCCGCGCCCGCGCCCGCACCCGCGCCCGCACCCACGCTCGCACTCGCACTCGCACTCGCACTCGCGCCCGCGCCCGCACCCACGCTCGCGCTCGCACTCGCGCCCGCGCCCGCACCCGCGGACGACGAGCCGGCGGGCGCGTCGTCGCCCGGCGTGAACACGATGGGGTAGCTCACCTTCACGATGCCGCCTTCGGGCTGCGGGAACGAGAGCCCGTAGAACTGGCGCGAGATGCACGAGATGACGCTCGGGTCGGGCAGATCGCCGGCGCCCTTCACGGTCGGAACGCTGCCGTCCTTGCCAATCACGAACTCCACCGTGACCCGGCCTTGCAGGTTCGGGTTGTTGCGGAGGCCGGCCTCGTAGCACATGCGAAAGCGACCGAAGTTCTGGCGCACGATGCGCTGGATGACCTCGGGCGGGAGGCGCCCCGACACCTGGGTCGCGCCCATGCGGACCTGCGGCGGTCTGGCGCGATGCGAGCCGCCGAGCCTGCCGCGGGACGGGCCGAAGCCCTGGCCCGGGCCCGTCCCCGCGCCGTGGCCGAGCGTGCCGACGTTCCCGAGGCCGATCCCGTCGCCCCTGCCGTTCGGATCGCCACCGGAGGTCGGGTCGAGCAGGCCGGTCAGGCCGAACTCGGCCGCGTCGCGGAGCGCGCGTTGACGTTGCGCGTCGCCGTCTGCCGGATCGGGCGCCGCCACGGGCGGACTCTCCGCCTCCAACCCCTGGGCGTGCACCTGCGGCGCGCGCGCCGCGCGCTGTAGCTCGGCCTGCAAGATCTCGTCGGGGGTGGGGGGCCGCGGCGGTGACGCCTCGGGCGCGTTCGCCCCCGCCGGGTCGCTGCCCGTGCCGCTCGCGCGCTCGCGCTCGTCGCGCCGCGACGAGCAACCGGTCGCGAGGACCGCCAGCGCCACACAACCCACCGTCGAGCACCGCATCATGCGCGCGACCCTAGCACGCACGCGCCGGGCCCATGCGGGCGAGCAGGGAGGCGGCGGCTCGGCGAGGTCGCCGTGCGCAAGCTCGCGCTCGCTCGGGGTCGCGGCGCGCAACCGCACGCCCGGAGTCGCGGGGCGCAACCGCGCGCGCGCTCGGTCGACTCATCGATCATGGGCTCACACACACGCTCACCTCTCGGATGGCACATCGGGCTGCGGCTCGCGGACGACCGTGTGCTCGCGGGCACGCCGGGCGAGCGGCGGCTCCTCAGCCGCGCGGTCCTGCGCCACGGCGAGCGGGCGCGCCTCGTCGCGTACCGCGCCGCCGACACGCACGTCCACGCCGAGCTCCTCTGCGATCACGACGAGGTCGGGCGCTTCGTGCGGAGCCTCGGCCGTTGCCTCGCGCTCGAGCTCGGACACGACGCGCCGTTGCGCGCGAGCTTCGTCAAGCCCCTGGCAGACCAGCGGCACGGCCAGTCGACCCTGCGCTACATCCTCGGGCAGGAGCAGCGCCACGGGCTCGCGTCGGACCCTTTCCACGAGGCGAGCAACCTGCCGGATCTGCTCGGCCTGCGCGTCGTCGGCAGCTCGACGGCGCGGGTGCTCGGGCAGGCGTTCCCGCGCGTTCGCCGCCAGGAGCTCGTCGCGGCGCTCGGCTGCGTGCCGGGCCCGGAGCCGCTCGACCTGCGCCTTCTCGCGGACGCGGCGGCCGCGGCGCTCGCGCTGCCGGATCTCGGCGCCCACGACGCGGAGGCCGTGGCGGCGCGCCATGCCGCGGTGCACGCGGCCGGGCCGGCGGTCCTTGCCCGGCACATCGCGCAGGTGCTCGACACGACCACGCGCACGATCGAGCGCCTGCGCACGAAACCGTGCGACGCCCGCCTGCTCGAAGCGGTGCGCGGCCAGTGGAGGCTCCGGTGCGGCAGGCGGAGCGAGGAGCCGCACGCGCTCCTCGGCGAGGACGGCTGGCTACTGTAGTGAGCGTTTCGCCGGCCTCGGGGCGCAGTGGGCTTGGCGCGAGGGCGCCGACGAAACGCGGCGGAACGAAGCCCGGAGCGGCGTGCGTGGCGCACGACTATGGGGATATCGATCGCCGCGGGCAACTGCGATTTCGGCTCTGAGAGGTCGCCAGGGTCGCCATGTGGTGGCGCCGAGTGCGAGCGAGCCGTGCCACGAGCGTCGAGACGCGACGGCGGGTGGGGCGATGCGGCGAGGTGCCCGCGCGGTGGCACGGGGTCGCCGAATGGACGAGAGAGTCCATCGA
>JACRDA010000363.1 GCA_016212965.1 Myxococcales bacterium
CAAGGGCTGGACTTCCCGGGGGCGGATTCCTCCCGGGGTAGGACTTCTTCACTTCGCTGGTGTTCGCTCGGTTCAGTCACCTACTTCCTCCTGCCGGTTTTCATCGGCGCTTACCTTCTTGTGAATCCTCTGGGAAATCCGACAGGAAACGAGGGGACCTCTCGGTCAGGGGTAGCAGAGGCCCTGACTCTCGAGCGCGCAGTCGACCGGGCACGCGTCGCAGAAGGCGCAGCGCGTGAGCCCCATGTAGAGCGCCGCGCCCGTCGGGTGGGCGTTCGCACAGTCGTCGGCGCACAGCTCGTCGAAGCACGACTCGAAGCAGGTGAGCAGCGCCTGGCAGTCGGCGTCGTTCAGACACGTGTCGGCATCCGGGGCGCAGGTGTACGCCGTCGAGCAGTTCGCGCAGGCGTAGCAGTCGCCCTGCAGATCGCAGGTGCTGCCGCCCGTGGTCGTGCTCGTCGTGGTCGACCACGTCGAGGTGGTCGTCGACCAGGTCGAGGTGGTGGTCGTCGTGGTCGTGGTCGTGGTCGTGGTGGTCGTGCCACCCGTGCCGTTCAGCGACTGCGAGCCCTCGTCGACCCAGTCCCTGTCGGTGACGCCGTGGGCGCACCCGACCGCGAGCACGAGCACACACACGGCGGCCGAGCCGCACACCACGCGAGCGCGATGGGCCATGATCTCCTCCCTGGCAACGGGTGAGGACGCGCGCGGTAGACGCCCCCGGCTCGGGAGCGAGCCGCGCGGCGGGGCCGCGCGAGCGCGTCTTCGTTCGGCCCTTCTTGTTGCCCCCGCGCGAGCGGGCGTTCAGCCCGGAACGGCTTTTTCTCTCGAACGCGCTCAGCGGCGCCGTGCGGCGAAGAAGGCGGCCACGGCGGCGTAGCTCACGTCCTCGACGCTGCCGAGGAAGTGGCAGGCCACGCGCCCCGCCGGATCCGCGAGCGAGTGCGCAGGCAGCTTCGTGCGGTCCGGGATCCCGATGGGGTCCACCCAGGCCCGGCGCAGCTCGAGGGGGAGCCAGTAGCTCGCGCGCAGGCCGGCCGGCGGCTGGACCTCGAGGAACGCGGCGAGCTCCTCGCGTACGTCGTCGACGGACACGAAGGCGAGCTCGAGCGGCACGCCCTCGGCGACGAGCCGCTCCCGCCAGCCGAGCAGCCGCGGGATCTCGGCGTAGCAGGGCTTGCACCAGCTCGCCCAGAACACGACCCAGGTGAAGCTCCAGGCGCCGAAGCGGACGCGCCCCGGCAGGGCCTTCGCGTCCGGTGCGTACACGGTCTCGACGAGACTGTCGGGCGCGAGCCCCGACGCCGGCTCCCGACAGAACGGGCGGCTCGCGGGTGAGGCCGAGGTCCCGGGGGCGCCGGTCGCGGCGTCGGGTGCGCCCGGCAGGCTCGGGGTCGCGCTCGGTCCCGGTGGCGCGCCGTCGTCGCGGCAGCCTCCGAGCGACGCCGGGGCCGCGCCGAGCGCGCCCGCTACGAGCGCGGCGAGGGAGGCGCGCATGGGCGTGGCCCGGCTACGGCGCGCTCTTCAGGCGCTTGCGCGCCACCTTGGCGTGGAGCTTGAGCTCGCCGTCCTGCACGGCGCCGCCGAGGCGCAGCTCCACCGGCCCGCCGCCGCCGCGCGGCAGATAGCGCGCGCTGCACGCGAACTCCGTGTCGGTGCTCTCGTAGGCGACCTGGAAGGGCTGGCTCGCGCGCAGGCCGAACTTCATGCAGCGCCAGCCCGGCGTGTCCCAGTCGACCCCGCGCGACTGGTAGGGGAGCTCGGCGAGCGTGGCCGGCACCCTGTCGCCGTCGGGGCAGAACGGCGAGGTCGACTGAGGCCCCGAGCCGTCGCCGAAGGTGAGCTTGCTCTTGCCGAACATCGCCGCCGCCGACTTCTGGCAAGCCTTGAGCGTCTCGCGCGCGGCCGCGTCGGCCGGCTCGTACTCCCAGATCTCGCGCATCGCCTGCTTCTTGAAGAGCTCGACGCAGCGCTTGTGCTCGCCGGGCGACATGCCGCTCGGCGCCTTCGCCACCGCCTTCAGCGCCGCCTCGAGGGGCGGGCCGTCGTTCGGCTTCGCCTTCGGGTCGGCGTAGTAGAGCTCGTCGACGGCGACGCGCGCGGCCTTCATCCCGTCGTAGGTCTGCGGCTCGAGGAGGTTGCAGGCCCCGGAGAGCTCGCCGCGCTCCGACTCGCTCAGCCTGGGCGGCCCCTCGGGCTCCGGTCCGGCCTCGGAGGGTTCGGCCGCGGGCGCGCCGCCGGTCGTCGCCGCGGCACTCGCGCTGGCAGGACCGTCGGTCGGGGTCTTGGGCGACGAGCCGCACGCAGCCGCGCCCCACAGGCCCGCAAGCGCGAGCGTGACGACGGTACCCGGGTGAAGTCGCGCGTGCAGGTGCATGCTCGCTTCGGTATCACGGTCGCCGCGCGGCGCCCACGGCGCCGGGGTCAGCCGGCTCCGCCCGCGCCGCCACCGCCGCCCGCGCCGCCGCTGCCGCCGCCGCCGGCGCTGCAGCTCGAACCTCCTCCCTGGGCCTGCAAGCTGTCGGCCCAGGCGCAGAGCTCCGTGCAGTCGGCACCCTCGAGGCTCGTCGCCCGAGAGGAGCAGATCGCCGCGTCTTGACCGACCGTTTCGCCCGGGCAGGAGTAGACGGCGAAGCAGCGCGCCACGCAGGCGTCCTCGGACGGCGACCCGCAGGCGACGAGCCGGGCGCACTCGGTGGTGCACAGGCTCGAGCACGCGCTCGCGGCCGGTGTGACACCGCAGTCACCCCCGGCTCCGCCACCACCCGCGTCGTCGCAGCCAGAGCCCCACGAAACGACGGGAAATACGAGCGCTACGATGCCGAGCACGAGGCGCGAAGGCCGCATGCGCTCGCGAGGTGCAACGGCCGTGCCGTTCCCGGCCCCGCGCCGGGGCGGCCTCAGGGCGGCGGTGCGGCGACGTAGATCGCGTTCGCGTAGATCCACACGAAGGACTGCGACGCGAGCGAGGCGAAGCTCGACAGGTAGGGCGCGAGGTGCCGGGGCACCATGCGGATCTCGGCGCGGTACGCGCCCGGCGCGCTGGCGGTGTAGTGGACGCCCTCGCCGGGCTGCTCGGCCACGACCTCCCAGCCGCCGTCGGCGGCGCGCAGGATGCGCGCGGTGAGCTCGGGCGGCTCCTGCGTGGGGTCGAGGTCGCGCACGGAAGGCAGCTCCACCACGAGCTCCGCGCCCGGCGCCACCGTCTCGCCCATCTCGTGGACCGCAGCGCCGAGCTCGGCGCGAAAGTCGAAGCCCTCCGGGTAGCCGAGCATCTCGAAGGCCCCCCAGAGCCGCTCCGCGCGCAGGGCCTCCTTCAGCGCGAGGTCGTCGAAGCCGCCCGCACCGTCGTCGGCGACGAGCACGTGGTTCGAGAAGGAGCTCATCATGCGCCGGTAGCTGTCGAGCCGCTCGCCGTCCGGCAGGAGCTGCGGGAAGGAGTTGGCGTGGCAGTCGGTGGCCATCACGGTGAGCCGCCGCACGCCGCGCGCGAGCACGCCCGCCCAGCGCTCGAGGTAGATCGGATCTTCGTTGACGATCGGCAGCAGGATGAGGTCGGGGTGCGGCAGGAGCTCCGGGGTCTGGAGCTTGGCCGCGATGGCGAAGGCGCCGCCCGCGCCCGTGTAGACGTTGGCGTGCAGGTTGTACATCTCGAAGCCGTCGAGCGGGAGCGTCGCCAGCTGGTCCACACTCCAGTCCTCCGTGTGCGAGACCAGCGCCACCCCGCCGGCGGCCTGCAGGGTCGCGATGGCCTCGGGCGTCTCGGCGCCGTAGACGGCGTCGCGCTCGGCCTCGGTCGGCGCGACGTGGTGCTCGAGGCCGACGGGCATGGTGCCCGTCTCGGTGCCCGCCGCGAGGAGCGCGCGCGTCCCGTCGGGGCAGCCCGCAAAGCTCGCGACGGGCTCGCCCGCGCGCATCACGAGCTCGTCGCCGCGCTCGGCGCGGTAGAGCAGCGTCTCTGGGTACTCGGTCGAGCTGAAGGTGCTGCCGTGATCGGTGAGCAGCATGAAGTCGTGGCGGCTCTGGCACAGGCCGCGGCGAAAGGTGTCGAAGCAGGGCTCGTTGACGGCGCCCGTGGTCTCGTCCCTGGGCGAGCCGTCGCAGGCGTCGTGCGAGTAGACCGAGTGGGCGTGGATGATCCCGCGCCGCTCGAGCCAACCGCGCGCGCCGGGCTCGCGCGCCGTCGGGTACACGACGCCCGGATACCAGCCCTGGGGACCGGTGGGCCCGGGGGCCTCGGCCTCGCCGCCGCAGCCCGCGGCCGCGGCGAGGGCGAACGGCGCGAGGCGCGACGCGCGCGTGGCCATGGCGCGACGGGCGGCGGCAGCAGGACGCGGTGCAGTGCTCATGGTCGTCGTGGCGCGGCGGCCGTCAGCAGCTCGCAGCTCTCGGTGTCGCCCCCCCGACAGGCGCGCCCGAGCAGCGCGCGGCCGGCGACGTCGTCCTTCGGGCCACCGAGGCCGTCGAGGCGCATGCGCCCGAGCTTGGCGCACGAGGCAGCGAAGCCGGCGTCGCAGGCCCGCGCGAAGAGCTGCGCCGCGCGCGCGGGATCGGCGGGGATCGGCGGTCGGTTCACGAGCATGACGCCGAACGAGTCGCACGACTCGACGAGCCCGCCTTCGCAGGTGCGCTCGAAAAGCGCCGCGGCGCGCACCGGATCGGCCGCGACGCCCCGCCCGTCCGCGAGGAGCTTGCCGAGGTTCGCACAGGCGTTCGCGTCTGCGACCGCGCACGCGCGCTCGAGCAGCGCGGCCGCGCCGGGCCCGTCCGCCGGCCCGCCACGCCCCACCGCGAGCATGTAGCCGAGGTTGCCGCACGCCTCGGCGAGCTTGGCGTCGCAGGCGCGCGCGAAGAGCGCGCGGGCACGCACCGAGTCGGTGGCCGCGCCCTCACCCTGCTCGAGCAGGACCGCGAGCGCGTTGCAGCCGCGCGGCTCGGAGAGCGCGCAGGCCCGCTCGAGTGTCGTCACCGCCCGGGCGGGATCGCGGGGGCGGCCGGTGCCGCGCGCGAAGCTCCACCCGAGGTCGACGCAGCCGGCGGCGAAGTCGCGGGTGCAGAGCTCGGCGTCGAGATCGGCGGCGCGCACGGGGTCGGCGGCGACGCCCTTGCCCTCGCGGTACGCGCCCGCGAGGGCCAGGCACCCGTGGCTCGCCCCTGCCTGGCAGGCGAGGTCGAACAGGTGCGCGGCCTGCGCCGGATCGGCCTGCACGCCATGGCCGGTCTGCAGCTGCGTCCCGAGGTAGACGCAGGCGTCGGCGAGGCCCGCCGCGCAGCCCCGGGCGAGCAGGGGCGCGGCGCGCGCGGGGTCGGCGGGGACGTCTTCGCCCCGCAGGAGCAGCGCGCCGAGCGCGTAGCAGGAGGGCGCGAAATCGTGGGCGCACGCGGCCTCGAGGAACGGGACGGCGTCCGCGGCCCGCCTACCCGGCACGGCGCCCTGGAGCAAGAGCGCGGCGAGCCGATGGCAGCTCTCGGCGTCGCCCCCGCGACACGCGCCGAGCTGCAGCTCGAGGGTGGCCTGGCTCGACGCGTGGGGCGCCGCGCCGCCGGGGAGGGACGGCAGCGCGTCCGGCGCGGGCGAGGTGGGGGCGCCCGGCGACGCGGCGCGCGCCTCGCCGCCGCTCGCGTCGGACACCACGTCGACCCCCGGGGCCGCCGCCGGCCCGGAGCCCGGCGCGCACGCCGCGCCGGGCCCGAGCACCGCGAGCGCGAGCCCGAGCGGTGCGAGCCGCGGTAGCGAGGCGCAGGCACGCGAGCCCATGCCCACCATGGTGTCGCGTTTGCGGGCGCCCTGGAAGCCCCAACGGCACGAGCCGCGCCGCACCTTTCGCAGCGCGGCCGATTCGTGCGGCGCTCAGGCGACCGTGATCTCCTTGCAGAGATAGACGTCCTGGATCGCGTTCAAGAGCGCCACGCCGTCGGCGAGCGGCCGCTGGAAGGCCTTGCGCCCGCTGATGAGGCCCATGCCACCGGCGCGCTTGTTGATGATCGCGGTCTTGACCGCGTCGAGCATGTCGGTCGCGCCCGCGGCGCCGCCCGAGTTGATGAGGCCGATGCGACCCATGTAGCAGTTGGCCACCTGGTAGCGCGTGAGGTCGATGGGGTGGTCGCTCGTCAGGTCGCTGTAGACCTTCTTGTGCGTCTTGCCGAAGCCCTTCAGCTCGGGGTCGTTGTAGCCGCCGTTCGACTCCGGGAGCTTCTGCTTGATGATGTCGGCCTGGATGGTGACGCCGAGGTGGTTCGCCTGACCGGTGAAATCCGCCGACACCGAGTGATCGGTCGTGGCGGTCTTGAAGGCGGGGTTGCGCACGTAGCACCAGAGCACCGTGAAGAGGCCGAGCTCGTGCGCCTCCTCGAAGGCCATGGCGATCTCCTGCAGCTGCCGCCGCGACTCGGGTGCGCCCCAGTACACGGTCGCGCCGATGCCGACGGCGCCCATCTCGAAGCACTGCTTGACGCTGCCGAAGGGCACCTGATCGTGGCTGTTCGGGTAGCTGAAGAGCTCGCTGTGGTTGATCTTCACGATGAACGGGATCTTGTGGGCGTACTTGCGCGCCATGAGCCCGAGCACACCGAAGGTCGAGGCGACGGCGTTGCACCCGCCCTCGAGCGCCAGCTGGCAGATGCCGGCGGGGTCGAACATGGTCGGATTCGGCGCGAAGGAGGCGGCGGCGGAGTGCTCGATGCCCTGATCGACGGGCAGGATCGAGAGGTAGCCCGTGCCGGCGAGCCGGCCCGTGTTGTACATGCGCGCGAGCTGCCCGAGCACGGCGGGCTTGCGGTCGGAGGGCACGAACACGCGGTCGAGGTAGTCGGGCCCCGGCAGGTGCAGCATGCTCTGGGGGATGGTCTTGCACTGGTGGGTGAGGAGCCCGCGCCCCTCGGCCCCGAGCACGTCTTCGATCCGCTTCAGCTCAGCCGACATGTCCTGACCTCCGTGCCTGTGTGAGCAAGGCGGCGCGAGCCTAGCGCGCACCCCGGCGCTTGGAAAGGCGCGCGACCGGGCACGGCCGGCGCGCGGGCGGAAGCGCGGTTCGTCGGCGATTGACGAGCCGCCCGCCCCGGCCGATGTTCGACCGGATCGCAGCGGAAGGGTGTGAGACATGGTGTGGTTGATCGTCGGTGGAGCGCTGCTCCTCGTGTGGATCGCGATGAACCTGAAGACCTCGCGCCCCGACGGGACGTACCTCGGCGCCATCCACCCGTACCGGCGCATGATGCAGTTCCTCATGCCGACCCGGAACGAGTCGGTGGTCTACTTCGACGAGTACGTGAACGCCGAGCCGCTGCTCGAGTACCTCGCCGAGGCGCGCGGGCAGTTCCACGTCGACGTGACCCACTGCGTCGTGGCCGCTTGCGGCATCGGGCTCGCCGAGGCGCCGAAGATGAACCGCTTCGTGGTCGGTCGCCGCCTCTACCAGAAGAAGGGCCGCTGGATCACGTTCAGCATGAAGCGCCGCCGCAAGGACAAGGACGCCAAGATCTCCACGGTGAAGACCGAGGTGCGGGACGGCGACTCCTTCCGGCAGCTCGTCGAGCGCATCGAGCAGAAGATCGGCGTCGAGCGCTCGGACACCGTGACCTACACGGACAAGGAGCTGAACCTGTTCCTCAACCTGCCGCGGCCCCTGCTCGGGCGCGGCGTCGGGCTGCTCCGGTGGCTCGACTACCACAACCTCTTGCCCGAGAGCTTCCTCGAGCCGGACCCCTTCTTCACGAGCATCTTCGTCGCCAACCTCGGCAGCGTCGACATGCGCGCCGGGTACCACCACCTCTACGAGTGGGGCACCTGCCCGCTGTTCGTCATGGTGGGCAAGGTCGAGGATCGACCGGTCGTCGAAGGGGGCACCGTCAAGGTCCAGAAGACCCTGCACCTGCGCTTCAGCTACGACGAGCGCATCGACGACGGCATGAGCGCGAACGAGGGCATCGTCGCCGTGCGGCGGGCGCTCGAGAGCCCGCGCCGCTACCTCGGCTGCCTCGATCCGGAGGGCTCGGACACCCACCCGCTCGGCCTGGCCGAGGCGGCACCGGTGGACGAAGCGTGAGCCCGACGCCGGCAACCGTTGCGCCTGGACGGGAAGTGGTGCTTCAATGAGTGCTGATCCGCGCCGGGCGCGACCCGTTGCGCCCAACGTCACCGCGTTCCTTGCTACCGAGGCGATGCACATGAAGATCTGGATGCTCGTGGGGCTGTTGGCATCGACGGTGGCGCTCGCCTGCGGCAGCAGCGACGAGACCACCGGCCCCGTGAACACGACGACCGGAACCGGCGCCACGGGCGCGGGCGGCAGCGGCGCCACCGGCGGCACCGGGGGTCAGGGAGCGACGGGCGGTCAGGGCGGCCAGGCGCCGGCAGGCAGCCAGGCCGCGACCGAGATCGTGAACGGCGGGCAGGTCGCCGAGAGCGCCAACTACCGCATGGTCTTCACGCTCGGCCAGTCGTCGCCGGCCCAGGACACGCACCAGTCGGCGGGCTACCGCCTGCAGGGCGGCATCATCGGCGCCAACGGGACCTTGCCATGAGAAGCGCGAACACGAGGGCCTTGGTCGCCGCGAGCGTCACGCTCGCCGCAGTGGGTTGGGGCTCGACCGCGCTCGCTCAGGTGCCGCAGAGCATCACGCAGCAGGGGCGCCTCTACGACGGCAACGGGCAGCCGGTCACCGGCTCGCGCGACGTCGTGTTCGCGCTCTACAGCAGCGCGGGCGCGGCGAGCTCGATCTGGAGCGAGACGCACACCATCACGTTCGACGAGGGCTACTTCTCGGTGACCCTCGGCACGACCGACCCGCTCGACACCACCGTGTTCGACGGCTCGGTGCGCTACCTGGGCGTCAAGGTCGACACCGACCCCGAGATGACGCCGCGCGCCGCGGTGCACAGCGTGCCCTACGCGATCCTCGCCGGCGACGTGACGGGTGACATCCACCCGAGCTCCGTCACGGTCAACGGCACGACGGTCATCGACGACACGGGTGCCTGGGTGGGCCCGTCGAGCGGGCTCATCGGGCCCACCGGCCCGGCCGGTGCGGCCGGCGCCATGGGTCCCACGGGTCCCGCGGGCGCCGCGGGTGCCGCAGGCGCCGTCGGACCGACCGGACCGGCCGGCGCGAAGGGCGCGACCGGCGCCACCGGCCCACTGGGGCCGACGGGTCCGGCCGGTGCGAACGGTGCCACGGGCCCGCAGGGCGCTCAGGGCGTGGCTGGCGCGCTCGGCGCCACGGGCGCCACGGGCGCGAACGGCGCCAACGGTGCCGTCGGGCCGACAGGACCCCAGGGTCCCGCGGGCGCGAACGGCGCCGTCGGACCGACCGGACCGCAGGGCGCCCAGGGCATCCAGGGCCCCCAGGGCATCCAGGGACCAGCGGGCGCCGCCGGTGCCATGGGGCCGACGGGCCCGGCGGGGTCGGCGGTCGTGGTGACCAGCACGTCCGGCGCGACGACGGTGCTCACGACGGCCTGCCAGAACTACGCCGGCGCGACCGTGACCGTCACGGCTCCGGCGGCCGGGACGATCATCGTGGAGGCCAACGCCTTCATGCAGCTCGACCACGCGGCCGGCGTCAACGACGACCTGGTCCTCACGATCGGCACGACCGCGACCGAGTGCGGAGACGCCTACACCAGCGTGTACTGGACCATCCCTGCCGCCCTGCCGACGTTCGGCGGGCTCGCCAACCAGACGTTCACCGTGCGGCGAGCCTTCGCGGTCGCCGCGGGACCGTACACCTACTACCTCAACGGGGTCATGAACTCGGGCGCGTCCGGCGACCGCTTCTGGTTTGCGTCGATGCAGGGCGCCTACTACCGCTGACCGCGGACGCGCCCGTCGCGATGACGGGTTGGCGTGGACGTTGACCTCGGCGTCGACGTGGACGTGGTCGTGGACTTCGACGGCGACGTCTACGTGGACTTGGTCGGCCGAACCGTTGACGCGCGTCTTGCCGACGCAACGGGCGCATGTCGTCCGCCGATTCCCGGGCGACCTGCCCCGCGGTCACGCGGAAACGCGGCGACCAGCTGGCCCGAGCGGCGGAGCCCGTGGTTCTAGAACGCTTCGGCCGTGTAGCTCGCGCCGAGGTTGCGCGGGTCGTAGCAGAACTGCACGCCGCCCCGATCGAGGCACTGGTACTCGGTCGGGTCGTCGTTGAGCACGGGGTCGGTCTCGTTCTCGCGACACTGCCCGGCGCCGGTGCACGCGGGCGCGCACGTCTTGCTCTGGATGGTCGCCGTGTTGCCGAAGACGTCGACGTCCTGGCTGTCGGTGAGGAGGACGCTCCCGGCGGGGCAGGTCGTCATCGCCGCGAAGTCGCCGAAGACCGCGCTGTCGCAGATGAGCGCCGCGCCGGTGCAGGTCGTCGCCATGAGCGAGCAGAAGCCGTTCGCGAAGTAGGTCGCCGTCGCGAGCCCACCGGCGTAGCTGCGCAGGCACGCGGGCGCCGCACCGGGCCAGCTCGGGGGTACCTCGCTGCAGCCCACGATCGTGCCGGCCGCCGGCTTCGGCACACCGACCTGCTCGCAGTCCGCACCCGTGCAGCTGCAGTCGCCGCCGATCCACTCGAGCCCCGCCGCCGAGCCGCCGGTGCCCGTGGTGGTCGTGGTCGTGGTCGTCGTCGTCGTCGTGGTCGGGTTGTCCGTGCCGCCGTCGTCGCCGCACGCGGCAAAGGACAGGACGAGCGCCGTGCACACGGCCGCACCAGCGGGGGCGAGGAGAGTCGAGAATCGCATGTCGATGGGTCCTTGGTTCGGGTGCGAGTCGGGTCCGGCGCGCTCTGCGTCGGGCCGGGCCTCCCGCAACATCTACACTGGCCCGGTCGACGAGAGAAGCGCGCCGCGGCGTCGGTGAGTCACCGAAGCGTGCGGAATCGCACGCTTCTTCGGTGGCACCGCAGGTGGAACCCTCACGGCGACGGCGCGGCGCCCGGCACCCACACGGGCGCGAGCACGCGGTGGGCTCGGACCGGACCGTGGTTCTTCAGCGTGCGCACCCCCGCATCCTCGAGCGGCACCGCGCCCCCGAGCCGCGCCGCGGTGAGCTCACCCACGAGGATCTCCCCGGGCGCCGCCTGGCCCTGCAGGCGCGAGCCGACGTTGACGGTGTCGCCGAGGACCGTGTACTCGAGCCGGCGCCGCGAGCCGACGCTGCCCGCCAGCAGCCACCCGGTGTTGATGCCCACGGTGATGGCGAGCGGCTCGCCCGTCTCGTAGCCGATGCGGGCGATCGCGTCGCGCATCGCGACGGCGCAGCGCACGGCCTCGAGCTCCGCATTCACGAGCGGGAAGGGCGCGCCGAACAGCGCCATCACGCAGTCGCCGATGAACTTGTCGAGCGTGCCCTCGTGATCGAGCACCGCCTGCGCGCCGGCGTCGAGCCAGCGGTTGAGCAGCGTGAGCAGGCGCGCCGGCTCACCGCGCAGCCGCTCGGAGAGCTTCGTGTAACCGACGAGGTCCGCGAAGAGCACGGTCGCCTCGAGCTGCTTCGGCATGGCCACGACCTCGTCGCCGCCGCTCAGGATGAGCTCGGCCACGGCGGGCGAGAAGTAACGCCGCAGCTGGTCGAAGCGCAGCTGCTCGTGGACGCTCTGCAGCCGGGCGTCGAGCGCGTCGAAGGCCCCCGCGGCGTGGGCGGCGAGCAGACCGAGGGTGTGGGCGTGCGCACCCGTCAAGGGCGGCTCGCCGATGATGGCGTCGGCGTACAGCACGAACTGGCGGCCGTCGTGCGGGCGGATGGCTGCCGCCATCGCCGAGTGGGCACCGGCGAGGATGATGCTTTGCGAGAGGTTGGTGTGCCCCTCGGTGAAGTAGGCGACGCCGCGCGCGAGCGCCTCGTTCACCGCCGTGCGCGACACGAAGCGCGCGTCGTAGAGGGGGCGCACGTCGAAGCGCGCGCCCTTGTAGAGGCCGAGCGTCCGGAAGCGCTCGCCCCCCTCGACGATCTCGAGCAGCGCGACGCGCGAGGCCCGGAGCGAGTCGCCGACGGCGCGCGTGAGCTGGAGCCCGATCTCCTCGTAGCTCGAGGCCTGGTAGACGCGCGTCACGATGGGCAGGAGGTCCACGACCTCCTGGGTCTGGTCGAGCGGCACGTGGCTCGGGACGAGCCCGCCCCCCGTCGACGCGAGGTCGGTCGCCGGCGCGCCGATGTGCCCGGCGTCGATGGCCACGCGCAGCATGACCGACCCGCCGAGCACGAGCTCGTCGCCGTCGCGGAGCAGCGTGGCGTCGCGCAGCACCGCGCCGTCACGGCGCGTGCCGTTGCAGCTGCCCTCGTCGCGGACCCAGAGGTCGTCGCCGCGCCAGGTGAACTCGGCGTGGCGCTTCGACACGGTGGGCGCGGTGAGCAGGAGCCCTGCGTCCGGCGCCCTGCCGACATGCAGGCCCGTGCGCGGCACCAGCACCTGGCGGCGCGGCATGCCGGGCTCGATCACCTCGAGCACCGCGCGCGCCGACACGGGCGGTGCGCCGGACGGGGCGTCGTGGAGGCCGATCTGCGTGGGCATGACGGGTCGCTGGCTCCGCTCGAGCTCGCTGCACGTCGCATGCCGGGTGGCCCCGGCGCGGGGGGCGCGAGCGCCCCGGTGGGGTCGCCCGCGGAGACCCGCGATCGCGCCGCACGGCGAGGCGCCGGCAGCGCAAGGCGTGCGTCGCGCCGCAGCGCTTTCGCAGCTCGAGGCCGGCGTGGACGTGGCGCAGGAGCTGCCCCGGGGCGGCGGTGGTATGGGTCGAGGGCCGGCGACGGACGCGCCGAGCGCGGTAGCGACGCTCCCGGCAGCGAGGCGAGCCATGGCGAAGAACGAAGACAACGCCCTCGATCCCGACGCGCTCCCGGAGGTCGGGCGCTACTGGAAGTACCGCCGCCGCACGAGCGGCACGCTGCTCGTGCTGCTCGGAGCGCTCGTGCTCCTCTTCGTGTTCCGCCGCCCGGGCGCCTGGGGCGACGGCACCATCGCGGGCGTGGTGCACGACGGCGCCCTCGGCGTGCTCTTCCTGGGCTCGATCCTCGCGTTCGTGTGGAACGGCCGCATGTCGGAGCGGCGCGGCTTTCTCCTCGGCAAGTTCGGCCGCCCGCCGAGCGCCTGGCCGACCCCGAGGAGGGCGCCGAAGCCCCTACCCAAGCCCAAGCCCAGGGCGGACTGAGCTCGATTTCGCGCGAGTGCGAGGGCCCCAGACTACGGGCTACGGGCATCAGGGAGGAATCCGCGCCGAATCGACTGCCGCGAAGTCACCTGCCGGGCGACCTCGGGATGGGTCCGCACGACCGAAGCCCGCCCGCAGTCTGGAGCCTGAAGCCCGTAGCCTCGCGACACCTCGCGCCGCGGCGAGGCGCGCGCTAGGCTCCCCGGGATGCTGGTGCGACTGCGGATCGGCGCCGCGCTCGGGGCGCTCGGGGCGGCCTGCGGCGGCAGCTCGACGGACGGCGCAGGCGCGGCGAGCGCGGTCCCGCTCACCGAGCCCGACCCCGCGTTCCTGCCTGCGGCGACGGGCTCTTGCCCGAGCTTCGCACCGGGCTCCAACGTGTTCTCACCCGCGGGCACGGCGCCGCGCGAGACGCTCGTGTGGGCGACCGCCGGGGCGGGCGACGGCCCGCTGGTGTTCTTCTGGCACGGCGCAGGCGGCTCGCCGGACGAGGCGCCCTACGTGCTCGGCGACGACGCGCTCGCCGCCATCCTCGACCTGGGTGGCGCCGTGGTGGCGCCCTACCACGACCCCGATGCCGGCGATCTACCCTGGTACCTTGCGCTCGGCGGCCAGTTCGACCAGGACCTCCGGGTCGCCGACGAGGTGCTGGCCTGCGCCCGCGCCACGCGGGGCGTCGACCTCCGCCACGTGCACTCGGTCGGCTTCAGCGCGGGCGCCATGCACACCGAGCAGTTCGCGGCGCGGCGCTCGGGCTACCTCGCGAGCGTCGTCGCCTACTCGGGGGCCCAGATCGGCGTCCCCCCCATCCAGGACCCGCGCAATCGCTACCCCGCGCTCCTGTTCGTGGGCGGCCCATCGGACGTCGTGGGCGTGAGCTTCGCCGCGGCGACCGCGTCCTACCGGCAATGGCTCGCGGCCGAGGGTCACTTCTCCGTGCTCTGCGACCACGGGCTCGGCCACACGGTGCCGAGCGACGGACGCGCCGGCGCCTGGCGGTTCCTCGCGGACCACCCCTTCGGCGCCAGCCCGGAGCCGTACGCTGGGGGTCTGCCGGCCGCCTTCCCGAGCTACTGCGCCCTGTGAGCGCCGCGAGCACAGCGGCAGGTGCGCTCGGCGCCGCGCTCCTGTGGCCGCTCGCGGCGCACGCCGGGCCGCCGGAGGTCCGCGCGGCGCTCGCGAAGCAGGCGCCCGTCCTCGACGGAAAGCTCGACGAGCCCGCCTGGCAGGACGCGGCCGAAGCGGACGGCTTCGTCGAGCGCAGGCCCCACCTGCGCGCGTCGCCGCCCGTCGCCACGCGCTTCCGCGTGCTCTACGACGCCGAGGCCCTGTACTTCGGCGTGCGCTGCGACGATCCCGAGCCGCCCCGCGCCCACACGCGCCTGCGCGACAGCTTCGCCATCTTCGAGGACGACGCGGTCACGGTGAAGCTCGACCCGTCGCACGACGAGCGCACCACGCTCGGCTTCGCCGTCAACCCGCTCGGCGCGCGGCTCGACTACCGCGCCGTCAACGAGGGCGGCTTCGACCGGGCGTTCGACGCCGTGTGGCAGGCCGCCGCCGCCCGCACCACGCACGGCTGGAGTGCCGAGCTGCGCATCCCCTGGGCCGCGCTCGGCATCGATCCGCACGAGCCACCCGCGTACCTCGGCCTCGACGTGTCGCGCGACCACGCGGGGCGCAACGCGACCTACGACTGGGTGCTCCTGCCCCCGCCCTTCGGTCCCACCGCGGCGAGCCTGTACGGGCACCTCGTCGGCTTCGAGGGGGTGCGCGCGCTCGAGCTCGGCTCGAACCTGCGCGTCACGGCGACGCCCTACGTGGTCGGCGGCTACCGCTCCGACGGGGACGGCGACACGTCGCTCTGGTCGGGCGGGGCCGACCTCTTGGCCGAGCTCGGCGCGCGCTGGACGGCGCAGCTCACGCTCAACACCGACTTCGCGCAGGTCGATCTCGACGACCAGGTCGTGAACCTCGGGCGCTTCGATCTCTACCTGCCCGAGAAGCGCGCCTTCTTCCAGCGCGATGCCGAGCTCTACGAGTTCGGCCGGACGCAGTCGCTCCAGGCCTTCTACAGCCGCACGATCGGCCTGTCGGACGCGGGCACGGCCATCCCCATCGTGGGCGGCCTCAAGGTGCTCGGCAGGCCCGACGACGCGGTGCGCGTCGGGGTCATGCACATCGTGACGCGCCGGACCGACGACGCGCCCTGGACGAGCCACCTCGCCGCGCGCGGCCAGCTCGAACTCGGGCGCGGCTCGAATGCCGGGCTCATCACGACCTACCGGCAATCGCTGGAGGACGAGGCCGATCACAACGCCGTCGTCGGCCTCGACGGGGCCTGGCGTGGCGATGGCTCGCCCTTCGTGGTCGACAGCTTCGCGATGCTGTCGGCCACGGGCGCGCACGCCCCCTCCCTCGGCGCCGCCCACGCCGACCGGCTCGCTCCCGCCGCCGGCATCAGCGTCGGCTACCGCGACGAGCTCGTGTACCCGCGCGTGTCCTACGCCTACGTGCACCCCGATTTCCGCGCCGACACCGGCTTCGTGGAGCGCACCGACGTGCAGCGCGCCGGCGCCGCGGTCGAGGTGGTGCCGCGCATCGGAGCGGCGGGCCTCGAGAAGCTGGTCGTCGGCGCCGAGGGCGAGATCGTCGCCGCGGCCACCGACGACCGGGTGCTCGACGGCGGCGTCGCCGGCTGGGCGGTTCTGCAGTGGAACCACGGCTTCGCCGTCGGGCTCGTCGGCTCCTGGCAGTCGGAGGACGTCGAGGAGAGCTTCACGGTGGGGCGGGAGACCGAGATCGCGGCCGGAGTGTACCGCGGCGCCCAGGCGCGCGCCTTCTTCGAGACGCCGGTCACCTACTGGCTGAGCGGCGGCGTCGAGGCCTTCCGGCGCACCTACTACGGCGGGTTGCTCGCCGGCGCGATCGGCTGGCTCGCGGCCCGGCCCGTGTCGCTCGTGCGCCTCGAGGCGAGCGTCGAGTACGGCCGCGCCCTGTTCGACGGGCCGCCCGACTTCAGCTCGCTGCTCGTCAACTCGCGGCTGTCGCTCGGCTTCACGACCGACCTCGGGGTCGACTTCTACGCGGGCTACAACCTGCTCGGCGAGCTGGTGCGCTGGCAGAGCCGGCTGCGCTGGAGCTACCTCGAGGGCGCGGACTTCTTCCTCGTGCAGCAGCTCGACATCGACGACCGGACAGCGCGCCTCGCGGGCTCGTCCCTGGCCGTCAAGTCGAGCTTCCGGCTCTTCTGAGCGCCCGGCGCGGCCGCGCCCCGACTATGCTTCGGAGGTCCGATGCCCGTGCCGCGCATCTACGCGACCTCTGACATCGGCCCCGCGGCGCTCGACCGGCTGCGCGTGCGGGGCTGGGAGCTCGAGATCTACCCGGGCCCGGAGCCACCACCGCACGGGCTCGTGGTCGCGAAGGTGGCGAGCGGCGTCGACGCCCTCGTCACCACGCTCCGCGACACGGTGGACGAGGCGGTGTTCGCGGCCGGCGCCCGCGCCCGGCTGCGCGTGGTGGCGCAGATGGCCGTCGGGGTCGACAACATCGACCGCGCGGCCGCCAACCGCCACCGCATCCCCTTCAGCCACACGCCCGACGTGCTCACCGACGCGACGGCCGAGTTCGCGTTCTTCATCCTCGGCGCCGTGGCGCGCAAGACCTGGCCGAGCGAGCACTGGGTGCGCAGCGGCCAGTGGACGGGCTGGCACCCCTCGCTGCCGTTCCTGGGCGACGAGGTGAGCGGCAAGACGCTCGCCGTCATCGGCACCGGGCGCATCGGCAAGGCGCTCATCAACAAGGCGGTGGGCTTCGACCTCGACGTCGTGGCGCACGACCCGAAGGGCGAGGACCGCGACTTCGCCACTGCCATCCGCGCCGTGATGCGCGTGCGCCACGCGACCGGCCTGTGCCGCCGCGCGCAGACGCTCGCCTGGGTACCGCTCGACGAGGCCCTCGCGCGCGCCGACTTCGTGTCGCTGCACGTGCCGCTCGTCGCCGCGCAACCGGGGCGCGACTCGACCTACCACCTCATCGACGAGCGCCGGCTCGGGCTCATGAAGCCGACCGCCTACCTCGTCAACACCGCACGCGGCCCGCTCGTGGACGAGGTCGCGCTCGCCCGCGCGCTCGGCGCGGGGCGCATCGCCGGCGCCGCGCTCGACGTCTTCGAGCAGGAGCCGCTGCCGGCCGAGAGCCCGCTCCGCGACCCGGCGCTCGCCGACCGCGTGCGCCTGTTTCACCACTTCGCGTCCGGCGGACGCGCGACGCGCCTGTCGCCGGATCCGGACATCGGCATGGCGGGCCGCGCCGTGGAGGTCGTGATCGACGTGCTCGCGGGCGACCACGGGGGCGACCTCGGCCGCGTGCCGTTCATCGTGAACCGCGAAGCGTTCGAGGAGTGAGCTCACGCTGCGTGTCGCTCTTGCCACGCCGCGCGCGCGGGCAGGCCGAGCCGCTCGAGACCCGGCACGATGACCTCGCACACGGTGGCGTGGAAGAGCGCGCGCGCGTCCCGGCCGTTGCAGAGGCCGTAAGCGGCGCCCTCCGGCGGCGGGGCCGCGTGCGGGTTCAGGTGGGCGAGCTCGTGGCGCTCGAGCGCCGCGAGGGCCACGGCGAGGTAAGCGCCCGTGCGCTCGCGGCCGGCCGCGTCGAGCGCGGCGACGAGCCGCGGCGCGAGCACCCAGCCGAAGCGCGCGTGCCCGACCTCGTCGGCGTAGATGCGCGTGAGCAGGGCGCGCAGCGGGCCCGCCGGCATCTCGAGTCGCTCGGCGCCGATGAGCGCGACGGCGACCGTCTCGCTGAGGCACGAGATGCTGAGCAGGTTGCGGAGCGCCGCCTCCGCGGGCGGCGCGTCCTCGTGCTCCGGGAAGGCCGGGTCGCGGCGCGGCTCGAAGCGGGCCTCGCCGCCGAGCGCCTCGACGACGGCCCCGCAGAGCACGCCGTGCCGCCGCTCCTCGTCCGCGAACGCGCGACACGCCGCGACGCTTTCGGGCTCGAGCCCCGCCGCGCCGAGCTGCCGCGCCAGCCCCTCGAAGACGGCGGCCGACGAGTGCTCGTTCACCATGCGCCCCCGCCACGTCTCCCGCGCCATCGCCCGCAGCTGCGGCAGCGCCGGAAGCTCGGGCGCGAGCCGCCGCGCCTCTGCCCGGAGGTCCATCACGCCACCTCCAGCCGCGCGAGGCGCAGCCGTCCGGGCGGCATCGCCGGCGGCACCGGCGGCCCCCACGGCGTGCAGGTCGTCGACGCCCAGTCGATGCTCGCGCAGCAGCTCCACTTCACGTCTCCGTCGGCGTTCCAGTTCCACGGGTCGGCGACGACCCCACCGCTGCCACCCACGCTCGCGAGCAGGGCGTCGTAGTGCGCCGCGAGCACGCCGCAGCAGGCCTTCACCTCCGGCGCCACGGTCGCCGGGTCGGGCTCGAGGCCCTCGGGGAAGGCCTCGTGGGCGAGCTCCGAGCAGCACGCGACCTCCTCGCCCGGCGTACCCCCGGGGTCGCTGCACGCCGGGGGCTCGGTGCTCGTCGCGACGCCCCCGGCGCCCCCGCTCCCGGCGGGCCCGCCCCCGGAGCCGGCGCGCGCCTCCCGCTGATCGAGCACCACCTGCCCGCAGCCGAGCACCGCCGTCGTCAGAGCCAACCCAGCCGCGGCACGCAGGGCCGCGCGAGCAACGTCGTCACGCATGTCAGCACCTCCCACCCGGAAGGCTACGGCGCGCGCACTCCCTCGACAATCAGCATGATCGAGACTGAACCGTATCGATTCCGTTTACTATACGAGGTCGCCCGTCAGCGCAGCGGCGCGCGCAGCAGCTCCCGCGCGAGCTCCTCGTAGACGCTGCGCCGGTGGTCGTCGGCGCGGAAGAAGAGCCGGAAGTAGTCGTGGAGCAGCTTCACGCGCGGCTGCACCAAGCGCAGGCGGCGCGCCCGCAGATCACGCTCGACGAGGTAGCGCGGCAGCACGGCCACGCCGGCACCAGCGAGCACGCGCTGCCGGATGGCCTCGATGGTCCCGAGGCGCAGCAGGCGCGCGAAGCGCAGCCGGTCGCCGCCCTCGGGTGCGTCGCGGAAGTAGCGGTAGAGGGGCAGCTCCGCGTCGATGTCGACGAGCGTGTGCCCGCGCGCCTGCTCGGCCCGGACGAGCGGCGTCTTCGCGAGGAGCGCCGTCGCCCCGACGAAGGCGTAGTCCTCGCGGTGCAGGCGGATGGTGTCGAGCTTCGGGTCGGAGACGCGCGTGGAGGCGATGGCGCAGTCGATCTCCAGCGAGCGCACGCGCAGCACGAGATCGGCTCCGGAGCCGAAGTAGAGGTGGAGCCCGACGAAGGGCAGGCTGCGCGCGAGCGCATCGAGCTGCGGCAGCAGCCACGACAGGCCGAGCTCGTGGCGCGTCCCGAGCACCAGCTCGAGCGCCGCCTGCGCGCCTGCGCCGCGCCCGACGCGCACGCACTCGGCCGCCGCTGCGAGCGCGCGGTCGGCGAGGGGGCGGAGCGCGAGCCCCGCCTCGGTGAGCCGGACGGTGCGGGTGGTGCGGACGAAGAGCGGCGTCCCGAGCTCGGCCTCGAGCTGCTTGATGCGCTGGCCGAAGGCCGCGGGCGTGAGCGCCACGGCGCGCGCCGCCGCCCGGAAGTGCAGGAGCTTGGCGGCGGAGGCGAAGCAGCGCAGCGACTCGATCGAGGGGAGCATCGACGCCTGCCCGTCCCGTCCCTCGGGCGCGTCAGTCGAAGCTCTTGTCGTGCAGGATGCGCCACACCCAGTAGGAGATGCCGGGCTGCTCGTCGACCTCGCTGAAGTCCCACGCCTCGGCCGCGAGGGCGGCCCCCGAGCCCGACGGGTTGCAGGGCGCGTCGTAGCTGCGCGGCTCGTAGTCGTAGGGGGTGTAGTCGGGCGTCGAGGTGAAGGCGTCGAGCGGCAGCGGCGCCTCGGCGATCTCGGCGTTGGGGTACGGGACCCCGAGCACGGTGAGCACCAGCTTGTGGATGCTGGCGGCGTCGTAGTGGCCGTGGCTCACGTAGCCGCGCTTGACCCACGGCGAGGCCATGAAGAAGGGCGTGCGGTGCACCTCGACGTGGTCGGCGCCGTCCTGCGGATCGTCCTCGGTCACGATGACGAGCGTGTCCTGCCAGAGCGGGCTGTGGCTCAGGGCGTCGATGACCCGCCCGGTGGCCTCGTCGTTCACGGCGACCATCACACCGGGGCTCGCCGAGAGCGCTTGTCCGCCCACGGTGTGGTCGTTCGGCAGCACGGCGTACACGAAGGGCGGCAGGCTGCACTCGGCGCGCGCCAGCGCCGCGATGTAGCAGGCCTTCTCGATGTCCGGCTTGCTGATGGTGATGACGAGCCCGGGGAAACGGGCGTCCAGACCGGCCGCCCCGATGCCGACCATCTCGCCCATGTTCGCGTAGGGGACGCCGGCGCGGTCGAGCGCGTGGAACAGCGAGCCCTCCTCGGGGGTGCCCTGCGCCGACACGCCGGCCATCGGCGCGCGCGTGCCGCGCCCCCAGGCCGTGAGCCACGAGCGCTCGACGAAATCGGTGGTGCGGCCGAAGGCCGTCCAGATGTGCCCCTGGATCGACTGCTCGGCGTCCGAGTAGTAGTTGTCGAAGTTCGTGAAGGTCTGGGCGATCTTGCGACTGTTGGGCAGCAGCGTCGCCATCTCGCCCGGCGCGAGCACGAGCGCCGGGTCGCCGTCGGCGCCGGGCAGGTCGCCGAACTCGGCGTCGTAGGTCTTGTTCTCGCGCACGATGAAGAGCACGTGCTTGATCTTCTGGCTCGGGCCCTCGGCGGGCGAGGCCGGCACGGGGAAGTCGTCGGCCCCCCCGGGACAGCTGACCGTCGGGTAGCCGGGCGTGTCGGCCAGCTCGAGCGCCTCCTCGGCCACCGCGCTCATCGCTGTGAGGTCGGCCGCGCTCGGCGCGGGCACGTGCTGCACGCCGCCGTGCATCAACCGGACGATCGGCCCCTGGCCAAAGGTGTAGCTGCCGAGGTCGGGGCCCGTGCCCGTGCCCTTGCCGGCGAGGATGACGAGCGAGCCGTCGTCGCGCACGTCGACGTCGGTCGGCCACCAGGCGGTCGGGATGCGCCCCGCGCTCGTCAGGGTGGCCGTCGTGCCGGCGAACACCACGTCGAAGACCGCCACCGCGTTCACGCCCGAGAGCGTGGCGTAGAGGCGGCTCGACGCGGGATCGAAGGCGAGCGAGCTCGGCCCGTGCCCGAAGGGCTCGCCCGCGCCGACGAGATCGACGCTGGAGGTGACCTCCCAGGCCGCGCGGTCGACGACGCTCAGGCGATCGAGATCGTGCGAGGCGACCACGAGCACGGTCGGGCTCAGCACCACCAGGCCCTCGGGGTTCTTGCCCACGTCGAGGGTGCGCGTGACGGCGAGGCCGACGGCGTCGAGCTCCGCGAGCAAGGCGCCGTCCCAGTAGGTCGCGTAGAGCGTCGCGCCCGTGGGGTCGAAGGGATCGGCCGCGAGCTCGAACACCGACTGCGATCCGATGGGAATCGTGCCGAGCGACTGACCCCAGGTCGCCGCCTCGAGCGACCGGAACTGCACCTCGTGCGCGGCGATGCTCGGCGCGACGGCGAGGCTCGTGCCGCCCTGCATCACCGCGATCGGCCCCGAGTACCAGCGCGCCGGACCGTAGGAATTCGGCGTCGGGCCCCCGAGGTCGATGTCGCGCGCCGTGTCGCGCGCGAGCGTGCGCCCGACCGTGTCGACGGCGAAGGCGTACACGTAGCCGTCGCCGCCTCCCGAGGCGAGCGCCGTGTCGGGCGCGAGCCACGCGACGCCGTGGTAGAGCGAGGTCGGCGAGGCGAAGCGCACGTGCGCGGCCTTGGGGTCGCCGCTGGCCGCGAGCTCGGCGACGTCGAGCAGGCGCAGGGCGTCGTCGGCGATGCCACCGTCCGACGAGAGCCACAGCTCGGTGCCGGGGATGCGCAGGAGCGTCATCGGGAAGGTGCCCGCGAGCCCGGGCTCGTCGAGCGGCACGTAGCGACCGGCCGGCGCGAGCAGGTGGCCGTCGGGCAGCACCCACTGCTCTGGCTGCGCGCCGCGCGGGCCGGCCTTGCGCACGGCCTCGCCCACGGGCTCGCTCGCGCTGCAGCTGCCCGTGACCGGCGCCGGGTAGCTGCCGTCCCAGCAGCCGCAGGCGGCGGCGTGCGGGACCTCGCTCCACGCGTGCATGGCCGGGCAGTCGTACGGGGTCGTGATCTCGTCGCACGTCCCGCACAGGAAGGCGCACGAGAGCGGCACGGTGGACGCGACCCACGTCGGGTCGGTGGCCGGCCCGGCGAGCTCGGGCGGGCAGCCAAGGACGACTGTCTCGTCGGACTTGCAGGCCGCGAAGAACGCGGGACCGAGCAGCGCGACGCAGGCGCCGGTGAGCAGGGCCGGGCGCAGGCGACCGGGACGTGACACGCCGCGCGACCTGCGGCTCGCGGGGGAGGAGTTGCGGCTCATGCTCGACGCCTCTCGACGGGTTGCGCTGCACGGCACGCCGGCCTGGGGCGCGGAGCACCGAGCGCTTGGGGCGATGGTAGGCGATCGATCGGGCGAAAGCGATGCCCGGAGCGACGAGGGCGGCGCACGCGCGGGCACGCGCGCGCGCAGCCCCGAAGCCGCGCGCTACTTCTTCGCGATCTTCTTCATGACGTCGACCGACTCCGGCGCGAGCGCGTTGCCGGGGAGGATCTGTAGCTTGCCGGCGACCGCGCCGACCGCGAGCCAGATGATGGGCTGGCCCGCGCTGTCGACCGCGTAGAGCGCGAGGATGACGCCGGCCTTGGGGTCGGCGATCTTGGCCAGCAGAAAGCCCTGTGCCTCGTCGGCCTTGTAGTAGGTCGCGAGACCCGCCTGCGCCGCCTCGAGCACGGGCCCGACCACCTCGACGCCCCCCGCGACGTCCGCCTTCAGGTCCGAGGTCTGGTCGCCCTTGCCCTGCTGGGAGGCCTGGATCGCGCCCTCCACACCGGCCCTCAGCGCGGCCACGGCCTTGTCGGGCGAGGCCGCGGTGCGCAGGCCGATGCGCATCACGGTCATGACCGGCACGGTGCCGTGGCGCCGCTTCGCGTGGGCGATCACCGCGGCCGACGTCGCGACGGTCATGGCCAGGAACAGGGCGACGAGGCGCTTCGTCTTGCCCGCGTGCTGGTAGCTGATGACCGTGGTGGCGAGCGGCATCAGGAACGTCAGCACGATGAAACCCTGGATGAGGAAGATGAGCCCGAAGGCCTGCGCGAACGCCCCGAAGCCGATGTCGGGCGCCCACTTCGTGAAGTACTGCAGGAGCGCGAGCCCGATCAGGATGAAGAGCGCGACGAGCGACAGGCCGCGGAACAGCAGGAACTCGCGCCGGGGCCGCTTGACGAGCAGCCAGTACGGGAAGAGCAGCGGGAAGAAGACGTAGTAGGCAAAGGTCCGCGGTGGGTTCTCGCGGTAGTAGGCCTCGAAGGCCATGAACTTCTTGAGCGGCTTGGCGAGCCACGGCCGCCGGGCCACGAGCGGGCGCAGCAGCGGGTTGACGAGAAAGTAGAGAACCAAGAGGCCCATGTTCACGAACGCCCCCGTCAGCGGAAAGACGAGGGACGTGAAGAACAGGACCACCGGAACGACGAGGAAGTACGCGAGCCGGAACACGAAGTCGGCCACCGAGAGCGCGGCGTGCGCGCGCGACGGAGCGGCGACCCCTACGGCGGGCGCGGCGACGGGTTGCGGAGCGGGTGCGGGGTCAGCGGGTCCCCCGAGCATCGGGCGACCTTAGCCGACCCCGGCCTGTCCGAGAAGTCGGCGCCGCGGCTCGGCGCATCGACCGCGGCGCAGGCTCCTGCCACGCGCCACGCAGCACGCGGGCGCCGCCTGCGGCGCTGGCGCAAGGCACGGCCACGCGCGCGGCCGCCGGGCCCGGCCACAAAGCGCTTGGCGAACGAACGTTCGTACGCTAGGGTGAGCGAGCTGGGTTCGCGGGTGGCACGGCCGAGGTGTCGCACATGAAAGCGGAAGGTTGGGTCCTCGAGGCGGCGCAGAAGCCGCTCGTGAAGCAGGCATTCGAGCTCGCCCCCGGCGAGCGCGACGCCGTCGTGGCGGTCGACGCGTGCGGCTTGTGCCACACGGACCTCGGCTTTGCCGACGGATCGGTGGCGCCCAAGCACGCGCTGCCGCTGGTGCTCGGGCACGAGATCGTGGGCACGGTGACGCAGGCGCCGGCGGGCTTCGCGTCGCTCGCGGGGCGCGCGGTCATCGTGCCGGCCGTCATCCCCTGCGGGGACTGCAGCTACTGCCGCGCCGGCCGCGGCAACATCTGCCCGCGCCAGAAGATGCCCGGCAACGACGTCCACGGTGGCTTCGCGAGCCACGTGGCCGTCCCCGCGTGGGCGCTCGTGCCCGTCGACGACGCGCCTGCCAGCGTCGACCGCAAGCACCTCGCGGTCGTGGCCGACGCGGTCTCGACGGCCTACCAGGCCATCCGCCGCAGCGGCCTCGCCAAGGGCGACGCGGCCTTCGTGGTCGGCGCCGGCGGCGTCGGGGGCTACCTCGTGCAGCTCGCGCGGGCCCTCGGGGCGCGCGTCGTCGCGTGCGACGTGTCGAAGGACAAGCTCGCGCTCATCGCAGCGCACGGCGCGGAGCTCACCTTCGACGTCACCGGGCGCGCACCGAAGGAGGTGCGCAAGGACGTGCACGCGGCCGCCAAGGGCTGGGGCATTGCCTCGCACGCCTTCCGCATCTTCGAGACGAGCGGCACCCCCGCCGGGCAGACGCTGGCCTTCACGCTGCTCGCCCCCGCCGCGACGATGGTGCAGGTGGGCTTCACCCCGAAGACCGTGGAGGTGCGCCTGTCGAACCTCATGGCCTTCGACGCGACCCTGCACGGCAGCTGGGGCTGCCCGCCGGCGCTCTACCCCGAGGTGCTGCGCCACATCTACGCGGGCGAGGTCGCGCTCGAGCCCTTCGTCGAGCAGGCGCCCATGTCGCGCCTGAACCAGGCCCTCGACGACATGGCGCACCACCGCCTCACGCGGCGCCTGGTGCTCGACCCGCGCGCCTGAGGCGCAGCCCCCGATCCGGGCCACACGAACGCGAACGGGCAGCCGCGAGCACACGCTGGGGAGCGCGCGCGGCCGCCGCCACCGACCCTACCGCTTCTGGAGACACGAAGATGACCGAGCTATTCAGCCACGATTTGGTCCCCGGCTACGAGTTCCGCCACATCCGCTACGAGGAGCGTCCCGTGCGCGGGCGCGACGGCAAGCCCGTCGAGGGCCTGCACAACGTGTGGCTGTGGCTCGACAACGAGGCGCAGCTCAACAGCTACACGACGTCGGCGGTACGCGACGTCATCATCGGGCTGCGGCGCGCGAGCGCCGACCGGCGCTGCGTGGCGGTCGTGTTCACCGCCGTGGGCAGCAAGGCCTTCTGCACCGGCGGCAACACCGCCGAGTACGCCAGCTACTACCGCGGCCGGCCGACGGAGTACCTGCAGTACATGCGCCTGTTCAACGACATGGTGACGGGCCTCATGCTGTGCGACAAGCCCGTCATCTGCCGCGTGAACGGCATGCGCATCGGCGGCGGCCAGGAGATCGGCATGGCCTGCGACTTCTCGGTCGCGGCCGATCACGCGCGCTTCGGTCAGGCCGGCCCGGTGCACGGCTCGGCGCCCGACGGCGGGGCCACGGACTTCCTGCACCTCTACGTGGGCTTCGCGCACGCGGCCGAGTCGCTCAGCCTGTGCGAGCCCTGGAGCGCCCACAAGGCCTACCGCCTCGGCCTCCTGAACGAGCTCGTCCCCTCGCACCGGACCCCCGACGGCAAGCTCGTCGCGAACCCGCTCGTCGTCACCGACCGCTACACCGACGAGCTCGGGCGCGTGGTGCTCGGCGAGAGCAAGAAGGGCGCCGAGCTCGACGCCGGCAAGGCCCTGGCGAAGAGCTGCACCATCGACCTCGCACCGCTCGACGAGGCGGTCGACAAGCTCGCGACCAAGCTGCTCCACACCTTCCCCGACTGCACCCGCAAGACGCTCGAGAGCCTGCGCAAGAAGAAGCTCGAGCACTGGTACCAGAACAGCGAGACGGCGCGCTCGTGGCTCGCGCTCAACATGAACACCGAGGCCGCCGCGGGCTTCCCGGCCTTCCACTACGGCGACCGCGAGGCGCGCGAGATCGACTTCGTGCGCCTGCGCCGCCGCATCGCCGAGGGTGCGCGCTTCGACGCCGCGCTCATCGCCGAGGTGATGCCCCCCGCGGCGCACCAGCGCATGCAGGGCGGGACCTGAACGCCCCGCGGACCGAGAGCATGGAGGCACGGGGACGATGAGCGAGGCCGAGAAGGGCTACGAGACCATCGAGGTGCGGCAGCTCGAACAGGGGCGCGTGCTCGCGCTCGCGCTCGCGCAGCCGAAGGCGAACATCCTCTCGATGGCCATGATGGAGGAGCTGCTGCGCGCGCTCGACGCGCACGCGCACGAGCGCGCGCTCCGGCTGGTCGTGCTGTCGGGCCAGGGCAGCCACTTCTCCTTCGGTGCGAGCGTGCCCGAGCATCGCGCGGCCGAGGCGCCGCGCATGCTCGCCACCTTCCACGCGCTCGCCCGCCGCATCGGCAGCTACCCCGTGCCGGTCGCGGCGGCGGTCGAGGGCAAGTGCCTCGGCGGGGCCTTCGAGCTCGTGCTCGCGAGCCACTTCGTGTTCGCGCGCGCCGACGCGGTCTTCGCCTGCCCGGAGGTCAAGCTCGGCGTCTTCCCGCCCGTGCTCGCCGCCCTCGGCCAGCTCCGCCTCGGCCCGCTCGGCGAGCAGCTGCTCATCGCGGGCAACGAGCTCTCGGCGGAGCGCGGCCACGCGGTCGGCTTCGTCACGAGCCTCGTGCCCGCCGGCGCGAGCGCGGTCGACGCCGTGCTCGCCTGGTACCGGCTGAACCTCGCGCCGCTCTCGGCCTTCGCCCTGCGCGAGGCGACGGCGGCGGCGCGCCAGGGCTCCGGCGTCACGGCCGCACTCGGCGCCCCGCTCGCCGCCGCCGAGCAGCGCTACCTCGAGCGCATCGTGACGAGCGCGGACGGCAACGAGGGCATCCAGGCGTTCCTCGAGCGGCGCCCGCCGCAATGGGTGGACGGGTGAGCCCACGCCCGAGCGCGGCGTCCGTGCCGCACGCACCGGCGAGCGCGCCCCGGCGCGCGCGGG
>JACRDA010000366.1 GCA_016212965.1 Myxococcales bacterium
ACGGGCCACTCGCCAGCCCTGGAGCCTTGGCCTCTCAGCCGGCGGCATCCGGGCCGAGCCGACAATCCGCGGCGGATTTCGAGGAGTCCCCGACTGGGACCACCCCCTCTCCTCCGGGAGAGGGGGCCGGGGGGTGAGGGGAAAATTCAGGTCCGGATGCCGCCTGCTGCTTCGGCAAGGCTCCGGGGCTCGCTCGGGCTCGTCTCCAAACCAAGCTCAGCCTCGTCCCCTCGGCGCCCGTCCCGTGCCCGCGTTGACGCCGGATCTGCGGCCGTCTACGACGAGACCTCGGGTGGCACGGGCGCGCACCGCGAGGGGCGCGCGTGAGCGGAGCGTGGAGGCGGGCCCGCGGCGCGTCGGGCTGCATGGCGGGCGGGAAAACCCCGGAGTTCACGGTGAGTTCTACGATGAGAGCGGTCGCTGCGTGGCTGTTGGTCCTGGGCCTTCTCGCCGTCGGCTGCGGCAACAAGCCGAGCGTGAAGGGCCTGAGCACCGCGGGCGGTCAGCGCTTCAGCGGGTTCCAGTACGACGACGGCCTGATGGTGCTCGACGGGCGGTCGGGCGAGGTCGCGTTCATCCCGCTGAAGGGCGACACCCGCATCCTGCGGCCCGGCTCGTCGGCCGCGCTGGCCGAGGTGCCGGTGCAGCCCGGGCCGGCCGCGACGGGGCCGCAGACCACCAAGAAGAAGCCGACGGGCGGCGACCCGAACGCCCCGACGAGCGGCGTCATCAAGATCGTGAGCAGCATGCCGCGCACGGGCAGCGCCAACGCCCAGACCACGACGACGGTCAACGGCATCAAGATGGCGATCGAGGAGCGCGGCGGCAAGGTCGGCAACTTCGAGATCAAGTTCGAGGACTGGGACGACGCCTCGGCCAAGAAGGGCGACTGGGACCCCGAGGTCGAGGCCTCTAACGCCAACAAGGCCGTCCAGGACCCGGACGTGATGGTCTACCTCGGGACCTACAACTCGGGCGCCGCGAAGATCTCGATGCCCGTGCTCAACAAGGCGGGCATCAGCATGATCTCGCCCGCCAACACGTACACCGGCCTCACCAAGCCCGGCCAGGGCGAGCCCGGCGAGCCCGAGATGTACCGCCCGCGCGGCGACATCAACTACTTCCGCGTCGTGCCGGCGGACGACATCCAGGGGCGCGTCGCCGCCGAGTGGATGAAGCAGATGGGCGCCAAGACGGTCTACATCCTCGACGACCGCAGCCTCTACGGCAAGGGCATCGCCGACGTGTTCGAGGCGACGCTCGCCAAGGTCGGCATCCAGTCGGTCGGGCGCGAGGGCATCGACCCCAAGGCTCAGGAGTACAAGAGCCTGATGACCAAGATCCAGCAGAAGAGCCCGGACTGGGTCTACTTCGGCGGCACCACGCAGACGAACGCCGGGCAGCTCGTCAAGGACACGGTCGCCATCGGGTTGAAGGCCAAGATCATGATGCCCGACGGCTGCTTCGAGGACGCCTTCATCAAGGCCGCGGGCCCCGAGAACGCCAACGGCCGCGCGCACCTCACCTTCGGCGGGCTGCCCCCCGACAAGCTCACCGGCAAGGGTGCGGACTTCGTCAAACGCTACAAGGAGAAGTATCAGGGCGATCCCGAGGGCTACGCCGTCTACGGCTACGTCGCCGCGAAGGTGGCCCTCGACGCCATCGAGCGCGCCGGGCGCAAGGACCGCGACGCCATCCGCGAGGCCCTCATCGAGACCGAGGAGAAGGACGGCGTGCTCGGGAGCTGGAAGTTCGACCCGAACGGCGACACCACCTCGACGACGATGAGCGGCAACATCGTGCGGGACGGGAAGTTCGACTTCGTGACCGTCCTCGGCAACTAGCTCCGCGCGCGCTCCCCGCCCCGAGTCGACCGTGGAAACGCTGGCTCAGCAGCTCATCCTGGGCGTCACCAACGGCATGGTGTTCGCCCTCATCGCGCTGGGCTACACCATGGTCTACGGCATCCTCGAGCTCATCAACTTCGCCCACGGCGATCTGTTCATGCTCGGGTCGTTCCTGGCGCTCACGCTGATCAAGGTCTTCGACCTGCCGACGGCCTCGAGCGCGACGCTGCTCCTCGCCCTGCCCACCATCGCCGTCGCGTGCGCCGTCTTCGGCGGCGCCCTCAACTGGTCGGTGGACCGGCTCGTGTACAAGCCGCTCCGCAGCGCGCCCAAGCTCGCGCCGCTCGTGAGCGCCATCGGCGTGTCGTTCATCTTCCAGAACCTAGGCCTGTTCTGGGGTGGCTTGCCGCTCTTCGGCAGCGCCAAGGACGCCTCGGCGCAGAAGGACGTCCCGGCCCTCATCTCCAACGTCAACCTGCTCGGCGAGGGCGCGCACCTGCGCATCACGACGAAGGACCTGATGGTGATCGTCAGCTCCGTCATCGTCATGGTGGCGCTCTACGTCCTCGTGCGCCACACGCGCCTCGGCAAGGCGATGCGCGCGACGGCCCAGAACCCTGCCGCCGCACGCCTGATGGGCATCGACGTCGACCGCGTCATCGGCGCCACCTTCGTCATCGGCGGTGGGCTGGCCGGCATCGCGTCGGTCATCTACGCGCTCTACATCAACACCGTCCACTACCAGGCTGGCTTCCAGAACGGCCTCTACGCCTTCACCGCGGCCGTCCTCGGCGGCATCGGCAACATCCCGGGCGCCGTGCTCGGCGCGCTCGTCATCGGCGTCGTGCGCGCGCTCTGCAGCCAGTACATCGGCGCGCAGTGGGAGCCGGCCGTCGTGTTCGGCATGCTGATCCTCTTGCTCGTGTTCCGGCCCGCGGGCCTGCTCGGCTCGCACGTGAGGGAGAAGGTGTGAGCGAGGACAAGGACAGGCAGGTCGCGCGCCGCGGGCCGCGGTCGCGCACGACGACGATCGCGCTCTTGTTCCTGGCGGTCGTCGTCCTGTGCGTCTACCCGCACTTCCCGTTCGTCGACCGGCTCTTCGAGGCCATCGGCCACCCGATCCTGCTCGACCGCAAGCTCGTCAGCATCTTCATCTTCGGGATCCTGGCGCTCGCGCTCAACGTGCAGGTCGGCTACGCGGGCCTGCAGCAGCTCGGCATCGCCGCCTTCTTCGGCATCGGTGCCTACACGACCGGCATCCTCACGGTCGAGAAGTACCCCTTCCACGTCGGCTTCTGGGGGGCGATCGTCGCGGCGCCGGTGTGCGCCGCCATCGCCGGGCTCGCGATCGGCGCGCCCACGCTGCGCCTGCGCGGCGACTACTTCGCCATCGTCACGCTCGGCTTCGGCGAGGTGGTGCGCACCATCATCCTCAACCTCGAGGGCATCACCGACGGGCCGCGCGGCCTGAACCCGATCCCCGACCCGTGGCTGCCGCCGGCCGTGGCCGAGTCGTCGGCCGACCCGGCGCGCGTGAAGTACCTGGCGCTCTACTACATCGCCTTCGTCCTGCTCGTCGGTCTCGCGATCGTGTTCCGCAACCTCGAGCGCACGCGCCTCGGTCGGGCGCTCGTCGCGCTCCGCGAGGACGAGCTCGCCACGGCCTGCATGGGCATCAACCCGGTGCGCATCAAGCTCGTGGCGCTCGCCGTGGGCGCCGGCCTCGCGGGCCTCGCCGGTGCGCTCTACTCGACGACCCTGACGACCACGGCCGAGCCCTCCACCTACGACTTCAACTACTCCATCATGGTGCTCTGCTGCCTCATCATCGGCGGCGTGGGCAGCCTGCGCGGCGCCATCCTCGGGGCGGTCGTGCTCTTCGGCTTCGACAACATCGTCTCGCCGCTCATCACCGAGCTCCTGCAGCCCTTCGCCGCGGCCTCGAGCGGCAACGTGTTCCTGCAGTTCAACAACTGGCGCTGGATCATCTTCGGGCTCGCGCTCGTGCTCATGATGCGCTTCCGGCCCGAGGGCCTGTGGCCCTCCTCGCGCATGAAGGCCGAGCTCCACCACGAGGACGAGGGTCCGCTCAGCAAGGTGGGGCCGTGACGCCGTCCGACGAAATCGGCGCCGCGAGCGTGCCGTCGCCGAGCTCGAGCCGGCCCTCGCCCCTGCCGCCGTCGGGCCGTGCCGAGGACCGCCCGGGCGAGGTGCTGCTCGAGGTCGACAAGCTCACCATCCGCTTCGGCGGGTTGACGGCCGTCAGCGGCGTCGATCTGCGCGTGCGCGCGGGCGAGGTGTACGCGGTCATCGGCCCGAACGGCGCCGGCAAGACCACGGTGTTCAACGCCATCACCGGCATCTACGAGCCGACCGAGGGCACGATCCGCTTCGCCGGGCGCGACGTGCGCCGCCCGTGGAAGAAGCTCCTCGTCGCCGCGTGGCTCGGGGTCGGTCTCGCGGTCGCGCTCCTCATGCTGCTCTTCGCCTCGAACATCGACGGCGCCTGGACGGCCTCGGTGAAGCAGAACTTCCGCGGGCGCGAACTCGGCTTCGACCCCGGGCGCGCCTGGTCCGACGCCGTCGCCTACGTCGCGGCCCGGCCGCGCGTCGAGCAGGCGGGTGGGCGCTATTACCCGACGACCCACGACGGCTCGCGCGCCTTCGGCTCCTTCGACGACCCGTTCCCGGCCTGGGAGCTGCTCGCCGCGCTCGAGGTGCTGGCCGAGCGCGGCTCCGAGGCGATCGTCGCGCGCGCGGGCGGCTTCGTGGTGCTCGACCGCGACGGCGTCGCGGTCGGCCGACCCTTCGCGGAGCGCGCGCGCCTCGACGAGCTCGTCGGCCCGGCCCGGGAGGCTGCGGCGGGCGCGCGTGCGGCGCGCCTCACCCGGGCCATCGTCTTCACGCTCGCGCTCCTGCTCGGCGTCGGCGGCGCCTATGCGGCGTGGCGCCAGAGCCGGCGCACGCCGGCGTGGGTCGCGGGCCACGGCATCGCGCGCACCTTCCAGAACATCCGCCTGTTCCAGGACATGACGGTGCTCGAGAACGTGCTCGTGGGCATGGACCGGCACATCGGCAAGACGGCCAAGTGGTGGGCGCCGCACCGCTTCACGAACGCGCTGCCGCCGGTGGCGCTCGGCGTCCTGCTCGTCGGGCTCTCGGCCACGACGGCGGAGCTCGACGCCGACCCGCGCGTGCCGACGGCGCTGTTCGCCCTCTTCGCGCTCGGCCTGGTGGGCTACCTCGTGTGGACCGCCCTGCTCGGCGCCTTCAGCCGTCGCGACCTCGGGGTCGAGGCCGAGGCCGCGGCGCGCGCGCGCGCGCTGCTCGCGTTCGTGGGCCTCGAGGACCGGGCCGGCGAACTCGCCAAGAACCTCGCCTACGGCGACCAGCGCCGGCTCGAGATCGCCCGGGCGCTCGGCACCGAGCCCCGCCTGCTCTTGCTCGACGAGCCGGCCGCGGGCATGAACCCGGCCGAGAGCCTGTCCCTGATGGAGCTCATTCGCGCGATCCGCGAGCGCGGCGTGACCGTCTTGCTCATCGAGCATCACATGCGCGTCGTGATGGGCATCAGCGATCGCATCAGCGTGCTCGAGTACGGCCGCAAGATCGCCGAGGGCACGCCGGAGGAGGTGCGCTCGAACCCGAAGGTCATCGAGGCCTACCTCGGCAAGGAGGAGCTCGGCTGACGAGCGGCGCGCCATGCTGAAGCTCGAAGGTGTCAGCGCCGGCTACGGCGCCATCGAGGTCCTGAAGAAGATCGACCTCGAGGTGCGCGCGGGCGAGATCGTCACGCTCATCGGCGCGAACGGCGCCGGCAAGACGACGACGCTCATGACGATCTGCGGCTTCGTCAAGCCGCGCACCGGGCGGGTCACCTTCGAGGGGCGCGATCTCGCGACGGTGCCCGCGCACGAGATCGTGCGCCTCGGCCTCGTGCAGTGCCCCGAGGGGCGCAAGATCTTCCCGCGCCTCACCGTGCTCGAGAACCTCGAGATGGGCGCCTTCACGCGCGAGGATCAGCTGCGCCGCAGCCCGGACGGCAAGGGCCTCGGGGGTGCCGCGCTGCGCCACAAGCTCCGCACCGACCTCGAGCGCGATCTGGCGGAGGTGTTCGAGCTCTTCCCCATCCTCGCCGACCGTCGGGGCCAAGCCGGGGGCACGCTCTCGGGCGGCGAGCAGCAGATGCTGGCCGTCGGCCGCGCGATGATGACGAAGCCGAAGCTGCTCCTGCTCGACGAGCCCTCGCTCGGCCTCGCGCCGCTCATCGTCAAGCGCATCTTCGACGTCATCGAGACCCTGAACCGCGAGGGCGTGACGGTGCTGCTCGTGGAGCAGAACGCGCGCATGGCGTTGAAGCTCGCGCACCGCGGCTACGTCATGGAGACGGGCGAGGTCACGATGACCGACGAGGCGAGCGTGCTCCTCGCCGACGCGCGCGTGCGCGACGCCTACCTCGGGGAGTGACGACGCCCGCTCGCCCGCGCGGTGGGCCCGTGCTCCGCGCCGCGGCCCGCCGAGCCTCGTGCTAGCGTCGCGACGAACTGCCTGGAAGGTGCTTGCCATGACCCACCACCGCCTCGGCACGACCCTGTCGGCGTGCCTGCTCGTCCTCGCGGCCTGCACGAGCGACCCCTCGGATCCTGGCGGCACCGGCGCCACGAGCGCCGGCGGAGCAGGCGGCGTCGGCGCGACCGGCGGCTCGGGCGGTTCCGGCCCAACCGGCGGCTCGGGCGGTGCCGGCGCGACCGGCGGCTCGGGCGGTGCCGGGGCGACCGGCGGCGCGGGCGGTTCCGGCGCAACCGG
>JACRDA010000038.1 GCA_016212965.1 Myxococcales bacterium
CCCCGGCATGGTCGTGCAGATGGTCTCGGTCGGTGAGCAGACCGGTGCGCTCGATCAGATGCTGAGCAAGATCGCCGACTTCTACGAGGAAGAGACCGATGTGGCCGTCGCCTCGCTCACCTCGATGCTCGAGCCGATCCTAATGGTGATGGTCGGCGGCATGGTCGGACTGGTGCTCGTGTAGATGTACCTGCCGATCTTCGAGCTCGCGGGCAACATCAAGGCCGAGTGACGCGCGCCGGGGCGGGCGACGGGCAGCCAGCGGCGGGCGCCGCGCCGGCCCCGGCGGCGCCACCCGCCGAGCCTCCGTCCCCCCCGCGCTCGGGCGCGCCGCGGCGCCGCGGCGCCGCGGCGCCGAGCCCGCTCGCGCGGCGTCTCGCGTGGCTCACGGCCCTGCGCCTGCTGGTGCTCTCGGGCCTGTTCGTCATCATCGAGCTCTTCTACTTCCGGGAGGTCTCGATCGCCGGGCCCTCGAGCCTCATCGCGCTCGTCACGCTGGTCGTGTCCTACGCGCTGGCGGCTGCCTACGGGCTGCTCCTGCGCCGCGGCCGCGAGCTCGGACCCATCGGTCACGTGCAGCTCGCGACCGACCAGCTGAGCTGGACCGCGATGGTCTACCTGTCGGGCGGCGCCACGAGCGGCGCCACGTCGCTCTACGGGCTCACCTGCCTGAGCGGTGCCGTGCTGCTCGGCCGCCGCGGGGCCATCACGGCCGGTGTCGCGGGCATCGGATGCTACGTCCTCTTGTGCTCGGGCTTCGCCGCCGGCGTCCTGCGGCCCCCGGCGGACCAGCAGCTCGCGAGCTACGCCACGTCGCTCGGCGACATCGCGTACCCGGCGTTCAGCACCACGGTGGCCATCTCCGTGGTCGCGGTGCTCGCCGCGTACCTGTCCGAGCGGCTGCGCGTCACCGGGCGCGGGCTCGAGGCGGCGACGGCGCGGGCCGAGCAGGCCGAGCAGCTCGCCGTGCTCGGCCGCGTGGCCGCCGCGCTGGCCCACGAGATCCGCAACCCGCTCGGTTCCATCCGCGGCTCGATCGAGCTCCTGCGCATGGGCGGCAAGCTCTCGCCGGAGGAGGTGCAGCTCTGCGAGATCGTCGAGCGCGAGACGATGCGGCTGAACGAGCTCGTGACCGACATGCTGGACCTCAGCCGCCCGCGCCCGCCGGACCGGCACCGCATCGACCTCGCGGCGGTGGCCCGCGACGTCGTGCGGCTGGCCCAGAGCTCCGGGCGCGGTGGCGACGTCGCGGTGACGTACGCCGGGCCGGAGTCGGTCGCCGTGGTGGCGGACGCGGGCCAGATGCATCAAGTACTCTGGAACCTGGTGCGCAACGCCGTGCAGGTCTCTCCCGCCGGTGCGGAGGTACGGGTGACGGTGACGAAGCTCGACAACGGGGAGGTCACGCTCGCGGTGGACGACGAGGGCGCCGGGCTCGCGGCGGTCGACCGCGAGCGCATCTTCGAGCCGTTCTACAGCGCACGGCCGGGCGGTACGGGCATCGGGCTCGCGGTGGTGCGCCGCATCGCCGACATGCACGGTTTCGGCCTGGACGTCGTCGCGCGGTCGCGCGGCGGCACGAGCTTCCGGCTCCGGGTGCCGCTCGCGAGCGTGGCGAGCGCGCTCGTCCTCGCCCTCGCGCTGCTCTCCGGCTGCTCGGGCGGACGGGACTGGCTCCGCGGATCGGGGTCGGACGGGTGGGTCGGAGAGCCGGAGCCCGGGGTCGGCCCGCGCTCGGCGGCCGCGCCGGTGCCCGCGCCGGACGGGACGGTGGCGGCCGGGACGGGGACCGGGCCGGAGCCCGGAGCCGTCGAGCCGGTCGTCGCGGCGGTGGCGGGCTCGCACGTCGTCGACCCGGCGCTCGGGGCCGAGGTGTTCCGCAACACCTATTACGACTTCCCGGTCGAGCGCGCGGCGGCGTCGGGCAAGGGCGTGGCGCGCCGCAAGCTGTTCGACGCCGACTGCAAGACCATCGCGGAGGTGAGCCAGCCGTTCCACGACGCGGTGTGCGTGCAGGGCAGCGGGCGGCTCCAGACTGGCGAGACCGTGAGCTTCGCCAAGCGCGATTGCCCGTGTGCCGCCGAGTGCCCGCGCTCGGGCCAGCACATCTGCTTCGAGCGGCTCGACCCGGCGCGCTTCCCGAGCGGGCGCGGGGCGCTCGGGACGCCCATCACACCGGAGCGTACCGTCGCCGTCGACTCGTCCGTGATCCCCCTCGGCACGGTGCTCTACATCCCGGAGCTGCACGGGCTGCGCGACCTCGCCGGCGTGGCGCACGACGGGTGCTTCGTCGCCGAGGACCGTGGTTCGCGCGTCAACGGCAAGCACGTCGACATCTTCACCGGCGACCCCGAGCTCACGCGCGCCTGGAACGCCGCCGTGCCCTCGAACACCGGCGTGCACGTCGTGGTCGGGGCGGCGCGCTGCGCGGCGCTCCGAGCTCCGAAGTAGCCGGTCGGCGAGGTGCCATCGGTTGACTCGGCCGGCGGTCGCCGGAAGAATGGCCGTTGCTGCGTCTTTCGCGGGGGATCGCGTGAGCCTGACGTGAAAGAGAATGTGCCCTCCACCGAGCCGGCTGCCGAGCCGGCCGAAGCTGACGCCAAGGACGCGCGCAGCAAGGCGGCCGAGCGCATCGGCCTCTGGATCAAGCAGAAGTGGCTCATCGAGTCGGTGCTCGGGGTGGGTGGCATGGCGGCCGTGTATGCCGCCCGTCACCGCAACGGCTCGCGCGCGGCGCTCAAGATCCTGCACTCGGAGTTCGCGCGGGACGCCTCCATCAAGGAGCGCTTCCTGCGCGAGGGCTACGTGGCCAACAAGGTGGACCACCCGGGCCGCGTGAAGATCCTCGACGACGACATCACCGACTCGGGCGAGCCCTTCCTCGTGATGGAGCTGCTCGAGGGCGAGACCCTGCAGCAGCTGTGGCGGCGCAAGAAGCGGCGCGTGCCGCCGGTCGAGGCGCTCCACATCGCCGAGAAGGTGCTCGACGCGCTCGCCGCCTTCCACGAGCAGAAGATCGTCCACCGCGACCTCAAGCCGGCGAACGTCTTCGTGACCCACGAAGGCGCGGTGAAGCTGCTCGATTTCGGCGTGGCGCAGATGCGCGAGGGTGCCACCGAGCACACGCGCGCCGGCATGGCCCTCGGCACGCCGTCGTACATGGCGCCCGAGCAGGCCATGGGCAAGAGCGACACCGTGGACGGGCGCGCCGACATCTACGCCCTCGGAGCCACGCTGTACGCGCTGATGAGCGGCCAGCGCCTCCACCAGAACAAGAGCGACAACGAGGCCTTCATCCTCGCCGCCACCCAGCCGGCCCCGTCCGTGGCGCGCGTGGCTCCGGAGCTGCCCGTGTCGGTCGTGGCGCTCGTCGACAAGGCGTTGCAGTGGGACCGCCGCAACCGCTTCGCCGACGCCCCGACGATGCGCACCGCGGTCCTCGCGGAGATCGCCGCGCTCGAGGGCGCCAGCACGCCGCGGGAGCCGACCGGCGAGACCGCCTTCGAGCTCGAGGCCGAGCGCCCGAGCGCCGCGGGGCAGGCAGGCCCGGCCACGAGTCAGTCGTTCTCGGGGCCCTCGACGTCGCCGTCGCGTGGCGGGCCGGTGAGCTCGCCGTCCCAGCGCACAGGACCGGGCACTCCCCCGCCCTCCACCCCGGCGGTCGGAGAGTCCCGCTCGGCCGTGACCGTGGCGTCGCCGGGCGCCGGTCTGCGCCCTGCGCCGCGCTCGGGCTCGCGGGGCCTGCAGAGCGGGCCGCCGGCGTCGGGGCCGGACTCGCTCGCTCCGTCCTCTGCCGGGCGCTCGCACGTCACCGCCACGCGCCAGGCGGTGGCGCGCGCCGAGCCCGAGTCGACCGCGCTCGTGGAGCTGTTCCGACGCGTCGAGCGGCTGGCGATCACCGTGCGCCAGTACCGCACCGGGCACCCCGAGGTGGAGGCCAAGATGCGCTCCGTGGTGGAGGCGACGCGGCAGCTCCTGCGCGAGGGCGAGCGCGAGGTGCGCTTCGGCGTGCAGCCCTTCGGCTTCGCTCTGCGCGGCACGACGCTGTGGGAGCCCTCGCCACCCGACGACCTCGTGACCTACCACCTCAGCGTCGCCGGCCTGCGCGAGGTGCGCATCCGGCACGAGGCCGAGGACGACGAGATCCGCGCCCTGTTCCGCATGATCACCGAGGACGCGGCCGCGACCGAGGCGGATCTGGTCGGCACGCTGTGGGAGCTGCGCCTGCCCCACGTCGAGCTCACCATCGACGACGCCGCCGCCGATCCCTTCGGCGACGAGGCGCGCGCCGACGAGGCGCGGGTGCTCGAGGCGATGGCTCGCGAGGACATGGTGGAGGCCGCGGCCATGGCGCTCAACGCGACCGGCGGCCAGGCCCGCGCCGACGCGCTCGCCGCCGCCGCCGCGTCGCGCTCCGCGCTCGACCTCGACCGTGCGACGCGCGCCGGACTGGCGGCGCAGCTCGATCTCGCCCCCGAGCGGTGGCACGAGCGCTTCCTCGACGTGCTGGTCGACGGCATCGAGGACGCGGCCCGTCGGCAGGATGCGGCGCTGCTCGTGGGGCCGCTCGAGACCTACTCCGCCGACCTCGCGCGCCGGCGCCGCTGGGGCGAGCTGTTCGAGGTGCACCGGCAGCTCGACGTGCAGCTGCGCGCGCGTCTCGGTGACGACGCGAGCGAGCTCGCGGCCGCGCTGTTCCGCTCCTCCGTGCTGCGCCAGATGTGCGGCGCCGCGACGGGGGGCCCCGGCGCGACGCGCGACGAGCCGGCCGAGGTGCTGCAGGGCCTGCGCGAGGTGCTGGCTTCGCTCGATGCGCGGGCGCTCGACGACTGCCTCGCGGCGGCCGAGGAGACCCCCGCAGGCGACGCCCAGGAGGCGCTGTTCGGCTTCGTCCGCCGCGTCCTGCCGGGCAACGAGGCCGCCATCGTCGCGCGCATCGAGTCGCTGCGTGGCGAGGTGGGGCTGCGGCTCATGCGGCTGCTCGTCGAGGCCGCGCCCGAGGACCTGCAGACGCTCGTGGCACCGCTCGCGGCGAGCAAGAGCCCAGCCCTGCGCTGCGAGGCCATCGCGGCAGCGGCACGCTCGCCCGAGCAGCTCAAGAGCGAGATGCTGCGCCTCGTCGACGGCGAGGACGCGGGCCTGCGGGCCGCGGCCCTCGGCGTGCTGGTGCGCCAGGCGTTGCGCAGCGCGGGTCCCGAGCTCGTGCGCCGCGTGCAGCTGCCGGGCTTCATGGCGCGCCCGGCTGCCGACCAGCGGGCGCTCTTCGAGGCGATGTACGCGCTTTCCGGGGCGCGTGCCGAGGAGGTCCTGACGGCGGTGGTCGGTCAGCACGGTCTGACCCACGACCCGACGCTGGACGCGACCCGCACGCTCGCGGTGGATCTGCTCGGTGCGCGCGCGGCGTCCCAGGAGGCGCTCGATGCGGCGGCCGGCGCCGCGCGCCGTCGCTGGTGGAACGGTCCCGCGCTGCGCGAGGCGGCTGGCAAGGCGGCGGAGGCCATCGCGGCGCGTCTCGGCACGAGCTTCAGCGCGGGAGGCGGCGAGCCGTGATGAGCGAGCGCCTGCGCGACCCCGCGGACGTCGAGGCGGAGCTCGGCGCGACGGTGGTGCAGGCGCTGCACCGGATGGCGCGGCACGGCGTCATGTACGCGCTCGATCACCCCGGGGTGGCCGCGAGCATCGAGCAGCTGGCCCAGGCCGTGGCGGAGTACGGTCGGCGGGTCGGCCGCAATCCGAGCGTGTCGTTCACGGCCGACGCCGTGTACGTCGGACGCCGTCTGCTGCGCGCCGGCCGCTCGGTGTACGCGGCGGCCCGGGAGCTCGGGGAGATGTTCGCGGTGCTCGGGGTGCGCGAGGTAGTGGTCGGCTACGACGTGGGCGTCGAGGAGCTGCGTGCGCTCGCCGTCGCCCTGGTCGAGGCGCAGCGCGGTGCCGGCACCTTGCCGGCGCTCCGACGCGTGCGCTTCCGGCGCGGTGCGACGACCGCGAGCGAGCCCGAGGCCGAGCCCGAGCGCGGCACCGCCGAGGGGGCGGCGCACGACTACGCGCAGGCGGTGGTGGCGCTGCGCCGCCTGCACGAGGCCGCGCTCACCGGCACCCTCACGCTGTCGGCGCGCCTGCGTCGCAGTGCCGAGCACTTGGTCGAGCTCGGCCGCGCCGACGCCTGCCTCGGCATCCTCCACGGGCACGCCGGGGGGCACGACTCGGCCGCGCGTGCGGTCCACACGACGCTGCTCGCGCTGCGCATGGCCGCTCCGCTGTCGGACGACCCGCGGCTGCTCTTCCGCTTCGCGCTCGCGGGCCTCTTGCTCGACGTCGGCAAGCCGCGCGTCGCCGGCGTCGACGCGACCGGTGCGGCGCGCGCCGGCATGCCCGCGCTGGCCGAGCACCAGCTGGCGGAGCTGCCGGCCGCCACGGCGGCCAGCGTGCTCGCGCTCGTGGGGCTCTCGGAGGGCGGTCAGATCACGGCGACGCTCGCCCACGAAACCTGGCAGCTCCTGGCCGGTCTCGAGCCCTACCGGGGCGCTCGCACGGCGAGCCTGCTGGCGCGCGTCCTCGCGTGCGCGCGCCGCTACGAGGACGAGCGCGCCGCCGCGGACGCGGAGCAGGACAGCGTCGTCGATCACGCCGTCACCGCGCTGCTCGGCGCCACGCGGCACCCCGCCGACCGGGGCGTCCTGCGCCTCTTGGCGCGCGCTCTCGGCGTGTACCCCCGCGGCACCGTGGTCGAGCTGTCGACCGGCGAGGTCGCGAAGGTGGTGACCGTGCCGACCCTGGTGCAGAACCACCCCTTCCCGGTCGTCGAGGTGGTGATCGACGCCCACGGCGCGCCGCTCGCGGCCCCGCGCCGCGTCGACCTCGCCGCGGGACGCACGCTCGGCATCGTCGGGATCGTGAGCTTCGGCGACGACCCAGGTCCCGAGGCCGCCGCCGCCGCCGACGGCGACGGCGACGAAGATCGAGCGGCCGCGGCGGCGGCGCCGACGCCGCGCGTGCCCCAGGCGCCCGCCGCCGGTTTCGCGGTCGGCTTCGCGACGGAGCTCGAGACGGCCCAGGCCGGCGAGCCGCACGACCGAGACGCGCCGGACGCGCCCGAGGTCGATCTCTTCGCGCTCGACGACGACGGGCGCGACGGCGCGCGGGGGCCGGCGAGCGGCCCCGGTGGCGCGGCAGACCGCCAGCGGCGGGGCGACTCCCCGACGCGCAAGCCGGCCCCACCTCTCGCGCTCGAGCTCGCGGACCTCGAGGACTCGCCGCGCTCGCCCAGAGGGCCACGCCGGGGCGAGCCCGCGGCCGTGGGCGTCGCCGCCCCGCCCCAGAGCGCACCTGCCCCTTCCTCGCCCCGCACGCTGCGCTCCAACGTGACGCCCGGCGACGCTCCCCAGGGGGGCGGCGAGCCCGCCGTGTCGGTCGGCGGCGATGCCGGCGCATGGGGCGACCCGGACGGCCCGTTCATCCCCGCCTCGGGTCTGGTGCAGCCGGATGCGCCGCGCGAGGCGGCGGTTCCGGGGGCCGGCGGTCGCAGCCCGATCGCGCCGCCGGTCACGGCGGGTCGGCAAGGGCTCGTCACCCCGGTGCGGGCGGGTCGCGAGCCCATCGCGCCGCCGGTCGCGGCCGGCCGGCAGCGCATCGCCACGCCGGTGCCGGCGGGTCGCGAGCCCATCGCGCTAGGCCCGGGGCCGCAGAAGGCGGTGGCCGCGACGAGCCCGGACGCGCCGGCCGCCCGCAAGGGCAAGCCCGAGGTGACCGCCCAGGGCACGCTCGAGCGCACCCCACTCGTGCACCAGCTCGTCTACGGGCTCGACCAGCGGCTCACGGGCAGCACGCTGCTCGTGTCCCCCGAGGGCGGACGCTGCGCCATCTACTTCCAGGACGGTCTGCCCTCCAAGGTGCGGACCTGGCAGACGGTGTGGCCGCTCGACCGCACCCTCGTCGACATGGGGCTCGTCGACGAGCGGCAGCTCATGACGAGCCTTCGCGCCGTCTCGCAGACGGGTGAGCTGCACGGGCACTACCTCGTCGAGCACGGGTTGCTCGACGAGGAGAGCCTGCGCCTCGCGCTCACGCGCCAGCTCGAGCTCAAGCTGCAGTTCATGCTCGCTCTGCCGGCGGCGAGCCGCTACGCGTACTACTCGGAGGCGAACGTCATCGAGGCCTACGGCGGCCCCGACCTGACGCCCTGCCAGCCGATGCCGCTCATCATGGCGGGCGTGCGCCTTCGTGCCGGCGACCCTGCGGTCGAGCAGGCGCTCGCGCGCCTGGGCAACCACCGCCTCGCGCTGCACCCCGAGGCCGACCCGGACGCGTTCGACCTCGGTGGCGACGAGGCCCAGGTCGTCGCGGCCCTGCTGGGCGATCCGGTCCCGCTGTCCGCCTTGCTGGCGCGCCGGGTCGCACCCGACGCCGTGGTCAAGGCGACGATCTACGCGCTCGTCATCACGCGGCAGCTCGAGCTCGGGGCGGGCGGCCGCCCGCCGCTCGTGGTTCACGTCGAGGGCTTGCCCCGACGGGTCGCGGCGCCGCGGCCGGTGCGCCCGCCGCCCGCGCGCGCGGGCGGCGCGTCGTCGCCGCCGGCTCGCAAGGTCGCGCAGCCCACCTCCCAGGTACCGACGGCGCCGCGGCGCACGAGCGAGCCCGCCATGCATGCCGCGGCGCCGGCACGCGAGCCACGGCAGGGTGAGGCGCGAGACGTCGTGCCGGCGCCGCCGGGGAGCCAGCCGGTCGCCGAGGCCGAGCCGGACGCTGCGCCCCCCCGCAGCGTCGGCTCCGAGCCCCCCCCGGCGCGGCGTGGGACGAGCACCGCTCCGACGCCGCCACGGGGCGCGGTCGCCTCGCCAGCCGGCGCTCCGGCGCAGTCCGTCTCTCCCTCTCCGCGGCCGCCACCCGCGGTGGCCGCGCGGGAGCCGTCGAGCCGGAGCCCGGTCCCCGCGCGTTCCGACCCGCCGCTCGACGTCGCGGTTGCGTCGACGCCTGGCCCGCACCGACCCGCCGTGCCGGCGCGCGAGGGCGCGGCCGGGGCTCGGATGGCGAGCACCGCGGACGCGCCACGGCGCGGCACGAGCTCGGCGGCGGGCGTACCCGCAGCGCGCTCGTCGAGCCCGGGTGGCGGCGCCTCGGACGGTCTCACCCGCGAGCTCATCGAGCAGCGCGTCGCCGCGATCGAGGACGAGACCTACTTTGCCATGCTCGGGGTCGCGCCCGAGTCGACCGGCATGGAGGTGCAGAACGCCTACTACGCTCTGGCGCGCATCTGGCACCCCGACCGCGTGCCCCCGCAGCTCGTGGACATGCGCTCCCGGGTGGCCAAGGTGTTCGCGCGCCTGAACGAGGCGTTCCACACCCTGAGCGACCCGAACAAGCGCGACCACTACGTGCGCCTCGTCGCCTCGGGCGGCGGCACGGCGCGCGAGAAGGAGATGGTCGCGCGCGTCGTCGACTCGGCGCTCGAGTTCCAGAAGGCGGAGGTGCTGTTCAAGCGCGGTCAGGTCGGCATGGCCGAGGCGCTCGTCGAGCAGGCGGTCGCCGCCGATCCGGATCAGCCCGAGTACCTGACGCTGCTCGCCTGGATCCAGGCGCAGCGCATCGGGCAGCCGGCGCCCGGCGCGAGCGACGCCGAGCGCGCCGCGCACTACGCGCCGCAGCTCGGGATGCTCGACAAGGTGCTCGACAAGGAGCCGAATTACGAGCGGGCGCTGTACTACCGCGGCCAGCTCCTGAAGCAGTCGGGCCAGCTCGAGCGCGCGGTGCGCGATTTCCGCGCGGCGATGGTGTTGAACCCGCGCAACATCGACGCCGCGCGCGAGGTGCGCCTCCACGACATGCGCAAGGAGCGCGACGGCGGCGGCCCCGGGGGTGCACAGGGCGGCCTCTTCGGGCGGCTGTTCGGCAAGAAGGCCGAGCCCCCGCCGAAGCGCGGCCGCTGACGGGTCGTCGGCCTTGCCGCGCAACCCGCTACCCTTCGGGGGCGCTCGGCATTAACCTAGGATCCCATGCGGCAGCTCCTCGCAGGCATCTCGTTCGTCGGCGCCTTCCTCGGCTCGTCCCTCGCGCTCGCGCAGCCCGCACCCGCCCCGGCCCCGGCCGCGGGTGAGGTGCGGCGCGATCCTGCGGGCGTCACGGGCATCAGCCCCCTCCACGAGGCCATCGCCCAGGGCATCAAGGCCGTGCAGGACAAGAACAGCGACGTGGCGATCCAGGCCTTCGGCGAGGCCGTGAAGATCGACGGCACCTCGATGACGGCTCGGCTGATGCTGGCGCAGACCCGCATGATGCGCGGCGAGCTCACCGGGGCCCGCGAGGCGCTCGAGGCCGCCGCGAGCAGCCAGGGCAACGACGTCGCCAAGGCGAACCGGCTGCTGCTGCTCGGCGACGTGGCCGAGCGCGAGGGGCGGGGCGTCAAGGTCGACGAGAAGACCACCGTCGACGACCGCGTGAAGCGCTGGGACAAGTCCGGCGAGGCGTGGACGGCGCTGTCGGCGGCTTTTCCGATGCTTGACGCGCACCGCAAGACCGCCGAGGAGCGCAAGAAGCAGGTCGCGGCGCGTCAGCAGCGCGAGAAGGACCTCGAGGGCGTGCGGGCGCGCATTCGCAAGGGCGAGGACGTCCCGCCGCCGCCCGGCACCAAGTAGTCGTCGCCGACGCTCGCCGGGCTCCAGCGCAAACGGCGGGGTCCGCCGTCAGCCGTCGCCGCGCCGTGGGTCCGTGGGCTCGGGACCGGCATCGGACCAGCAGTAGAAGCCGCGGCCGCTCTTCTTGCCGAGCCACCCGGCGCGCACCATCTGGCGCAGCAGGCTCGGCGGGCGGAACTGCTCGCCCACCTCGCGATGCAGGTGCTCGAGGATCGCGAGGCGCACGTCGAGCCCGACGAGGTCGCCGAGCTTGAGCGGCCCCATCGGGTGCCGGTAGCCGAGCTCCATGGCGCGGTCGATGTCGGCGACGGACGCGACGCCCGCCTCGACCATGCGGATCGCCTCGGCACCGATGGCCACGCCGAGGCGGCTCGTCGCGAAGCCGGGCGTGTCGCTCACCACGATGGTGGTCTTGCCGAGCGCGCGCGCGAGCTCGCAGGCGCGCTCGACCGTCGCGGTCGAGCTGTGCAGGCCGCGCACCACCTCGACGAGCTCCATCACCGGCGGCGGGTTGAAGAAGTGCATGCCGACCGTGCGCTGGCCGGCCCCGAGGCGCCGGCCGAGCTCGGTGATGGACAGGCTCGACGTGTTGGACGCGAGCAAGGCGTCGTCGCGCGCGCGGTCGCGCACGCGCGCGAGCACGTCGACCTTCAGATCCATGTGCTCGGGGACCGCCTCGATGACGAGACCCACGCCCTCGCTCGCCGCCTCGAGGTCGGCAAAGCCGAGGAGCTTCGCGAGCGCGGCCTCGCGCGCAGGCGCCGTGAGCTTGCCCTTGTCGACGGCCCGGCCAAGCGCGGCGGCGATCGCGCGCTCGGCGGCTGCGAGCCGGGCGGGCTCGACGTCGAACACGTGGGTCTGCCAGCCTGCGACGGCGCACAGCTGCGCGATGCCCTGGCCCATCGTGCCGGTGCCGATGACGAGCGCCCGCCCGCCGGCCGGCTCGACCGCGGCGCTCGGGCTCGGCACACTCATCGCGGCCTGGCCGTCGCGGCGGCGCTCGGGGCGGCGGGCGGGGCCGGGGTGGGCGGGCTCGCTGCCGGCGGTGGCGAGGGGCGCGCGGGGGGGCCGCTCCGCAGCCGCTCCGGTGCGTTCGCCGGTGGCGGCTCCGTGGGACGAGCGGTGGACACGCCCGACCTCGCCGTGGCGCTCGCTGCGCCGGTCGGTGCCCTGGTGGATGCGTCGCCCCCGCTCCACAGCCAGTAGGCCACCCCGCCGGCGACGACGAAGGCGCCGAGGACGGGCAGCCAGCGCGGCGAGGGCCGCTCGCCAGGCGACAGGGCGTGCGCGGGCTCCGGGTCGAAGTCGTGCGGGTCGGCGCCGTGCGCCGGGGCCGTCGGGGTCGCGCGGCTCGCGTCGTCGCGGCCTTCTCCATGTCGGCTCGCCATGGCTAGCCCTTGCCACCGCCGGCCGCGAATGTCGAGCGCGGCATGGCGGTGCGAGCGCGCGCAGGTGCCCGAAAAAACGCACCCGAGTTGGACACCGGCCTGCTAGGATGCGCCCACATGTGCGCGTCTCCCGGCCTGCCGGGCGATGGTCGGGCCCCCGGGTGGGGCTCCTGGCAGGTAGAGGTTTCCCTTACCCCGGTGCGAAAGTGGCGGCAGGCGTCAGAATCGAAGTAGCAGGCGAGACCAACGTCGGTCGCAAGCGCAACCACAACGAGGACAACTTCGCGCTCATGCCGGAGTATGGCCTCTACGTGGTCGCCGACGGCATGGGCGGTCACGCGTCGGGTGAGGTGGCCTCGAAGCTCGCCATCGACTCACTGCACGAGTTCCTCCGCGAGACCGCGGACGACCCCGAGCGCACCTGGCCCTACAAGATGGACCGCAGCAAGGGCTACGAGGAGAACCGCCTCATCACCGGCGTGAAGCTCGCGAACCTGCGCATCTACGAGGCCGCGCAGCGCGACGGGAAGAAGCGCGGCATGGGGACCACCTACGTGAGCCTCTTCGCGGCCGAGGACGGCGTCTTCATCGCGCATGTGGGCGACAGCCGCTGCTACCGGTTCCGCGCGGGGCGGCTCGAGCCGATGACCGAGGACCACTCGCTGCTCAACGACTACATCAAGATGAAGCGGCTCACGCCGGAAGAGATCGAGAACTTCCCGCACAAGAACGTCATCGTGCGCGCGCTCGGCATGAAGGACACCGTCAAGGTCGACACGCGCTACGAGCAGCCGCAGCCGATGGACACCTTTCTGCTCTGCTCGGACGGTCTGAGCGGACCGGTGCCCGACGACCAGATCACCGAGATCCTGCGCACGCACGGCGACATCAAGGTCGCGGGCTCGAAGCTCATCGAGCGCGCCAACGAGAACGGCGGGCCCGACAACATCACCGTCGTCCTGGTGCGCTGGACGACCGGCGACTGAGCGTGGACTTCGCGCTTCGCGCGAGGGCTTCGGGCGGAAATCCGCGCGCTCGCGACTGGCAGAAGATTCACCCGGGGGGGAGTTCGTGACGGATCCAGAGGCGCGAATCTCCGGGCCTGGAGCCTGGAGCCCGTCGCCTAGCCTCGCGTCCGGCACGAAGTCCAGGCTGAGCGAGCGCTCCGTCAGCGCAGCCCGAGCGGCGCCAGGAGCAGCCACGCGAGCGCCAAGAGCACGAGCATGAGCACGGCCGTCACGAGGTAGCTCACGCGCGGCCCGCGCAGCGTGCTCCAGCCGTCCGCGAAGAAGCGCCCACCGGAGCGCGCGCGGATCCGCTTCTGGACCGCCCTCAGCGTGCGCTTCGTGGCCGGGCGCTGCGGCGGCGGGTCGAGCGCCTTGCGCAGCAGGTTCTTGACGTCGACGTCGTCGAGCTCGAGCTCGCGCCGGCCCGCGCCGCCGTCGCTCGGCGGCGGGGCGCCGACCTCGTCGTCGCCGGCGCCGCGCTCTGTCCGGTCGTGGCTCATCCGTCCCTCTTTCGTTCGCCGCGCGCGCCGAGGATCTGCTCGACCGCGGCGCGCAGCTGCTTTCTGCCCCGGTGGATGCGGCTCTTCACCGTGCCGACGGGCAGGCTCGCGATCTCCGCAATCTCCTCGTAGGACAGGTCCTCCACGTCGCACAGCACCACGAGCTCGCGGAACTCGGGCTCGAGCCCGGCGAGCGCGCGCTTGACGATGTGCTCGAGCTGTACGCCCTCCATGAGCTCGTCCGGCCGCTCGACGGTGCCGGTGCTCACCCCGCGGCCGCCGTCGAGCGAGGTGTGCTCCGCGATGGTCTCGAGGTCCTGCCCGCCCGCGCTGACGCGGCGCGCGTTGTACTTCATGCGGTTCTTGCAGAGGTTGACCGCGACGCGGAAGATCCAGGTCGACAGCTTGCTCTCGCCGCGGAAGCGGTCGATGGCCTTGAAGACCTGCACGAAGACGTCCTGGGTGACCTCCTCGGCTTCCTCGCGGCGGCCGATCATGCGGTAGACGAGGGCGTGCACGCGGCGCTCGTACAGCTCGACGAGCTCGTTGAAGGCGGTCTCGTCGCGCGCCACGAGCCGCAGCACGAAGGCCGCGTCGGGGCCGCGTGGCTCCTCACCCTCGTCCGACAAGCGGGCTCACCTCGTTCGGGGCGTCCGGGCGCCGCATGACGATGGAGCGTACTCCAATCGAGGCGCCGGGTGCGCGCTCGCGGGTGCGCGCTTCCCCGCGAGCCGCTGGTTCCGGCGCGTGGATTCGAACCACGATTAGAGGATTCAAAGTCCTCCGTCCTGCCCTTGAACGACGCCGGATCGGGGCGCGAACATGGCGCAGCGCGCGGCTTTCCGCAATCGGGAACCCGAGCCGCGTCGGGTCGACCGACCCGCGCTCAGCGCGCCCGTGCGCCGGTGGCGGTGCGCACCGGCGGCGCGAGCGGCGGCGCGCAGACGGCCGTGTACACCGC
>JACRDA010000373.1 GCA_016212965.1 Myxococcales bacterium
CGCGCGATCGAGCGCGCTCAGGAGGGGCTCGCAGCGCGCGGCGTCGTCGGGCGGCGGATCGGGCCGGCGCGCCGCCGGCGGGCACGCGGCGAGCGCGAGGCTAGCGGCGCAGAGCGCGCGTGTCGTCGCCGCCCTCGCGCGCGCGCCGCCGTGCATGGCGCGACAGGTGTCGCGTCCGCGCGGGGCTGTCCATGCGGGGCCGCGCGCCGCGGCGGTGGCCCTCGGTCGACGGGCCCTTTGCCGGCCAGGCGGCCACGGCGTAGCCTGCTCGGAGCTCCGAGCGCTGGAGAAGCTCGATGTCGGCCCTTCGCCCCCCGCCCGTGCTCTGCATCGCGCGCGCGCTGACGGTGCCCACGAGCCGCGCTTCGTCCTCGGTCGTCGCCACCTGCGCCGCCGTGCTGGCGAGCGCCTGCGCCCGCGGCGCGTCCACCGACGGGGTGCCGCTCCCGGCGCCGCCGACGCACGACGTCCGCGTCACCGACGCCGGCCTCGCCCGGCCGCCCGACGCGCCGCCGAGTGCCGCCCCCACCTCGGCGAGCGCGACAGCGAGCGCGGGCGCCGGGGCCCCTCCCTCGGGCCGGTGCCCCGACGACATGGTCTTCGTCGACGGCGACTACTGTCCGGCGCTCGAGCGGACGTGCCTGCGGCCGCGTAAATCGTGGCAGTGCGCGGAGTGGGCTCCGGCGCCGGCCTGCCCCGGCGCGACCGAGCGCAAGCGCTACTGCATCGATCGCTACGAGTGGCCGAACCGCGAGGGCGCGCTCGCGACGGTGATGAACAGCTGGCACGACGCCCGGAAGCTCTGCGCCGCGGCGGGCAAGCGCCTCTGCACCGAGGCCGAGTGGACGCTCGCCTGCGAGGGCCCCACGCGGCTCGGCTTTCCCTACGGCGAGGTGCGCGACGCCGACGCCTGCCCGATCGACAAGATCTCGCCCATCGTGAACGAGGAGCGCCTCTTCTCGCCCGCGACCCGCGACGCCGAGCTCGCGCGCCTCGATCAGCGCGAGCCCTCCGGCGCACGCGTGCGCTGCGTGAGCCCCTACGGCGTCCACGACCTCACGGGCAACGTGGACGAGTGGGTCGACAACGAGACCGGCCAGCCCTTCAAGGGCTCGCTCAAGGGCGGCAACTGGGGCGAGTACCGCAACGCCTGCCGCCCCGTGACGCGCGGCCACGCGGAGGGCTTCCGCTACTACCAGACGGGCTTCCGCTGCTGCCGCGCGCCGCTCGCGGACTGATGCCGCACTCGAGCGGCGGCCCTGAACCGGCGCGCGAAGGGTGTTTGCGACGGCGCGCCCGGTCGGGTAGGCGGGCCGATCGCGCGCTTGCGCTCCCTGCGGTAGACTCGGCGACGATGGCGCTCGATCTCTTCGCCGAGCTTGTGGCCCTTGCCAACGCGCTCGATGCCGGTCGCATCGAGTATGCCCTGTGCGGTGGGCTGGCGGTGGCGGTCCATGGCGCGCCGCGCTTCACGAAGGACATCGACCTGCTCGTGTTGCCGGCGGATGCCGTGCGCGCCAAGGCCGTCGCCAAGGCCCTCGGGTTCACCGCCGAGTCGCTGCCGATGCGCTTCAAGGCCACCGGCGAGCTCCACCGCGTCGTGAAGTTCGGAGAGACCGGCGAGGTTCTCATGCTCGATCTCCTGCTCGTCGGCGAGGAGCTCGCGCCGGTGTGGGTCGCGCGGGAGCGCGTGGCCGTGGCGGGAGGCTCCCTGTCGGTCGTCTCGCGTGCGGGCCTCGTGGCGATGAAGCTCGCCTCCGGCCGGCCCCAGGACCTGCTCGACGTCCAGAAGCTCTCGGAGACCGAGTGATGGCAGTCGACATGAGCCCCGAAGCCATCGAGCGCCGCCTGCGCGAGGTGAGCGCCGGCCGCACCCTTCGGCCACCGTTCCCGCCGAGCGTCGACATGGGCCCCGACGCCATCGCGCGCCGCTTGCACGATGCGGCACAGCTCCACGCGCTCGAGCGTGAGCTGCGCGCGCGGCGCGCCGAGGACCCTCGGTCGACCGTGTCCGCTGCCGCGCGAGGCACGCGCGCCTGAGCGGGCGACGGGGTCAGGCCCGCCCCCGGGCCGGGCCACCGCGGCTCCGCTCGTCCGGGGCGCCGATCGCAGAGCGCTGCGGCGGCTCGCGACGCCCTCGGCGGGCAAGCCACGATGCACCGAGGCCGAGGCCGAGCCCGAGCGCGCGCCCGGGCTCGGCGCCGCTCAACGCGCGACCTGCGTCGCCACCTGCCAGGCGCGCATCTGGTCGAGCCGGCTCGGGTTGAAGGGCGGCGGGTGAAGCCAGGCCGGGTCGTGGCCGTTCGGCAGCACGACGCCGCGCCGCGAGCTCGGCGCGAGCGACGCCGCGAGCTTCGGGGCGAACGGCAAGAGGTTCGGGCCCGAGGGCTGCGCTGCCCCGCCGTTGGGGGCGAACTTGGTGTTGAGGACCACGAGCACGCCGTTCGTTACGTCGAAGGGTGCGGCGAGATCGACGGCGCCCGCGCCCGTGATGCCCGCGTACACGATGTCGGCGCCCTGCGTGCCCGGGTAGTCGACGCTCGTCACGGCCGCGCCGACGTCGATGAAGGTCCCGGCGAAGGGTGGGAGATTGAGCGAGCTCGCGGTCGACACCGGCGGCGTGCCCCCGACGTTCAGCATGCCGTTGAAGCCGTTCTCGCCCGTCGCCGCTTGCACGCGCGCCGCGATGAGCATCGCGAGCTCGGTCTCGGCGAAGGTCTTGCCGAGGCTCGCCTGGAGGAAGGACTGGATCGACGACGGGTCGCCGCTCACGTTGAAGAGGTCGCCGTAGGCGGACACGCCCCCGAGCTGGCTCGCGATGTACGTCCAGTAGAGGTACGCGAGCACGTACTGGTCGTAGTTCGCATAGGTCCAGATGACGAGCGACTCGCCCGCTGCGATGCCGCCCTGCGGGTCGGCGAGGTAGTGCTGCATCGCGAGGTCGTTCTGACCGAGCACGGCGTGGACGGCGCACTCGGCGAGGCCCTCGTTGTGGTAGTTCCAGTTGCTCCACGGGTGCTTCTCCTCGTAGAGCAGGTGCTGGAACTCGTGCGCGACGATGACCTGCCAGTAGTCGAAGTCGCCCCACTCGATGTTGATGTGCAAGAGCTCCATCTCGTTCGAGTGGTAGCCCATCTGCTGCATGGCCTGCGCGTCCGTCAGGGTGTTGGTCGGGTCGAAGTAGCCGCCGTAGGCGCCCTTGCCGTCGAGCCCGAGCAGCACGACGCGCCCGTTGCCGTCGCTGTCGGGCATGGCGTGGAAGAGCGCGGTCTCGGTGTCGTAGGTGGTGTTGTCGAAGAGGTCGACCGCCGTCGCGATGTCCGACGAGCTCGAGGCCATCCCCTGCTCGATGTAGATCACGGTGTGCGTGCCGATGGTGTTGCGGTCGGCGGTCACCTGGTACTGCGTGAACTGCGGGCTGCCGAGATCGACCACCCAGAAGGTCGCGGTGTCGGCGGCGAGGAAGCTCGCCGCGAGCCCGTCGAGCTCGCTGTCCGGTCGGGTGAGCGCGAGGTCGTAGCCGACCCCGAGCTTCTGCTTGCCGGTCGTCAGGGTGATGGTCTTGGCCGCGGGGTCGAGCGCGGCCGCCAGCACCTCGAGCGCGCCGCCCTCGCCGGCGAAGGCGTAGATCGGCAGCTCGGTGGCCTCGGGCGGCGGCGCGGCGCTCAGCACGATCCGCACCGTGTACTCGTCGGGCGCCGACACCGACACGATGGAGAGCGGCTGCACGATCGTGCCGCCGGTCCCGCCCGTACCCCCGGTCCCGCCCGGGTCGGGTGCCTCCTCGACCGACGAGCACGCCATGCCGAGCAGGGCGAGGGTAAGGCCCGTCCACACGAGCTTCGATCGCATCATGTAAGCCACTCCATCGCATCGAGGCCGCGTCGTCGCGGCCAGGGGGGACCATTCAATCACAAGTCGGCGCGCCTGGGGCGCTCGCGCGCGCGTCGCGTCCGCGGGCGTTCGTTCGATGCGGCGCCGGCGAGGGGCGTTCAGGCTCGCTCGCCCCCGGCTCACACCTGCTGGCCGCGCCGCGCCTCCTCGTCGACGGCCTCGAGCGCGCGGCCGAGCGCTGCCGGAGCCGCGCCGGACGCGACGCCGTCGAGCGCGGCGCGCAGGGCCGGGGACGCGACCGCCCG
>JACRDA010000367.1 GCA_016212965.1 Myxococcales bacterium
CACCGGCACCACGACCACCACCGGCACCACGACCACCACCGGCACCACGACCACCACCGGCACCACGACCACGACCACCACCGGCACCACGACCACGACCACGACGAGCACCACGACGTGGCCGGTCGATCCCGTCATCCCCTGCGGCAACTGGGACTGCACCGGAGGCCAGGTGTGCTGCTCGGGCTACAACCAGGAGTACTGCTCGGCGCCGGGCACCTGCGCGCCGGGCTTCGCCGAGCTCTCGTGCGCCGGCCCCGCGGACTGCGCCCCGAACGAGCAGTGCTGCGGCTACTTCGACCCGCAGCAGGGCTATCAAGAGGTGAGCTGCAGCGCGAACTGCAACGCGGTCGTCATGTGCCAGTCGAACGACGACTGCATCGGGCTCGGCCAGTGCAACCCGAGCGGCTCGCTGCCCGGCTTCGGCTACTGCGGCTGAGCACGCGCGACCCACCGGGGCCTGACGCGGCCGAGGCCCCGTCGAGGTGCGCTCAGCCCGGCGCGTGCCGCTCGACGACGTCGCGCACGAGCGCGGCCGGCAGCACGCCCTCGCGCTGGAAGGCACGCATGTGCAGGATGGGCTCGCTCCCGAGCTCCGCGGCGCTCCGGCCTGCGACGAGCTCCCGGTACACGCGCGGCGCGAAGAGCGCGAGCGTGGCCGGGCGGTCGAGGCGCCCGAGCACGTCGAACAGGGCCTCGAGCGAGTTCATCTTCATGTACGGGCAGGTGGCGCAGCCGCCGGCCGGCGAGCAGCCCTCCCCGCCGGCGACGCCCGGCACGACCGGCAGCTCGCGCTCGCCCGTCGCGACGACGGCCTCGGCCGCGACCGGGAACACGATCTCGACCTCGAGCCCGTCCGCGGCCGTCTGCTCGGCCGCCGCGCGCAGGGTCGCCTGCACGCGCCGCGCAATGGCCGTGATCATCCCGGCCTCGGTCCCGAGCACGAAGCGGAGCCGGCCTCCGCCGCCGCTCGCGGCGCGCTGGTCGACCTTGCGCCCGATGAAGTCGAGGATGTTCGAGGTGGAGCCGACGACCCCGCCGTCGCGCGCCGCGGCGGCGAGGGCGAGCGCGAACATCTCCCCCGGCACCTCGAGGTGCGCGGTCACGAAGCAGTCGGCGTAGCTCCGCTTCACGGTCTCGACCACGCTCGCCCCGAACATGTGGTGGACGACGCAGCTGCCCTGCTCGAAGTGGTGGAAGCGAGCGCGCAGGCGCGCGAGGCGCGCGCGGTCGTGGGCCGGGTGCACGCGGCGGATCGCCGCGTCGTCGAGCTCCCCGAGGTGGGCGAACAGGCTGTGCAGGTTCTCGCCCATGTACGTGTCGGGCCCGAACCACACGGTCGCGTCGGGGATCTGCGCGAACGCCTGGAGCACCGTCTGCACCACGTTCGAGCTCGTGCAGGTGATGGTCGGCACGCGCGCGTGGGCCTGTGCCTTCGTGCGCAGGCTCGTGTTGATGTAGACGACGTGGAGCGAACGGGGCGTCTGCGCGGCGCGCTCGAGGTAGGCGGCGTAGCTCGGGCTCTCGGCCGCCTCGGCGAGCGAGCAGCCGATGGGGCGCTCGGCGACCCGCCACACCGGGACCGCCGCGTGACCGGCAGCGTCGAGCATGGCGCGCACGTTCTCCGACATGAAGTCCACGCCGAGGACCACGATCCGGCGCGCGCCGGCCTCCACCATCTTCACGGCGCGGTCGGCCATGACGAGCGAGTCCGAGATGTGGATGTGGGGCCACGCGCACGCCGAGAGCACGCCCTGAAGCTCCGGGTCCATGTAGTAGTGGGCGACGATGCCGGCCTCGTGGGCCGCGAGCAGGCGCCGGAGCTCGGCCACCTCGGCGGGATCGGGGTCGAGGTAGGCGGCCTGCGCCTCGGCGAAGGCCCCGCTCGGGACGAAGCCCTGCGCGCGGATGACGAGCGACGGGAAGGCGGCGAGCTCGGACATGGCTACGCACGACCTAGCATGGCCGGGGCGCCACGGGAGGGGCCGAGGCCTCAGATCCTTGCACGGGCTCGCCCGTACACAGGTGCGTGACGTGGCGCGCCGCCGCGTCCACCGCGTCCCACTGCCCCGAGGTCCTCGACGGGAGCCGCCATGAGCCATCGAATGCCGTCGCGCATCCGCCCCCACGTCCTTTGTGTCCTCTGCGCCCTGCTCGCCCTCGCCGCGACCGAGGCCCGCGCCCAGGAGCCCCTGCGGCCGCGGCCCCGCCCGCGGCCCGCGCTCGACGTGTCGCTCGAGCTCGAGGACGCGGCGGGGCGACCGCTCCGCACCTTCCGGCGCGCCGGCCAGACCTTCGTGCTCGGCGAGCCGGGCGCCCGCTACGCGGTCCGGGTGCGCAACCACGGCGGGCAGCGCATGGAGGCCGTGGTCAGCATCGACGGGCGCGATGCCGTCAACGGCCTGCCGAGCGACGGCGTGACCCCACGCGGCTACCTGCTGCCGCCCTTCGGCACCGTCCTCATCGAGGGCTTCCGCACGAGCCTCTCCTCGGTCGCGGCCTTCCGCTTCTCGGACCCGAGCGAGAGCTACGCGGCGCTCATGGGCACGCCCGTCCGCATCGGCGAAATCGAGCTCCACGCCTTCGCGGAGCGCCAGCGTCCGCCGCTCGAGATCGGCGACCTGCGCTGGCGCGCCCCGCCGGCGCCGGACGCACCCCGCGCGGGTGCGGCCCACCCGTCGCCCTCGGCGGCCGAGAGCAACCTCGGCACCGGCTGGGGCGAGGAGCGCGAGAGCCAGGTGATGGAGACGACGTTCGAGCGCGCCAACCCTCACGCCCCGACCCGCAGCGTGCGCGTCCACTACGACGACGCCGACGGCCTGCTCGCGCGCGGCATCGACGTCTTCGGCCCCGTCGACCCGTGCCGCTTCAGGCCGGGCTGCGGTGTCTTCGTGCCGCCCCCGCCGCCGGACGACGTCCTCGTCCCGCCGCCGCCTCCGTGGCGCCCCTTCGCCCCGCCGTCCGAGGGCCGCTTCGCGACACCGCCCCCCGGCTTCTAGAACGAAGCTCGCTGCGTCGGTACGTAGGGGTCGAGGGGTCGAGGGGCCGAGGAGTCAAGGGGGCGCTGGCTCGGGCTCCTCCGCCTGGACCCCTTGGCCCCTCGACCCCTTGGCCCCTTCGAAGCGAGCTCACCGCACGCACCAGCCGCCGCTCGCGCGGCACAGGCCATAGCGCGAGCAGGCGTTGCTGCGAGCGCAGTCGGCGTCCGTCGCCGCGACGCAGCCGCCCTCGGCCTCGGTGCATTTCCCGTCTTCCTCGCACTCGGGCATGTCGCGGCAGCCGGTGACGCACTTCCCGGCGCGCGCGCGGCAGAGCCCCCCCTCGCGACACCACGAGCTCGGCTGGCAGTCGGCGTCGGTCGCCGCGACGCACGCGCCGTTCTGGGCGCGGCACAGCCCGGCCATGCCACAGGCGTCGGTGCGCGCGCAGTCGGCGTCGCTGCCCACGACGCACTCGCCGTCCCGGGCGGTGCAGTGCCCGAGCCGCGGGCAGAAGCTGTGCTGCGCGCAGTCGGCGTCGCTACCGGCGATGCAGCGGTCCCCGCGCGCGGTGCACCACCCGACCGCCTGGCACGCCTCCTCCTCGCGGCACTCCGCGTCGGTGACGGCCTGACCCGACGCAGGCGCGGCGACCGCGCTCGGGTCTGGGACGGGTCCCGGAGGCGCCACCTGCGGGCTCGGCGCGATGCTCACGGCCGGTAGAGAGCCGCGACTGGGGGAGGGCGCCGGACCGAGGACGCCCGGGCACGCGACGAGGCCGAGGCAGGCGCCGAGCACGGCCGGGGCGACGCGGACTCCGCGGAGCGTGCGAGCCCCGCCACGATCGCTGCTGCTCATCCGTCGGCCACGGCTCCCGGCCTCGATCGTACGCGCCGCGCATGGTGGGTCAACGCACATGGTGGCCATGTGTGCGCTTGCCTGGGTGCGCTTGCTTTCCTCCGCGGCCGAAGGCACATTCTCGCGATGCCGAATGGTCCGCGCAGTGACCAGCGGAGGACCCAACGGAGCGGCCCCGCTCCACGGGGCGAACGACCACGCGAGTGGTCCAGGGCAACTCTCCTGGCCCGAGCCCGTCAGCTAACTCCGTAGGCGTGGGAGAGGACGATTGGGCCGCCCGATGGCGGAGCAGGCGTCCTCGATTTCGAGGTGAAGCTCCATGTCGGATGATCGCGGCAGCGACCGGCGCGACGGCGTGCCCGGCGGCACGGACGTGCCGAGCGCGGACGAGGAACCGTTCAGCAAGCGGCGCAGCCCGAGGGTGCGGCGAACGACGGGGGGCGCGGCGCCCACCGCGACCGCGCCGTCCACACCCAAGAACCGGGCTCCGGAGCGGTCGGCGCCGGCGCCGAGCCGACACGGCGGCAAGCCCGCGCGCGCCGCCAAGCCTGCGCCCGCCGCCAAGCCTGCCGCCAAGCCGACGCCTGCCGCCAAGCCGCCGGCCCAACCCGCCGACGTGCGTGGGCCCGCCGCCAAGCCTGCGCCGGCTGCCAAGCCGCCGGCCCCACCCTCCGACGCCACGGCGCCTGCCGCCAAGCCTGCGCCTGCCGCCAAGCCTGCGCCTGCCGAGACGCCCGTGCCCCGGCCCGCCGCCGGCGCCGCCC
>JACRDA010000371.1 GCA_016212965.1 Myxococcales bacterium
ACACGGTGACGGCCACCTTCGAGTGCGAGATCCGCTGAGGAGCACGACCATGGTGAACAAGACGACTTCCATGCGCGTGGTTCTCGGCACGCTGCTCGTGGGGCTCGCGGCGGCCTGCAGCGGGACCGAGGAGACCACCGGCACCGGCGGCGGCGGAACCGGGGCCACGACCACGACGAGCGGCACCACCTCGTCGACGACGAGCACGCTCGACCAGGATCAGGACGGCGACGGCTTCACGCCGCTCGGCGGGGACTGCGACGATCTGCAGCCCAGCATCTTCCCGGGCGCGGTCGAGGTGTGCAACGACCTCGTCGACAACAACTGCAACGGCGCGACCGACGCGTCGGAGCCGGACGGCGACGGCGACGGCTTCGGCCCGTGCGCCGGCGACTGCGACGACGGCAACCCGAACGTGAGCCCCGCCGCGACGGAGATCCCGGGCGACAACGTCGACAACAACTGCGACGGGGTGGTGGACGCCGACTTCGACGGCGACGGCTACACCGTGGCGCAGGGCGACTGCGACGACGCCGACCACCACGTCCACCCGGGCGCGCTCGAGACCTGCTTCGACGGCGTCGACAACGACTGCAACTCCTTCATCGACGCCGCGGAGCCGGACCAGGACGGCGACGGCCTCGGGCCGTGCGGCGGCGACTGCGACGACGGCAACCCGAACGCGTACCCCGGCGCCGCGGAGATCGCGGGCAACGGCATCGACGACAACTGCGACAACCTCGTCGACGAGGACGTCGACGCCGACGGCTGGACCGTCACGAACGGCGACTGCGACGACGCGGACCCCACCGTGAACCCGGCCGTGCTCGAGCTGTGTGCCGACAACATCGACAACGACTGCGACGGCACCATCGACACCGACTGCATCACGGCCTGCGACATGGCCGAGCTGCTCCACACCTCGGTCGGGTGCGTCTACTACGCGGTCGACGCGAACAACGACCCGGTCGAGGGCTACGACGCGCAGCCCTACGCGGTCGTCGTGTCCAACGTCGACGCCGCGGCGACCGCGAACGTGGAGGTGCAGACGCGTCAGGGCGGCGTCTGGACCGCGATCCAGAACTTCGCGGTCCCGCCCGGCACGCTCCACCAGTTCGATTTGCCGGACCGGCACGTGAACTACACGAACAGCCTCGCCGCGGGGGCCTACCGGGTGGTCAGCGACTCGCCGATCATCGCCTACCAGTTCCAGCCGGTGAACGGGCAGACCTCGTACACGAGCGACGCCTCGCTGCTCCTGCCGACGAGCGCGCTCGACCGCTACTACTACGTCTCGGGCTGGGGCAAGCCGAGCTACGGCAACGGCCAGGTGATGATCGTGGCCTCCGAGGACAACACCGTCGTCAGCTTCACTCCGTCGATCGCCACGGTGGCCGGCGGCAGCATCCCGGCGCTCGCCGCGGGCACGCTCTACAACTTCCCGGCCATGCAGGCCGGTGACTTCGTCCAGATCGAGTCGAGCACCGGGGCCTTCGCCGGCAGCTACATCACGGCCGACAAGCCCGTGGCCGTGTTCTCGACCCACTGGTGCGCCAACATCCCGGCCCAGGGCTGCTGCTGCGACCACCTCGAGGAGCAGATGTTCGGGCTCCAGACGTGGGGCCGCACCTACGTGGGCGCGCGCTTGCCGGTGCGCTCCACGGGCACGCCCGAGGCGACGCAGTGGCACGTCGTCGCGAGCCAGGCGAACACGCAGGTGACCTTCAGCGCCAACGCCGCGGTGACGGGGCTGCCCGCCAGCCAGACCATGCAGCCGGGCCAGGTGCTGTTCTTCCAGACGAGCGGCACGATGGCCAACCCCGGCGACTTCTTCCTCAGCGCCGACAAGCCCATCCACCTCATGGAGTACCTGTCGTCGAGCTACACGACGAACGCCCCCGTCAACCAGGCCGGCGACCCGGCCATGACGCAGGCCGTGCCCGTCGAGCAGTTCCTCGACCACTACATCGTGCTCGTGCCCTTCAACTGGACCTACGACTACCTCGTCCTCACCAAGGCGGCCGGCGAGACGGTCTCGGTCGACGGCACGGACGTGGCGCAGGCGCAGTTCGTGCAGGTCGGCGCGGGGCCGTGGGAGGTGGCGCGCATCGCCACCGCCGACGGCGCACACACGCTCGCGGGCTCGGCGCCCTTCGGGGTCGTGCTCGTGGGCTACGACGCGTACGACTCGTACGCGTACCCCGGTGGCCTGAACCAGCAGGTCATCAATCCCATCAACTGAGAGCCGCATTTGACCGTCCGGGTCGGGGTCGGAAAGAGCACCCACCACCAGCCGCGCACCGCTGGCGAGGAAGCGGCGACCGCCGCCCTCGCCGGGCTCGACGGGCGCGCGCCCGACCTCGTGCTCGTCTTCGCGACCACGGGCTACGACCAGGCGGAGCTCCTCTGCGGGGTGCGTGCCCGGACCGCCGACGCGCCCCTCGCGGGCTGCTCGGCCGAGGGCGTGATCACCCAGGACGGCTCGGACGAGGGCTCGCACGTGGTGGGCGTCATGGTCCTCGCCTCGGAGCTGGTCTCCTTCGACGTCGTCGGCGTCGGCGAGGTGGCGAGCGACCCCGGCGGCAAGGCGCGCGAGCTCGCGCGGGCGATCGCGGAGCGAAGCCCGGCGGCGAAGCTCGTGCTCCTGTTCGTCGACGGGCTGACCGTGCCGTGCAGCGAGCTGCTCGGCGCCCTCGAGGCCGCGTTGCCCATGCCCGTGGCGCTCGCGGGCGGCACGGCCGGCGACGCCCTGCGCTTCGAGCGCACCTACCAGTACCTGGGCGCAGCGGTCCGGTCGGACGCCGTCGTGGCGGTGACCGTCTCGGGTCCCATCGTGGCCGACATCGCCGTGAGCCACGGCTGCGACCCCGTCGGCGCCGAGCGGCAGATCACGCGCGCCGGGCAGGGCTTCGTCCACGAGATCGCCGGCCGACCGGCCTGGAGCTTCCTCAAGGACTACCTGCCCGACTCCGCTGAGGGCCTCGACGGCCTCAACGTCGCCTACATGTGCGTGGCCGAGTCGCTGCCCGCGGAGGCGGGCTCGTCCTACGGCGAGTACATCGTGCGCGTGCCGCTGCGCCTCGATGCGGCGAGCGGGGCCTTGTTCTTCGCGGGCGGGCTCCGAGAGGGCGCGAAGGTGCGCGTCGCGATCCGCCAGCACGAGCGCGTGGCGGTGCGCGCCGCCGCGAGCGCCGAGAGCATCCGCGCGCGCCACCCCGACGACAAGCCGCTCTGCGTGCTGCAGTTCGACTGCGCGGGGCGCGGCCGCTTGCTCTTCGCCGAGCGCACCACCGAGGTCGTCATCGACCCGGTGCAGCGCATCCTCGGCAAGGACGTGCCGTGGCTAGGCCTGCACACCTTCGGCGAGATCGCCCAGATCGGCCCGCGCGCGTTCTTCCACAACTACACGGTGGTGCTGTGCGCGCTCTACCGCGAAGCGGGCGGCCCGTGAGCGAGCGCGACGAGCTCGAACGACTGCGCCGCGAGAACCTCGAGCTCGACGCCCAGCTGAAGCAGCTGGTGCGCGCCGAGCGCGAGCTCTACGTCGCCCGCCGCACGAGCGAGCGCCAGCTGCGCCAGATGCGCACCCTGAGCGACTTCGCCATCCGCGTGAGCGCGCTCACCGACGCGCCGGCGATCCTCGACGACGCGGCCCGCCTGCTCATGGACCTCTACCCCTTCGAGCAAGGGCTCGGCGCCCTCACCTCACCGCGCGGTGCCGCGGTGGCGACCGTGCGCGCCCTGCGCGGCTGCGAGGAGGACAGCGCCGCGCGGCTCGGGGCCTCGCGCGACGAGCTGGTCGACGCCGCCGGCTGGCCCGAGGAGCCCTTCGTCGCGTCCGCCGCCGAGGCGCGCGCGCGCATGCCCGGGCTCGTGAGCCGCCTCGAGACGCTGTTCGCCCCGACGACGGGCGCGGCGCCCCCCGACGACGCGCGGCTGCTCGCCCTGCCGCTGCGGCGCGGCTCGAGCGGCACCGTGGGTGTCCTGCTCCTGCGCCGCCTCACGCCCCACCCCACGTTCCACGAGCGACTCCCCGGTGACGACGACCGCGGCTTTCTCGAGGTTCTGGGCCGGCACGCGGCGACGGCGCTCGTGAACGCCCGCTTGCTCGCCGACCTGCGCCAGAGCTACGACCGGGTCGCGGCGGCGCAGGCCGAGCTCGTGGACAAGGAGCGCCTCGCCGCCGTCGGCGAGGTCGCGGCCCTCTTGGCCCACGAGGTGCGCAACCCCCTCGGGGCGATGTTCAACTCGCTCAGCTTGCTGCGCCGGAGCTTCGCACCGGAGGGCGAGGCCCACCTCTTGCTCGACATCGTCGCCGAAGAGGCCGACCGCTTGAACCGCCTCGTGGAGGACGTGCTGACGCTCGCAAGTCCCGCCAAGGCCTGGCGGCAGCGCGAGGCCCTCGCCCCGATCGTGGCCGGCGCGGTCGACGCCGCGCGCCGCGCGCTCGCGCCGCACGAGCCCGAGATCGTGGTGGAGGTGGAGCCGGCGGCCCTCGCCGCGCCGGTCGACGCCGCCATGCTGCGCCGCGCGCTCGTCAACTTGTTGCTCAACGCGGCGCAGGCGGCACCGGATGGCGTCGTGCGGGTGCGGGTCTACCGCCTCGAACGCGCCGAGCTCCGCTTCGCGCGCATCGACGTCGAGGACGAGGGTCCGGGCATGGATGCCGACCTCGCGCGCCGCGTGTTCCAGCCCTTCTTCACGACCCGCGCCACGGGCACCGGGCTCGGGCTCGCCGTGGTGCAGCGCATCGCCGAGGCCCACCGCGGCGTCGTCGGGCTCGCGACGGCACCGGGCCGCGGCAGCACCTTCTCGCTGGAGCTCCCGCAGGACGACGTCTCGGGCTCCCCGCCCGCATCGAGCATCCCGCCGCGCAGCCACTGAGGGCTCAGCTCTGTGACTCCCCTCCAAGCGCACAGAAAGAGACAACCACGGAGCTCGGCGCGGGCGGATCGAGTGACTGCCTTGGCAAGCCGGTCGGCTCGGCGCCCGCGCCGAGCTCAGTCGTGGGTCGCGCGGCGCCGCAGATCGTCCCACGTCGCCTGGATGGTGGCGCGGATGCGGGGGAGATCGAGCAGCTTGGCCTTGAAGCGGCCCTGCAGGGCGAAGTAGCGCTCGAGCGCGCTCGCGTCGAAGGTGGGCTCGACGTTCACCTTGAAACGCCGGCCGTCCCACACCTCGTAGACGGGGTAGAGCCCGGAGCGCACCGCGAGCCGGATGAGCTCGATGCCCTCGGCGGGCTCGCTCTTCCAGCCGGTGGGGCACGGCGACAGGATGTGCAGGAAGCGAAAGCCCCGGGCGTCGAGCGCGTGCTCGAGCTTGCGCATGAGGTCCTCGGGGTGGGCGAGCGACACCGTGGCGCAGTACGGGAGGTGGTGCGCAGCCATGATGCCGACGACGTCCTTCTTCTCGAGCCCCTTGCCGAGGGGCGTCGTGGTCGTGACGGCGCCGAGCGGCGTCGCCGACGAGCGCTGCCCGCCGGTGTTGCCGTAGATCTCGTTGTCGTAGCAGACGTAGAGGATGTCCTCGTCGCGCTCGGCGGCCGCCGACACGGTGGCCATGCCGATGTCGAAGGTGCCGCCGTCGCCCGCCCAGCACACAACGCGCGTGTTCTCGCCGTTGAGGCGCGCCGCGTGCGCGAGCCCGGTGGCGACCGCCGCGGCCGACGCGAAGGCGGAGGCGACGACCGGTGCGCCGTAAGCCGAGGCCGGGTAGGCGCCGGCCGTCACGATGCCGCAGCTCGCCGGGATGACCAGCTCGACGCGCCGCGCGCCGATGGCGCGCGACAGCATGTGGAGGGCGATGGACATGCCGCAGCCGCCGCAGTTGGTGTTGCCGGCCCGCAACAGCGGCTCGCAGCGATCGCGCGCGCTCTGCGCCAGCCCGCCCAGGATTGGCTCGTTCATCCCGCCACCTCCACGACCTCGGGTGCACCGGCTCGCTCGCGCGCGCACACGTCGCGGATGACGCCGTCGACGTGGCCGGGCCGGATGTCACCCCCGCCGAGCCCGATCATGTAGCTCTGGCACACGGCGCCCGGCTCGCACAGGGCCCGCAGCTCGGCCCACACGATGCCGCCGAGCCCGGGGCACATGTCGCGGTCGAGGACGGCCACGCGCTTCTTGCCGGCGAGCGCCGCGGCGAGCGCCGCGCCCGGGAACGGGCGGAACATGCGCAGCCGCAGCGCGCCCACCTTGACCCCGCGCTCGCGTGCGGTGTCGACCGCGGAGCGCACGGTGCTCGCGGTCGTGCCCATCGACACGAGCACGACCTCCGCGTCCTCGAGGCGATACGGCACGACCGCCGCCGCGAGCTTGCGGCCGAAGGTCTTCTCGAACTCCGCCTGCACGTCGAGATAGGCGGCGGGCACGCGGTCCATCGCCTCGGAGAGCTCCTTTCGGTGCGATTCTGTCTCGTGCGGGAAGTCGAGCCCGCCGACCGTGCGCGGCCGGTGGGTCAGCTGGTGCGGCAGGTCGAGCGGCGGCAGGAAGGCATCGACCGCGTCCTGGGTGGGGAAGTCGGTCGGCATCATGGTGTGCGAGAGGACGAAGGCATCCTGGCACACGAGCACGGGCAAGAGGACGCGCCGGTCCTCGGCCAGGCGGTAGGCGGCGAGCATGGTGTCGGCCACCTCCTGGTTGTCCTCGCAGTAGAAGTGGATCCAGCCCGCGTCGCGCAGCGCCAGCGTGTCGCCGTGATCGACCCAGATGTTCCAGGGCGGCCCGAGCGTGCGGTTCACCGCCATCATCACGACCGGCAGCCGGTAGAAGGCCGCGACGAAGACGTTCTCGGTCATGTACGACAGGCCGTTCGAGCTCGAGGCCGTGAAGGAGCGCAGGCCCGCCAGCGAGAAGCCGATGCACACCGCCATGGCGCTGTGCTCGCTCTCGACGCGCACCACGTGCCCCTTCTCGATCTCCTGCTTGCACAGGAGCTCGATGCACTCGGTCTGCGGCGTGATCGGGTAGACCCCGCTGCCGAAGCCGCGCCCCGTGCGGTTGGCCCGCGCGGCGAGCGTCGCGGCCATCGCGGCCGCGTGGTTGGCGGTGACGAGCTCGACCGTCATGATGACACCATCTCCATCGCGCGGCGCGGGCACTCGGTCACGCAGATGCCGCAGCCCTTGCAGTTCGTGTAGTCGACCGCGTAGTCGTGCTCCTGCCGGCGGATGACGCCCTCCGGGCAGTACACGAGGCAGGTGTCGCAGCGCGTGCAGTGGCCGCACGAGAAGCAGCGGTGGGCCTCGAGCCCGCTGCCGAGCCCGCGGCTGACCTCGAGGAAGCCCGCCACGCGCCCGGCCGCGACCTCGAGCGCTTCGTGGTCCGCCGGGGTGCGCGCGAAGTGGTCGACGCGGATGTCGGTGACCGGCACGGCGAGCGTGCGGTCCGGCCGCTCGAAGACCTCGACCTCGTGCCCCAGATCGCGCAGCGCCTGGGTGGCGGCGCGCCGCCCGTTGCCGATGGCGTGGGTCACCGTGCCGTCGCCGGTCGCGAGGTCGCCCGCCGCGTAGAAGCGGCTGGACGCGCCGGCCTTGCGCAGGTGGATGCCGTCGAGCGCGTAGCCCGCCGGCAGGAGCGAGAGGTCGGCCGACTGCCCGAGCGCGAGCAGGACCGTGTGACACGCGAGCTCGACCTTGCGGTCGGTCACGATGGGCCGGCGCCGCCCGCTGTCGTCGGGGGGGCCGAGCTCGACCTCGGCCAGGATGACGCGCTCCACCCGGCCGTCGTCGCCCTCGAAGGCGAGCGGCTGACGGAGGAACAGGAACGCGATGCCCTCGTGCAGCGCCTCGTCGATCTCCTCGGCGATGGCAGGCATCTCGGTGCGCGTCCGCCGGTAGGCGACGGTCACCTTGGCGGCGCCGCAGCGCAGCGCGCTCCGGGCGCAGTCGAGCGCGGTGTTGCCGCCGCCGAGCACGACCACGTGCCCGGAGAGCTCCACGCGCCCCTGCATGTTCACGCGGTGCAGGAAGTGGATACCCTGCTCGACGCCCGCGAGCTTCGGGGCCTCGCCGTCGACGCCGCGCAGCTTCTGCAGGCCCGTCGCGAGGATGACGGCGTCGTACTCCTCGGCGAGCGCCTCGACGCGCTCGCGCGTGAGGAACCTGCCGAGCTCGGTCGTGACGCCGAGGGCGAGGACGCCGTCGATCTCGCGGTCGAGCACGTCGCGCGGCAGCCGGTAGCTCGGGATGCCGGTGCGAAGCACGCCGCCGAGCGCGGGCTCGCCGTCGAAGATCACCGCCTCGTGGCCCTTCATGCCGAGCGTGTACGCCGCGGCGAGCCCCGCGGGCCCACCGCCGACGATGGCCACGCGCCGCACCTTGCCGGGGCGCTCGCGCTCCGTCGCCGCGACCGGTCGGTGGTCGGCGATCCAGCGCTCGAGCGCGCGGATGTTGACCGCGCCGTCGTACTCGGCGCGGTTGCAGCCCTCCATGCAGGGGGCCGGGCACACGCGCCCGCACACGGCCGCGAGCGGGGTCGAGCGCCCGAGGACATCGGCCGCCGCGGCCTCGCCGCTCTTCGCCAGAGTCTGAATGAAGCCGACGACGTCGGTGCCCGCCGGGCACCAGGCGTTGCAGGGCGCGAGCTTCTCCCGGTACTCGGGCGTCTGCGTGCGCCACGAGCCCGTCGGCACCGCGGGCGCGGGACCGAAGCGGTGCTCGAGCAGCGGCAGCACGGCCGGGGCCACCGGGGCCGGGGGGACCAGGCCCGCGGCGGCCGCGGCGCCGTTCGTCGGCGCGCGCAGCTCGGTCGCGGCGTAGGCCTCCTTCGCCGCGGCGAGGTTCGAGAGCAGCCCGAGCTTGTGGTACGCCGCCTCGAGGGCGTCGAGCGGCAAGCCGAGCGCCTGGACGAAGGCGCCCGCGATGGTCGTGTTGACGATGACCACCGAGCGGGTGCCGATGCCGTGCCGGCGTGCGATGGCCGTCGCGTCGACGACGCCGAGCCGGAACCGCTCGAACTGCCCGGCGAAGGCGCCGAGCGGCTTCGTCGTGTTGACGAGCAGGCTGCCGCCGGGCGCGAGCCCTGCCACCACCTCGTCCGACAGGAGGGTCGGGTCGAGGACCAGCAGGTGATGCGGTGCGTAGACCTTGTTCCGGTTCGTGATCGGCCGGTCGCTCACGCGCGTGTACGCCCGGACGGGCGCCCCCGAGCGCTCGCCGGCGTAGTCGCCGAAGGTCTGCACGCTCTTGCCGAGGTGGGCGTAGACAGCCGCGAGGATCTTCGCGCACGTCACGCCACCCTGGCCGCCTCGCCCGTGTAAGCGGATCTCGATGTCGCTGCCGGTCTGGCTCATGAAGGGGGCCCCGTGCCGCCGACAGCATGCACCGGAATTGACGACCATCATTTGATGGGCGTCATCTCGATGGGTGTTCCGGGAAGGTTGGCGCCTCCCCGCGTCGCGCAGCGCCTTGGTCGAGACGTACGCGCGCCGCGCGCCCGCGCAAGCGCCGCCGTGCCGGCGGCCCCACGGTTTCGGTCGCGGGGGCCCCTCGGCCCCCCGGCCCCCGAGGGCGAGCCTCGGTCAGCCGCGCCGGAGCCGCGTGAACGCGTCCTTGAGTCCGCCGTGCAGCGCGGCCACGTCGGCCGACGCCCAGGTCTCGCGCGCGCCGCGTACGAACGAGGTCTTGTCGACGCGGTTGTCGAAGCGCGCGACCGGCAGCTCGTAGTCGCGGCCCCAGGCGGGCAGGCGCAGGTGGTCGGGGCGTCCCGAGGTCTCGAGCAGGTGCGCCATGTCGTCGCAGCCGTACTCGCCGAGCATCACGTCGATGGGGACGCCGTGATGCAGGATCGAGCCCGGGTCGTTCGGGTCGGCGCGCGCCTCGTTCTTGCGCCGCGACTCCTCGGGCGTGACCCAGATGTAGAGGATCGAGGCGCGATCGAGGATGGCGGGCGAGAGGCACGAGACCGAGCCCCGGTAGCCGTAGTGCTCGGGAAGCGGCAGGGTGGAGCCGGCCGCACCGCCGCGCGCGAACTCGATGACGACGGTCTTGCCCGCGAGCGTGTCGGGATAGGCCGCGACCTTGTCGTCGTAGAGGGCCCGGGCGTCGCGCTCGACCGCCGCCGCGACCTGACCGCGGAGGCGCGCCGGCAGGGCGCCGAGGTGGGGCAGCGCCCCGACCCGCGAGCGCGCCAGATCGATCCGGTCGAAGAGCCACTCGGCCGCCGCCGTGGGCGCCGGGCGGCGCTGACACACGAGGTCCGCGTAGTCCTCGTTGACGAGCTCGATGAGCGTGCGCCAGTCGCGGCCGTCGCGGAAGCCCTTGTCCGGCGCGAGGAAGTAGCCGCGCTCACCGCCGTGCGCCGCGAGCTCGTCGTCGATGCGCCGCATCAGGTGCACGTACGGGTAGTCGTCGAGCTGCACCGTGGGACCGATGCCGAACTCGTCGCGGCAGGCGGCGGGCGAGAGGCCGGCGAGGTACTTGCGCACCTCGCTCTTGCCGGAGGCCGGCAGGGCGAGCAGGAGCAGGGTGTCGAGGATGGCGGGCACGCGCGGGTCCTTTCTGGAGAGACAGGGGCCCGAGCCTTGCAAATCGGCCCCCCACGGTCAATGCCGCGGTCGGCCGCACGTGATCGCCGGCTGACGGCGGGACCCTGAGAAGACCGGCCAAGGCGCGCGCCGCCCGGCGCACGGTGTGCGCAGGCACCCAGAGACCGCAGCGGCCGCAGAGCAGAACCACGGAGCTCGGCGCCCGCGCCGAGCTCCGTGGTTGTTTCTATCTGGGTGCTCGACGGAGCGAGCGGGACTCAGACCTTGATGCGCTCGGCCTCGTACGCGGCGGCGACGGCGGGCCGGGCGCGCACGCGCTCCTGGTAGGCGACGAGCACCGGCCACTTCGCGAGGTCGATGCCGACGAGCTTCGTCCAGCGGAGCACCGTGAAGAGGTAGGCGTCGGCCACGGTGAAGTCGTCGCCGAGGAGGTAGCTCTTGTCCTCGAGGGCGCGCGACACGTAGTCGAAGCGCGCCGCGAGCAGCTGCCGCTGGTGCTCCTTCCACTCCTCCGGCGCCTTGGGGCTGAAGAGCGGGCTGAACTGCTTGTGGATCTCGGTCGAGATGTAGGCGAGCCACTCCTGCAGCCGGTAGCGCGCGAAGGTCCCCGCCGGCGGGGCGAGCTTCGAGGCGGGCGCGAGGTCCGCGAGGTACTGCACGATCGCCGGTCCCTCGGTGAGCCGCTCGCCGTCGTCGCAGACGAGCAGCGGCACGAAGCCCTTGGGGGCGACGTCGCCGTAGGCGCCGCCGCTCACGATCTGCTTGTTGCGCAGATCCACGCGCTCGAGCGTGAAGGACAGTCCCGCTTCGCGGAGCACGATGTGGGGAGACAGGGAGCAGGCGCCAGGGCTGTAGTAGAGCTTCATCGGGGTCCTCGGGGCGGTCGCCGCGCGCGTGCGGGCGCGCGCGGGCCGCAATGTAGCGTCGCGGCCGGCGAGCGCCACCCGGGCGACCCGCCCGCTGCCACGCAGGGCGGGCGCGGCCGCCGCGCGCGTGGCAGGGGTGAGACGGGAGTCTGCGAGCTCGGCTGGAGCCGCGCGGCACCACCGCCGACGCGAGAGACCAAGGGGGGAAGAAGGAGGCTCCAGCGAGACCCGCTCCATCCAGCGTACGACCCGCGCCGGAAAGTGCCACGAAAGTGGGGCAAGAGCTCGCTGGCACCTTCCGAGGGGCGTGGTGTAAAGATCGACGATGCCGACCAACGCCGAGATGCTCGCCGACGTGCCGATGTTCGCGCTGCTCGACGATGCGGAGCGCGCAGCCCTCGCCGAGCGGCTCGACACGGTGACGATCGAGGCCGGCAAGGTCGTGTTCTCGACGGGCGACCCGGGCGACACGCTCTACGTGGTGCGGCGCGGCGAGGTCGAGATCTTCTTCAAGAACGACACCGGCGCGCGCATCGTGCTCGAGACGGCGCGCCCGGGGGACTTCTTCGGCGAGATCTCGCTGCTCGACGCCGGACCCCGCACCGCCTCGGCGCTCGTCACCGAGGAGCTCGAGGCGCTGGTCGTCGACCGCGGCGATCTCGACGAGTTCCTGCGCATCAAGCCCGCCGCGGCGCTCGATCTCATGACGGCGCTCGGGCGCCGGCTGCGCGAGACGGCGCGCCTCCTGCGCCACACGGCCTCGCGCGACATCAACGCGGTCGAGGAGGACATGCGCTCGCGCGTCCAGAAGGTGGCCGACTGGATCTCCGAGTTCAGCGGCAGCCTGCCGTTCCTGTTCCTGCACGTCGCCGGCTTCTCGGCGTGGATCGTGCTCAACGTGGGGCCGCTCGCGGCGACGCCCATCGGCGGCTTCGACCCCTTCCCCTTCGGCCTGCTCACCATGGCGGTGTCGCTCGAGGCCATCATCCTCTCGGTGTTCGTGCTCCTGAGCCAGAACCGCCAGGTGGCGCGCGAGCGCGTGCGCAACGACATCGAGTACGAGGTGAACCTCAAGGCCGAGCTCGAGATCGCGCACATGCACGAGCGCCTCGACGACATGCACCACGAGATGCTGGCGCGCATGGAGAAGATCGAGGGCGCGGTGCGCGCCCGCCCGGCGTCGGTCGGGCCGCAGCCCGCGGCCGACGGAGCCCCCCGAGCCACCTAGAAGCCCGTTGGGGAGAAGGTCGGTCGGGTGGGATTGGGGGGCGGGTCGGGCTCGGGCTCGACCGGCCCGTCTCTTCCCGACACGCTCCTACGTCGGCGAGGCCGATTTGGTCGAGCAGCTCGACCTACCGCACGACCTTCCCCGCGGCGGCGCGCGCGCGCGGCTTCTTGGCCGGGGCGAGCTCGGCCGGCGCGAGCGCGGCCGCGAGCTTCTTCGGCGCGACCGCGCGGTAGCTCTCGACGATCCACTCCTTCAAGAGGGCGGCGGGAGGCAGCTCGCCCGGGCGAAACTTCACCGTCACCCAGCCGCTCTTGCCGAGGCCGTAGCCGGCCGGCTCGACGAACGGCAGCTCGAGCGCGAGCGCCGCGGACGCCGGGAGCTTCACGCCCATGCCGAACCCCTCGGCGTTGCCCTCGGGCGTGCCGAAGAACACGAACACCTTCTTGTTCACCTTGGCGACGATCTCGCCCCAGGGGTGGTCCTCGTAGGCCCCCGGCAGACCGAGCGCGAAGGCACAGAGGTCGCGCGACAGCTTCTTCTGGGCGGAGGGGGTGCTCGCCATCCGCCGAGTGGAGCACGCCGGGCGCGTCCCTGTCGACGCGCCGCGAGCGCCCGGGCTCAGGGCAACGGGAACGGGCGCCCGTACGGATCGAAGTCGGGCACGTCGCCGAGCTGCGAGCCCGTGCGCGCGCCCCAGCACACGACGCGGCCGCCTCGAAGCGCGGCGCAGGCGTGGTCTTCGCCGACGGCCACCCGGAGCGCGCCGGTCACCCCGGGCACGGCCGCGTGGCAGCCCGGCACCCCACACTCGACGCTGCCGTCCGCGCGCGCGATGCACGCCTCGTCGCTTCCGACGCCGAGATCGACGGCGTCGGCGATGCCGTCGAAGGGGATGGCGGTGAAGGCACCGGCGCCCCAGCACGCCACGCCGCCGTCACCGAGTCGCGCGCACGCGAGCTCCTCCCCGGCGCCGAGCGAGACGGCCCCGGCGACGCCCTTCACGCGCCCGACCGGGGCGGTCCGCCCGAAGGCGCCCGTCCCGGTGAGCCCCTCGCGGTTGTTTCCCCAGCACCACACGCCACCGTCGGCGGCGAGCGCACAGGACGTGGCGCGCCCGAGCGCCACCGCGCTCGCAGACGGGACCCCCGCGACGCGCCGCGGCGCGCTCGAGCTCGGCCGGTCCTCCGGCGGGTCGCCGGCGTCACCGTCCGGCGGCAGGACGGAGGGATCGGCCTGGCCCGAGTAGTTCTCGCCCCAGCACCACACCTCACCGCCCGCGCCGACCACGCAGGCGTGACCGGCGCCGACGGCCACGTGCCGGGTCGCAGGTAGCCCCGCGAGCGGCGCGAGCGCGTCGCCATCGCGCCGATAGGCGGCGTCCGTGCCGATGCCGGCGCAGCTGACGCCACCCGTGGCGAGCACCGCGCAGATCTGACCGTACGGGCCCACGGCCACGTCGACCGCAGCGGTGACGCCCGGCAGGAACGCCGGGCGCCGGTCCTCGAAGCCCGTCCGGCTCGGGCCCGTGCCCCAGCACGACACGCGCCCGTCGGCGGCGAGCGCGCAGGTGCGGCCGTCGGCGGCGGCGAGCGCCTGCACCTCGCCGCCCTCGAGCGCGAGCGCGGGCACGGCCAGGGCGTGCTCGGCCAGATCGAGGCGCCTGCCCCAGCACGTGAGGGCGCCGTCGGCCCCGAGGGCACAGCCCTGACGCCCGCCCGCGGCGAGCGTGCGCGCACCCGCGACGCCCGGCACGAGCGCGAAGGCCGCACCCGAGGCGCTCGGATCGCGCGCGAGCGCCCGGCCGAGCTCGCCCGCGCAGCCGACGGTGCCGTCGTCGAAGCGCACGCACGGCCCGGCCCCGACGGCGAGCGCGTCGGCGGCCCGCGGCAAGCCGAGCGTGACCGTCGGGGACTCGCGCCCCTCGGCCTCGCCGCGCAGCCCGTCGCGGTCGGGCCCCCAGCAGGCGAGCGCCTTTCCATCCCGCGCGAGCGCGCACACGAGCCCACCCTGCGCCGCGAGCGCGCGCGCCGACGGCACCGCGACCGGGCGGGCCTCGGGCTGGCGCGGGGCTCGCTCTTCGCCGTCCCCGGACGGGCTCGGCTCGCCGAGCTGGCCGTGATCGCCCCAGCACGTGACGGCACCCGCGGCGCCGAGCGCGCAGGAGAAGCCGCTGCCACAGGCGACGGCGGTCGCGCCGCTCGCCCCCGCGATGACGGTGGGGCGGCGCGACAGCGCGCGCGTGCCGCCGGACTCGCCGTGCTCGCTGTATCCCCAGCAGGCGACCTTGCCGTCGCGGAGCGCGGCGCAGCTGTGGCTCGCGCTCGCACAGAGGGCGACGGCGGGCGAGGCCGCCGGCACGGGGTACACGGTCGGGAGCTCGGGGTGCGGGAAGTCGCCCGGATCGTTCGGATAGGCCTCGCCGTTGCCGACCTGCCCGAGCTCGTTCCAGCCGAAGCACGAGACGTCACCGCCCCGCGAGCGCACGCACGCGTGCGCGCCGCCGAGCGCGACCTCGGCGATGTCGGTCAGCCCCGCGCGGAGCGCGGGCGCGCGCGCGAAGGAGCTCGCGTCCTCGGACTCGCCGAGCAGCGTGCCCGGCACGCCCCAGCAGGCGACCTCGCCGCCCTCGAGCACGGCACAGCCGGCGTCGCTCGCGAAGCCGAGCGCGACCGCGTGGCGCGCGGACGGCGAGGACGGCGCCGCGTCACCGGCGGGGCGGCGGCGCGCGGACGGGTCGTTCACCGCCGCGTACAGAGCGTCGACGACCTTGCCGCAGCCCGGCGGGCCGCTCGCGGCACCAGACGGCACGGCGACGAGACTCGGCGGCGCCGGCGCGACCGGTCCCCGAGGCTGCGGCGCGGGACCACCCGGTCCGGCGCACGCCGCGAAGACGGCCGCCGCCGCCGCGACGCACCCCGCCCACCCAAGGGGCGCGCGCGCCCTCACGGCTCGCCTCCCGCCGGATCGACGAGCAGCACCGTGCCGTCGTCGAGGGCGTAGGCGAGCCGGCCGTCGGGACCGAGCGCCGCCGACTGCGCCTGGCTGCGCTCGCCGGGGAGCACGCGCCACGTGGGATGGCCGCCGCCGAGCTCCCAGCGCAGCGCGAGCTCGCGGGAGGTCGCGACGAGGCTGCGACCGTCGGGCGCGAAGGCGAGCGTGGGGGTCCACACGTCGACCGGCACCTCGAGCCAGGCGCGCACGGCGCCCGAGTCGGCGTCGGCCACGACGAGCGCGTCAGAGAGCAAGAGCGCGACCGTGGCTCCCTCGCGCGCCGCCGCGACGGCGAGGATCCGTTCGCCGGGCTCGAGGCGCAGCTTGCGCGTCACGGCGCCCGTCGCCACGTCGACGAGCCACCCCTCGTGGTCGACGCCGACGAGCGCGCGCGCGCCCCCGGCGAGCAGCACCGGCGCGCTCGACGGCCCCGAGTCGAGCAGGAGCGGCGCCGCCTCGCGCCGGAGGGCGAGGTCGACGCGCCGCAGCGTCCGATCCGCGAGCATCACGAGCAGCGTGCCCGCCGTGCCTCCCGCCGGGGCCCACGCGACCCCGGTGGGCCCCGCGCAGCCCGTCTCGCCGCGCAGCGGGGCGAGCTGGATGCGCGCCTCCGCCTCCGTGGCGGCGGGATCGAGCAGGTGGATGCCGCAATCGGAGTCGAGCACCGCCAGGCGCGAGCCGTCCGGCGCCCACGCGGCGCCGGCGAGCCGCGCTTGCCCCGGCGGCAGCACGAAGGCCGCGAGGGGCTCGCCGCTCTCGGGCGCCCACAGGCGCAGCACCTCGTGCGACGTCGTCGCGAGGCGCTTGCCGTCCGGCGCGTAGCTCACGCTCGGCGGCACGGCGTGCTGCGCGACGTCGAAGGGCGGCAGGCGCGCACCGGTCGCGAGGTCCACGCGCCCGAGCACCCACGGGTGTCCGAAACCGGCGATCAGCGTGCGACCGTCGGGCGCAAACACGGCGCTCCGCGACACGATGTCCCCGATGCGGCGCTCCTCGCGCCCCGTGTCGGCCGCGAACACGCGCACGGCGTCGCGGTAGGCCACCGCGAAGCGCGTGCCGTCGGGCGAGTACACGGGCGCGAACGCCGAGCCCGAGCCGCCGCCGCGGAGCAGACCGTAGCTGCGGCCGACGCGGCGCTCGGCGAGCGCGCTGGCGTTCACCGCCTCGCCGGAGCCCGCGGCGGCGAGCCACCGACCGTCGGGCGAGAACGCGAGGCCCCGCAGGGAGCCGAAGTCGAGCGCGAGGCGGTGCGTGGGCTCGCCGGCCGCGCGCCAGTCCCGCTCCTGCCAGACCGCGAGGCTGCGCCGCCCCGCGGCGAGGAGCGCGCCGCCACCCGCGAGCGCCACGGCGTCCGCACACGTCACGTCGAGACTCGTGTCCTCGCGCGGCTCGCCGAGCGCGAGCCGGGCCACCAGCCGGCCGTCGAGATCGAGCACCACGAGCGGTTCCCCGCCGCGGCGCGTGCAGGTGCCGAGCGCGAGGTGCGCGCCGCCGACCGCGAGATCCGTGATCCACTGCACCGCGTCGAGCGCCGGCCCGCCCGTCCAGCGTTCGTCGCGCCGCTCGTCGTGCACGAGGATCTTGCCGGTCGCCGTCTCGACGACGCTGAGCTCGTCGGACTCGGCCGCGGCGATGCGCGCGCCGTCGTCCGTGAACGCGAGACCCGCCGAGCCACCGACCGCGACGGCGTAGAGCGGCAGGCCGCTCGCCGCGTCCCACACGACCACGTGGTCGTGGTCGGCGGAGGCGTAAAAGCGCCCGTCGGGCGCAGCGGCCACGCGCTGCAACGCCGCCTCGGGGAAGCGCTGCGTCCCGAGGCGCCCGAGCACGCCGGGCGGCAGCGGGTCGCACCAGGCGTCGAGCCCGGGCTTGCGCTCGCACGCGGGCCTGCCCGACGAGCCGCCCGGCACGCGCAGGAGGAGCTGCGGCCGGCCCGACCCTGCCGCGACGACGACCGGCGCGGCGAGCTCGGGCGCCGTCGGCCCCGCGCCCGGGGGCGCGACCGGGGGCACGGTACAGGCGCCGAGCGCGCACAGACCCGCCACGGCCACCGCGGCGTGGGCGAGCCGCGGCGCCGGGCGCGCCGCGCGACACCGTGTGGCGACGACGGGAACCACGGGGCCCGTCGTAGGCGAGCCGGCGCGCGACGTCGACGGGATCAGCGGCCGAACGGCCCGTCCGCGACGAGGCGCACGCACAGGCCGAAGTGGTCGGACACGAACGTGAACGGGTCGTCGCCGAGCGGCTCGGTGCCGAGGCGCTCGACGTCGGCGACGCGCCAGCGCGGGCTGCGCAGCAGCACCCGGTCGTAGCGCACCTGCTTGTGCGTGCCGTGTTGCACGTAGCGCATCTCGTTGACCCGGGAGTCGATAGTGAAGCCAGGGTCGGCTCCGTGGACGGAGGGCCAGGCGTCGACGAAGCCCGCGAGCACCTCGGCCTCGGGGCGGTCGCCGTCGGGGAAGTTGAGGTCGCCCGCGAGCACGACGTCCTCTTCGGCGGAGAGGTGCGCCACGATGTGCTCGAGCTGCGCCACGCGCTGCGGCGTCGAGTGGGCCAGGCTCTCGAGATGCACGGTGGCGACGGTGAGGGGCGGCGTCCCGGCGAGCTTCGCGACCAGGAGCTCGCGGCCCATGCCACTCGGCAGCGGCACCCGCTCGTGCGCGTCCACGCCCGTGCGGGCGGCGACGATGACGTCGTAGTCGCGAAGGCGCCGGTCGCTCACCCAGTATCCGCGGCGGCGCAGCGCACCGATTTCCCGGCTTCCCAGCGTCTCCGGCACGACCTCCTGCAGGCAGACGACATCGGGCTCGAGCGGGCCGAGCCGATCCCAGAGCGCGCGCCAGCGAGCCTCGCGCTCCCAGTCGCCGAACCACACGTTCCAGGTGACGAGGCGGAGCTCTCTCATCGCGCCGCTGCATCGTATCACCCGCCGCGCGCCTCGCTGCCGCGCACGCGCTCAGCCGAGCGCCGGAGCACCAGGATCGTGGCGCCGGTAGCTCGCGACCGCCGCGGCGTGGGAGCGCACGGCGTAGCAGTAGCGGCACCCGGCGACGCAGGTGTCGTTCATGCCGATGTCGACCGCGGCGAGGCAGCGGCAGCCGGGCCGCGTGGGCGCCACGCGCCACGCCGCGAGCCGCGCCGCCGTGGCGGCGCCCCACGGCCGGAAGAGCTCGGGGCCGCAGCACTGCGAGCGCTCGGCGCCGAGCTCGGGGCTCGAGCACACGCGAAGCGCCATCCCGTGCTCGGCCGCGAGGGCCGCGAGGTCGGCGCAAAGAGCGGTCGCCTCCGAGCCGGCAACGGCGAGCCCAGGGAAGCGCCGGATCACGGTGGCGTGGCGGCGCGGGTCGGGCGCGCGGTAGCGGACCGACGGGTCGGGGATGCGCGAGACGGCCCGGAGGTAGGGCTCGACGACCGACACGTTGACGACGCGCGTGGCCCCGGCGAGCGCCCGCGCGAGCGCGCCGAAGCTGCGGCGATGGTGCGCGGCGTCGCACGTCCCCGAGAGCACGATCGGGTCGTAGCGCCACTCGATGCACGCCGGATCGGGTAGCGCGGCGCTCACCCGCAGGAAGTCGTCGATGGCCTCGCGGAGTGGCGGTGCGGTCGGCTCGAGCTCGCGCCCGTAGCCGGTGAGCGTGTACTGGAAGGCGTGCGGCACGCCCTCGGCCGAGAGCGCCGCGAGCGCGGCCGCGAAGGGCCGCGCGTGACGCGTCCAGAAGAGGTAGCCGAGCACGTCGGCGGGGCGGAGCGACACGCGCCCGGCGACGCCGAAGGCGGTCCGGTACTCGGCGAAGCCCTGGCGGCGGCGCTCGGTGAACCAGCCGGCGAAGTAGCGCGGAATGTCGGTGCGCCGCGACGCGCTGATGAGGGTCGCCATGCCCGCTCGCTCTTCAACGTAGCAGCGCCGGCACGCGTCGCGCCCGCGAGGGAGCGCTCAGCGCGACCGGAGCACCATGAAGGTGTTCTTGCTCTCGACGAAGCCGAGGCGCCGGTAGAGCGCGCGCGCGCGGCGGTTGTCGGCGGTCACCTGCAGGCACACGGCCGCCGGCCGGCTGCCCCAGAGCTCGCTCCCGGCGGCGAGCTCGCGGAGGAGCCGCGTCGCGTGTCCTCGGCCGCGCAGGGGGGCCGCGACGTAGAGCTCGTCGACCTCGCAGGTCTCGCCGCCGAGCTCGTTCGACCAGAACGACGCGAGGAGCGCATAGCCGGCGACGCCGGCCCCGTCGTCGAGCACCACGACCCGACCGCGCAGCGGGCTCGCCCGGAACGCCTCGAGCGTGCGCCGCGTGTGCGCGTCGGGCACGGCCTCGGGGCTCGGGTCCTCCGCATAGAGAAGGCGCACGAGGGCCATCACGGCCTCGTCCTCGTCCGGTCGCGCGGGACGCCAGGTGGCTGCCATGACCCACCGTCGACCATCGGCCGGCGCCGCGCAAGGCGTCTCGCGGCTACGGCATCGCAGGGGCACCGCAAGGCGGCCCGCGGCGCTCCGGGCTCGAAGGACTACTTCCGCGCGAACTCGGCCTTCGCCGCGGCCACCCGGTCGGCGGCGACGAGCAGGGCCGTCGTGGCCTTCTGCGCGGCCATCGCGCCGACGACCCACGCGGGCAGTTGCCCGTAGGGCGTGAGGGCCGCCGGCAGCCAGTCCGCCCGCTGCGCGCTGACGGCCGAGTAGTGTCCCGGTCCGAGGCCGCACACGTACGGCGCGCTCATCAGGTACTCGTACACGCCCTCGAGCTCGCCGCGCGCGCCGTACTCGGCGGTCGCGCGGTACTCGCGCGGGCTCTCGTCCCGGTCGATCACGCAGCCGTCGCGCAGCTCCGCGTGCGCGCGCGCCCGGAGCGGCTCGAGCACCTCGGGCGGGAACTCCAGCGTCACCGGCGCGCCACCGGCGTCGAGATCGAGCACGAGCGGCTCGTCGGTGTAGGCCGCATGTGGCGCCGTGCACCACATCGTGGAGCCGCTCACCGATGCGAGCAGGTAGGGCCCGACGGCACCCTCGACGTAGACGCCCACCTCGTCCTGGATCACCTCGGGGTTGCAGGTCGCGTAGGCCTGGTAGTGCTGGCTCCAGGGCTCGAGCGTCTTGCCGGTCCGGAGCGAGCGCAGCACGGGCACGTCGACCTGGTCGGGCGGCGTCGGGGCGCCACCGCAGCGCGCACACGGGACCGGCGAGAGCGGCCGCGAGCCGAGCACCCAGAGCTCGCTCCGGCTCACGAAGATCCGCTCCTGGCGGCGCGCGACGACGGTGGCCGTCCCGCCGGCGTTCTCGACGAGGACGCTTTCGCCGAAGCCGCCGCTCGCGCTCGAAGCCCAGAGGACGGCCGCCGCACCGTCCGCGCTCTGGCGTGGCGGCGCCGGAGGCAGCGGCGGCAGCGGCGGCAGGACGGTGCCCGACGCCGAGGCCGAAGGGCCGGGTGCCGTGGCGACCGCCCGCTCCTCGGGCTCGGGCGCGGCCGACGCGACGGACGCGGCGCCGGTCGCGGCCGGCGGGATGGTGGTGACTTCTACCGCGCGCGCGCGCGGCTGGGCCTCGGCCTCGCGCCCCGGGGCGCCCGCGCACGCGCCGAGGAGCGGCACCACGGCAAGTGCGAGGAAGTGTCGCCGAGGTCGAGGGTCGTGGGGCGCGCGCATGGCTCCTCCCTAATACGCTCGGGCCCGCGCCGCTCGTTCCGCACCGCACCGCCCCATCGGCGCGCGGGCGGCCGGCGCGCGCGGCGTCACGTCAGCGCCGCGACGATCTTCGCCTGCACCTCCCGCGCGGCGTCGTCCGAGGCGTAGCGCGTCCGCGGCCAGAAGAAGCCCCTGAGGCCGTCGCCCTTCGTCCGCGGCACGACGTGCACGTGCAGGTGCGGCACGCTCTGGCTCACGCGGTTGTTCATGGCCACGAACGACCCCTCGGCGCCGAGCCCGCGCTCGACCGCCGAGGACAGCCTCCGCGCCGCGCCGAACAGCGGCGCGACGAGCGCCTCGGGCAGCTCCGCGAGCGTCGCCACGTGGACGCGGGGGACGAGGAGCACGTGCCCGGCAAAGAGGGGGCGCGTGTCGAGGAAGGCCAGCAGGTCCGGCTCGTCGAGGACCACGAGCCCGGGCACGCGCCCCGCGAGGATGCCGCAGAAGACGCAGGTCGACACGCGACGAGCGTACTCCCGAGATCCCGTCGCCGCGCACATGATGCTAGCTTCCGCGGGTCATGGCGCGCCGTGCCTCCTTTGCGAACCCCGCGACGACGACGGCGGGGGCGTTGCTCGTCGGCGCGAGCCTCGCCGCGCTCGGGCCGGCCTGCGGCGCGCCGCGCGAGCCCGAGGCCCCGCCGCAGCCGGGCGAGCGCC
>JACRDA010000372.1 GCA_016212965.1 Myxococcales bacterium
CGAGCGACGGCGAGGACGCCCTGCCGGCCGGCTCGGCGTCGGCCGCAGACACCGGGGTCGGCGGCGGCGCGGCCGCGGCTGCCGCCCGCGCCGAGGCCGCGCGACCGTCGGCGCGCGTGGGCGCCGTGTCCTCGGCCGACCTCGCCAGGGGATTGGTCGAGCTCTCCGCCGAGGGCGTGGCGGCCGAGCCCGTCGGCGCGGCGCTCGCGCCGTGCGCCCGTGCGGGTGGCGGCTCGGCGGGCCCGAGCCCCGGGATGGGCATGTCGGCCGTGGCCTCGCCGCCGAGCAGGAGCACGCGCAGCTCGGAACGGCGCGCGTCGAGCGTGCGCCCCTCGAGCGCCCGCACCGTGGCGGCCACCTCGCCGTGCGTCGCCAGGCGCACGCGCCCGGCGGTCGCCTCCTCGAGCGCGTCACCGAAGGCGCGGGCGGTCGCGAAGCGCTCGTTCGGATCGCGCGCCAGGGCGCCATGGACGGCCTGCGCGAGCGGCTCGGGCAGCTCGGGCACGAGGTCGGCGAGCCACGGCACGTTCATGTGCAGGACGTGCGCGATCGTCTCGGCGGCGTTGCGCGCCCGGAACAGCCGGCGGTTGGCGAGGACCTCCCACACGGTCACGCCGAGCGCGAAGACGTCGATGCGCGGGTCGACGGTGCCGCGCTCGATGTACTCCGGCGCCATGTAGGCGGCCTTGCCCTTCAGGACCTGCGTCGTCGTCTTGCGCCCCGGCCGGTCGCGGCTCTTGGCGATGCCGAAGTCGGTGATGCGCGCCACGCCGTCCACGCCGACGAGGAGGTTCTGCGGTGAGATGTCGCGGTGCGTGAGGCCAAGCCGGCGGCCGAACTCGTCGCACATCTCGTGGACGGCGAAGAGCCCCACGCAGGCGTCGAGGGCGATGCGCAGGGCGACGCCGAGCGCGAGGCCGCGGGGCGGTGTCGCCGCGTTGCTCACCTCGATCAGGCGCGCGAGCGAGGCCCCCTCGACGTAGTCCATGATGAGCAGGAGCTCGCCGTCGAGCTCCTCGATCGCCTGGACGGCAACGATGTGGGGGTGGTGCACCTTCGACGCGACGCGGGCCTCCTCGACGACGATGCGCCGCACCTCGGGATCGCGCAGGGCGGAGGCGTGCGCGCGCTTGATGGCCACGAGGCGACTGAAGCCCGCCGCGGCGCGCAGCCGGCCCACGTAGACGGCGCCCATGCCGCCGCGGGCGATGGGCAGCAAGAGCTCGTAGCTCGAGCTCGAGGTGAGCGACGGGATCTCCTGACGGGGCGACGGCACGGCGAGCTCGGGTCAGAAACGGGCCGCGAGGCCGAACGCGCCACCGCCCGAGGTGCCGAGGAAGAACGGCGCCACGCGCGCCGCCTGCGCCTCGCTCTCGGCGGTGCCGCCCGACCAGCGCGTGAAGACGCCGAGCACGACCGTCCCGACCGCCGCGCCGAGCGTGCCGACGAGCAGACCGTTCGTGCGCGTCTGGGCCGCACGCCCCGCGTCCGCCCCCTCGCCCGAGTCGACGAAGGCGCGGTGCTTCGCGAGCGTGTCGACGCCGGAGGCGACGAGCCCCGCCGCGAGCGCGACCGTGACCCCGGCGCCGACCCCGAAGACCGCGGGGTGGAGCCCGCTCGGCGCATCGCCCTGCGTGTCGGGGGCGGCCGGGGCGCCCGTGGACGCGGGCGCTGGGGGCGCGAGCGGCGCGCCCGGTCCGGCCACCGGCTCGGCCGGGGGCTCGACGACGGTACACGGCCCGTCCGCGGGCCCGCGCGGCACGACGCGCACCGACACCTCGACCTCGCGCGCGCCGCGGCGCACCGTCACGCGCTGCTCGCCCTTCGGGAGCCACAGGCTTCGCCCGGCCGGGACGGCGCCGTCCGTCGTGACGAGCACGGCGCCCGGCGCGGCGCGCACGCAGCCGACACGCGCCTCGAAGCGCTGCCGCACCGCGGCCGCGGCCGCCGCGTGGTCGCTCGTCGGGTCCGAGCCCGCGGGCGGCGCGGGGCGAGCCGCGGCGCGCTCCACGAGCTCCATGCCGAGCGCGGCGTCGTCGGCGCGCAGGGCGGCGTTCAAGGCGGAGGTGAGCGCCACGGGCGCCGGTGCGAGCCGGTCGGCCTCGGCGAACAGCGGTGCCGCGCGCGCGTAATCCTCGGCGGCGACGGCCTGCATGGCCTGCTCGTAGAGCTCGCCCGCGCGCGCGGCGTCGTCGGCGCGGGCCGGCGCGGCGCCGAGCGAGCCGACCGCGAGCGCGACCCAGGCGACGAGCTTCGGAGAGCGCCCCATGTCACCCGAAGCTACCACGCGTCGCCGCCCCGGGACGGGCGATCGCCGCGCGCCCGACCGCGGACGGCTGCTGGCGCGCCACCGTCCCGTATTACACTCGGTGGCCCATGAGCCAGCCACCCCCGGGCTCGCGCCCCCGCTTCGACGACGCGACCGCCACCCTCGTGCGCACGAGCCCCCGACCGCTCGGAGCCGTGGTGCGCGTGCTCGGCGCCGAGGCGCGCCCGGCCGAGCTCCGGCTCGGCTCCGGTGCGGTGCGCGTCGGGTCGAGCGAGACCTGCGACCTCGTCGTCGCCGACCGCGCCGTCTCGCGCGAGCACTGCGAGATCGCGCTCGAGCCCGAGGGGGTAAGCGTGCGCGACCTCGGGAGCCGCAACGGGCTCTTCTACCTCGGGCAGCGCGTGGAGCGCATCGTGCTGCCCTTCGGGGGTCGCGTGCAGGTGGGCAGCGTGACGCTCGCGATCGACGTCGACACGGCGTCGCTCGACCACGACCTCGCGCCGTACCCCGGCGACAGCTACCGCGGGATGGTGGGAGCGTCGCGCGCCATGCGTCTGCTCTTCGCCCGGCTCGCGCGCCTCGAGAGCTCGGTCGTGCCGGTGCTCGTGCTCGGCGAGAGCGGCGTCGGCAAGGAGCTCGTCGCGGGCGCCCTGCACGAGGGCTCGCGCCTCGCGGCGGGGCCGCTCGTGGTCGTGAACTGCGGCGCCTTCGCGCGCGAGCTCGTCGCGAGCGAGCTTTTCGGCCACGTGCGCGGCGCCTTCACCGGTGCCCACGCCGCGCGCCGCGGCGCCTTCGAGCGCGCCGACGGCGGCACGCTCTTCCTCGACGAGGTCGGAGAGCTGCCGCTCGAGGTGCAGCCCGCGCTCCTGCGGGCGCTCGAGTGCGGCGACATCCAGCCCGTGGGCGGCGAGTCGACGCGGCGGGTGCGCGTGCGCCTCGTGGCGGCGACCCATCGCGATTTGCCCGCGGACGTGCGCGTCGGGCGCTTCCGCGAGGACCTCTACTACCGCCTCGCGGTCGTGACGCTGCGCGTGCCGCCGCTGCGCGAGCGGCCCGAGGACATCGAGCCCCTGGCCCGGCGCTTCGCGCTGGCCGCGGGCCTCGACGCGCTACCGGCCCCGATCGTCGCGCGCCTCGCCGCCCGCTCCTTTCGCGGCAACGCGCGCGAGCTCCGGAACGCCGTCCAGGCCTACGCCGCGATGGGCGCCCTGCCGGAAGACGAGCCCGCCGCGGCGGGCACGGGCGCGCACCCGCGCGTCGGCGAGGGCGTGCTCGAGGCGGCGCTCGCGGAGCGCATCGATCCGACGCGCCCCTACCTCGAGCAGAAGGACGCCCTCGTCGAGCGCTTCACGCGCCTCTACCTCGAGGCGCTCATGAGCCACACCGGCGGCAACCAGACGACCGCCGCCGCACTCGCGGGCCTCACGCGCACGTACCTGGGGCGCCTGCTCGACAAGCACCGCGTGACCAAGGGGCGGCGGTGAGAAGTCATCCGTTGTCAGTTGTCGGTTCCGGAGTCGGGAGGCCTCGATCGAGACGATGGAAAGACGCGAGGCACGAACCCTCGCGCGGGCGAAGGCTCGTGCCTCGTCGTGAGTCAGCCGGTCGGCTCGCTCAGCCGTACCCGCCCGGACCCTGACCGCCACCCTGCGGCGGATAACCGCCACCCTGCGGGGGCTGCTGGCCCCACTGCTGCTGCTGCGGCTGGCCGGGTTGCTGGGGCTGGGGGTAGCCCTGCTGCGGCTGCTGCTGCGGGTAGCCCTGGTGCGGCTGCTGCCCGTAGGCCTGCTGCTGGGGCTGCTGGTAACCGGCCTGCGGCTGCTGCGGCTGCTGCGGCTGCGGGTAGCCCTGCTGCGGCTGCTGCGGGTAGCCCTGCTGCGGCTGCTGCGGCTGCTGCGGGTAGCCGGGCTGCGCGCCGTACTGCGGCTGGCCGTAGCCTGCGTAGGCGCCGGGCGCGTGGGGGTTCGGCTTCTCCTCGGGCTTCGCCAGGCCGAGACCCGCGAGGCCGAGGCCGCCGATCGCCGCGAGCCAGCCGATCCAGGCGCCGGCGCCGCCGTCGCCGAAGGGCAGCAGCTTCCAGGCGTTGAGCGCGAAGCCCGCGGCGGCCATGCCGGCGAGCGGGCGCGTGAAGCCGGTCCCGAGCGAGATTCCGCCCGCCGCGATGGCGAGGCCGAAGCCGCCGATCACCATCAGCGCGTGCACCGGAATCAGGCTGAACATGCTGAGCAGAGTCACCGACATGCCGCCCATGCTCACGAGGGGCAGGACGAGGCACGCCACGAGCCCCACGATACCTGCCGCCAGCACCCCGAACTTGACTGCCTTCATGAATTTCCCTCGCCGACCCGTTTAGCGGGGCTTCGCGGCCACCGCAATCCCCGCTTGAGGACGGGTCGTCCTACGCTCCGGAGCGCCCGATGCCGGCCGTCGAGATCGTGCTCCCGCCGGCGCCCCCTCCGCAGCCCGGCAGTTGACGGAGTGCGCGCGGGGGCGTAGGGCGCGGCCGCATGCAGGGACGGATCATCGCGGGACGCTATCGCCTCGAGCGCATCGAGGGACGGGACGCCGTCGGCGTCGTGTGGCGCGCCGAGCACCTGACGCTCGGCATCCCCATCGCGGTGAAGCTCATTCGCTACTCGGGGGCGCTGACGCCGGAGGGGCGGGCGCGCTTCGAGCGCGAGGCCAAGCTCGCGGCGCGCATCCGCAGCGCGTACGTCTCGCGGGTCGTCGACTTCGGGCTCGGCGCGGACGAGCTGTTCCTCGTGACCGAGTGGCTCGAGGGCGAGAGCCTGCGCGCTCGGCTCGGCTCGCAGGGTCGCCTCGGCCTCGTGGAGACGGCCCGCGCGCTCGGCGACGTCTGCCGCGCGCTCGCCGCGGCCCATGCGCTCGGCCTCGTCCACTGCGACATCGAGCCGCACAACGTGCTCGTCGCGCGGGGCGAGCCGGGCGGCCGCGAGACGTACCGGCTGCTCGACTTCGCGGGTCCCTCCGTCGTCCGTCCCGCGGACCGCGACCCTGCCCTGCCGCTGCCCTACTACCTGAGCCCCGAGCTCGCAGGCGGGTCGCCGCGGCTGGACTACCGCGCCGACCTCTGGTCCGCCTCCGTGACGGCCTTCGAGTGCCTCACCGGCCAGCGCCCGTTCGAGGCGGCCGAGCTCGCGCCGCTGCTCGCGCAGATCGTCCGCGCAGACATCCCCTCGCCGCGCGAGGTCGCCCCGGAGCTCGCGTTGCCACCCGCGATCGACGACTGGACGCGAAAGGCGCTCGCGCGCGCGCCGGCCGAGCGCTACCCGAGCGCCCTCGAGCTCGCGGCCGCCTTCCGCAGCGCGGCCGGTGTCGCCGACGACTGACCGCGGCCTCGCGCGAGCTTCGCGGCGTCGCTCGGCCGTGACATAGTCGCGGCATGGACGAACCGACGAGCATCCAGATCTGCGGGCTCATCGCCGGTGTTCTCGCTTCCGACGAGCACATGCACGCCCACGAGGCGAGCTTCCTCCAGCGCGTGCGCACGCGGCTCGGCCTGCCGCCGGGAGCGCGCGTCACGCCCGTCCTGGACCGCGACGAAGCCATCGCCAAGCTGCGCGGGTTCTCCGACGAGGTGCGCCGCGAGACGCTCGAGCTGCTCATCCAGGCGGCCGCCGCAGACGGCAAGGTATCGCCGGCAGAGCGTACCCTGCTCGACGCGGTCGCCGGGGAGCTCCAGGTGCCGGCGGCCGAGCTCGACGTGCGACTCGAGAGCGCGATCGCCACGAGCCGACCGCAGCCGTTCGAGCCGGACGACGGGGACTGAGCGCGTCATCCCCTGCCGGCCGTTGCGGCGCGGGTCACGGTCCGAGCGGGTACGCCCACGCGGCGTCATGCCCGCCGACGGCGAGCCACCCGTCCGTGAGGCTCACCGTCGTGCCGAAGCCATCGGCCTCGGTCGCGCCGCTCGTGAGGGCGCCGGCGGGGCCCCAGCCCGCGAGGGACCACTCGAAGAGCTCGGCGCGGCCCGGGCCGTCGCCGAGCGGCGCACCCGCCGCGAGGCACCCGCCGCGCAGCGCCAGCCACGCGCACGCGTCGGGCTGGGCGGTGCCGAGCTCGGCCGTGTGCTGCCAGGTCCCCTCGATGCGCTGGAACACGTGCATCGGCCGGCGCCCGACCACCGCCACGTTGCCGTGGAGCGCCACGTGGCCGTCGGAGCCGGGAGCCTCGAGCACGCCCTGCCGGACCCAGCTCGCCCCGTCCCGCACGTAGGCGTGAGCGCGGGGCGCCTCGCCGACGAGCAGCGTGTCGCCCGAGATCGCGATGCTCTCGCCGAACAGGCATTGCTCGGTGTCGCTCTGCACGAGCCCGGTCTGGGTCCAGGCGCCCCCCATGCGCTCGTAGATGCCGACCGTCCCGAAGGGCGCCTGACAGCCGAGAGTCTCGTCGCCACCGTGGCACCCGACCGCCACGACGTCGCCCGAGAGCGCCACCGAGCGCGAGATGTAGCCGGGCGACACCGGGATGGCGGTCCAGGCTCCCCGCTCGCGCTCGAGCACGAACGCCGGACCTCCGCTCCATGCTCCTTCGATGCGCGCGACCACGACGGCCGTGTCGCCCGAGAGCGCGGCGGCCCGGCAGCACTCTCCCTCGGGCAGCTCGATCTCCGCTTCGGGTGTCCACCCGAGCGACGACCTCCAGAAGATGTGGGAGCGGGCGATCAGGAGGTCGTCGTCGACGGCCGCGGGCGCGCCCGCGCTCGGTAGGGCGAGGACCTCGGGACTGGCGCCGACCTCGCCGCAGCCGGCCAGCGTGTCGCCGGAAGTGCTCGTCGTTTCCGCGGTGGTCGAGTCGCCGTTGCACGCGCCGCCGGCTAGGGCGAGTAGCGCAGCCACGACGACGGGGCTCGTCCGGTGTTGCGATGCCATGGCGGTCTCCTCCGATTCGCAGGGTGCATCGTGCGTGCCACCTCTGGGGGCGCGTACGGCGCCGACGACTGCGGAGACCCCGGGTCGTGCCGGCGGCGCGGAAGCCTTCGTTTCGCATGGCCCGCACCGCCGCCCGCGGCGCGCGCGCAGGCTCGACGAGCCACCGTCCGGCGGGCCGCCAGGTGCTTTGCGACTGCACGGTTTGCGTCGGAATGCAGGTGCGACGTCAAAACGATGAACGGTGGCGGAGCCGCGGTCGTCCAGTCGCCGTCAGGAGGGCCGGCGCTCCCCGCCCTTCTCGCCCGCGCCGCCTCCGGGTACGCTCCCCGGCGCGATGCAGCTCGGGGTCACCATCCGCGGCAGCACCTACCGGTTCGGGTCGGTGAAGGAAGTCCTCGCCAAGGCCAATCCCCCGAAGTCGGGTGATGACCTGGCCGCGATCTCGGCCGCGAGCGCGGTCGAGCGCGTGGCGGCGCGCGCCGTGCTCTCCGAGCTCACGCTCGCGGCGCTCCGCGCGGCGCCGGTCGTGCCGTACGAAGAGGACGAGCTCACGCGCCTGGTCGAGGACACGCTCGACGAGCAGGCCTACGCCGCGGTGAAGGATCTGTCGGTCGGGCAGTTCCGCGAGTGGCTGCTCGAGGACAAGACGACCGGGCCCGTCATCCGCTCGGTGGCCGCGGGCCTCACGCCCGAGATGGCGGCCGCGGCGAGCAAGCTGATGTCGAACCTCGACCTCATGGTCGTGGGCAGCAAATGCGAGGTCGTCGTCCGCGCCAACAACACGCTCGGCCTGCCCGGTCGACTGTCGTCGCGCGTGCAGCCGAACCACCCCACCGACGACGTGCAAGGCATCCTCTACAGCGCCCGCGAGGGCCTCTCGTACGGCTGCGGCGACGCCGTCATCGGCGTGAACCCGGCGACCGACACGGCCGAGTCGACGACCGAGATCCTGAAGGCGCTCGACCAGGTCACGCGCAAGCACGGCGTGCCGACCCAGAACTGCGTCCTGTCGCACGTCACCGTGCAGATGCGCGCGCTCGATCTCGGCGCGCCGATGGGGCTCATGTTCCAGTCGCTCTCCGGCAGCGAGGCCGGCAACAAGGCCTTCGGCATCTCGATCGCGCTGATGGACGAGGCCTGGGACAAGATGAAGCGCCTCGGCGCCACGCGCGGCCCGAACGTCATGTACTTCGAGACGGGCCAGGGCTCGGCGCTCTCCTCGGCGGCTCACCACGGCGCCGATCAGGTCACGCTCGAGGCGCGCTGCTATGGCTTCGCGCGGCGCTACAAGCCCTTTCTCGTCAACACCGTCGTCGGCTTCATCGGGCCCGAGTACCTCGAGAATGGCCCGCAGATCACGCGCGCGGCGCTCGAAGATCACTTCATGGGCAAGCTGCTCGGCCTGCCGATGGGCTGCGACGCGTGCTTCACCTATCACGCGTCGATGAGCCAGGACGAGCTCGAGAGCCTGAAGATGCTGCTCGGCGCCGCGGGCTGCACCTACCTCATGTCGCTGCCGGTCGGCGACGACATCATGCTGAACTACCAGTCGAGCTCGTTCCACGACATCCCGTCCGTGCAGCGCGTTCTGCGCAAGCGCCCGGCGCCGGAGTTCGACGCGTGGCTCGCGCGCATGGGCATCTGGGACGGCGACAAGCCGGGCGAGCGCTTCGGCGATCCGGAGGTCGTCGGATGAGTCAGACGCGCGCCCTCGTCGCCGCCCTGCGGGCGAAGCTCGGCGCGGCGGATCCGCTGCCGCCGCCGGGCCCCGCGGCGAAGATCCCGGCGCCCCCGCACCGCGTCTTTCCGGTGAAGCACGTGCCCGGGAGCTACGCCGAGAAGGCCGCCCGGCACACGACCGCGCTCGTCGGCATCGGCCACGTGGGCACGCGCTACGCGACCGACGTCGTGCTGCAGTTCCAGGCCGAGCTCGCGGTGGCGCACGAGGCCGTCGACACGGTGCTGCCCGAGAGCTGGGCGGCGTCGCAGGGCCTGTTGCCCCTCCAGTCCCGGGTGCGCTCGCACCGCGAGTTCCTGCTGCGGCCGGACCGCGGGCGACGCCTCGACGAGGCCTCGCTCGCGCTGCTCCGCGCGCGGGCCGACAAGGGCGTCGACGTGCAGCCCATCCTCGCCGACGGGCTCTCGGCCGTGGCGTGCATGGGCTCGGGGCTCGAGCTCGTCCGGTGCTTCTCGGACGCGTGCCGCGCGCGCGGGCTCACGGTCGGGACGCCGATGTGCGCGCGCTTCGCCCGCGTGTGGCTCGAGGACGAGATCGGCGCCGAGGTCCGGGCGCGCGTCGCGGCCATCCTGCTCGGCGAGCGCCCGGGGCTCGGCACCGGCGACGGGCTCTCGGCCTACCTCGTCTTCGAGCCGCGCGTCGGCAAGACCGACGGCGACCGCAACATGATGTCGAACATCCACGCCCGCGGGACGCCGCCGCCCGAGGCGGGCGTGCGCCTCGCGACCCTCGCCGCGGCCATGCTCGCGCAGCAGACGAGCGGCGTGGCGCTCGATCTCGCGCCGCTCGCGAGCGAGCTCGGCGACGCCGCGTCGCGCAAGCCGCGCGCACCACAGCGGCGTGTGCGTCTCGTGGAGGTGAAGCGGTGAGCATCCTCGAGCCCATGGTCCCGACGGTCCTGTCGGTGCGGCGCATCCCGGCCGCGCACCCCGACCTCCTGCGCAGCTACGGCGCCGACCCCGCGCGCCACGCGTCGCTCGGCCTCGTGACCTGCGACCAGGACGATCCGACCTACGTCGCGCTCGACGAGGCGACCAAGCACGCGCGCGTCGACGTCGTCTTCGCGCGCTCCTTCTACGCCGGCTCCGCGCACGCGAGCGGCCGGCTCTCGGGGGAAATCCTCGGCGTCCTCGCCGCGGCCGATCCCGACGAGGTCGACGAGGGCCTGCGCGCCCTCGTGCGCTGCCTCGAGCACGACGCCTGCTTCTACCGCGCCGACGACGCCGGCACGGTGGCCGTGTTCCCGCACGTCATCGCGTCCCTCGGCCACTACCTGTCGCGCGAGGCGGGGCTCGCGCCCGGCGCGTCGATGGCCTACCTGGTCGCGCCGCCGCTCGAGGCGACCTATGCCCTCGACGCCGCCTTGAAGGCCGCCGACGTCACGGCCGCCAAGATCTTCCCGCCCCCGAGCGAGACGAACTTCGCCTCGGCGTGGCTCGCGGGCGAGCTGCCGGCGTGCGAGGCGGCGGCCGCGGCCTATGCCGAGGCGGTGGTCGAGGTGGCACGCCGGCCGCGGGTCGACAGGAGCGAGCGGTAGGCCGTGGCCCGCGGCGGCGCCCCGAGCCTGCCGAGGGGGCTGGCGAGCCGCCCGGTTCGCTCCTACGCTGATTCCATGGTGGCCTCGGTTCCGCGGGAGCAGAAGAGTCGCTCGATGGCCGCGGCCAAGGAGCGCGAGCGCGCTCGGTTGCGGGCGCTCTCGGCGCGCGAGCGCCTGCTTCTCGCGTTGGCGCTCGGCGAACGGGCCGCTCGCCTGGCGCGACGTCCGCGGGGCCCGCATTGACGGAGCCCGACCGCGGGCGGCGCACGCTCGAGGTCGCGGCCGAGATCGCTGCGCTCCTCGAGGCGGACGGCGCCCGCGTCGCGCTGATCGGCGCCACGGCGCTCGCGGTGCACGGCTATGTTCGCGCTACCCGCGATCTCGACCTCGCCACGGTGGTCGAGCCCTTCACGCAGCTCCGCGCGCTCGCGGGTCGCTGCCGCGCCGCCGGTCACGAGGTCGAGCTGAGCTACCCCGACGAGGACGATCCGCTCGGCGGCGTCATGACCGTGACGGGAGCCGACTTCGATCCGATCCAGGTGGTGAACTTCTACAACCCGCTCCGCGACACCGACAATCCGGGCTTCGACGCCGTCACCGAGGCGCTGCCCGGACTCATCGAGGGCTCGGCGCTCCGCGTAGCGCGGATCGTGGATCTCGTCGCCCTCAAGCTCTACGCGGGCGGCGCCAAGAGCCTCGCCGATGCCGTCGAGCTCCTCCGGGCCCAGGATGCCTTCGAGGAGCCGGCGTTGCGTCGCGCCTGCGCGCAGTACGGGCTCGAGCCAGCGCTCGAGCTCGTACTGCGGGAGCTGCGCTAGCCGCCGGCGCGCCGCCCCGCGAGCCCCCGCCTCACCTCGACGCGATCGTCGAAGGGCCGGTGCTCCGCGCCCACGACTTGCTCGGTCTCGTGGCCCTTGCCCGCGACGACGACGACGTCGCCCGGGGCCGCGGACGAGACGGCGAGGGCGATCGCCGCCGCGCGGTCGAGCTCGACGGTCGCGTGGCCGCCCGCGCGCGCGACCCCCTCGAGGACGGCCTCCGCGATGGCCGCAGGAGATTCGCTCCGCGGGTTGTCGCTCGTGACGACGAGAACGTCGGCGCGGCGCGCGGCCATCTCGCCCATCGGCGCGCGCTTGGTCCGGTCGCGCGCGCCGCCGCAGCCGAATACGCACCAGAGCTTGCCTCGGCCGAGGAGGCGCGCGGCCGAGAGGGCCTTGTCGAGCGCGTCGGGGCTGTGCGCGTAGTCGACGAGGACGACGACGTCGTCGCCGGGCGCGTCGCAGCGCTCGAGCCGCCCGGGTGGTGCCGGGCACTCCGAGAGCGCCTCGGCCGCGATACCGGGCTCGAGCCCGAGGCCGAGCGCCATGCCGAGCGCGACGAGGAGGTTCGAGAGGTTGTGCCGGCCGAGCAGGCCCGAGCGGAGCTCCACGCTGCCCGAGGGCGTCTCGATCCGGGCGCGGATACCCGCGGCATCCACGCAGGGCGACACGGCGCGGAGGGCCGCCGGTCCGTCCACGCTCACCGTGAGCACGCGCGACCCCGGTTCGGCGCCGAGCTCGCGCGCGAGGGTCGCACCGAAGGGGTCGTCGACGTCGATCACGGCGACCGCCGGCGCGAGCTCGCGAAACAGGCGCGCCTTGGCGCGGCCGTAGGCCTCGAAGCTCCCGTGCAGATCGAGGTGGTCGTGCGTCAGGTTCGTGAATGCCCCGACGGCGAGCGCGAGTCCGTCGAGCCGGTGCTCGGCGAGTCCGTGGGAGGTCGCCTCGAGCACGAGCTCGGTCGCCCCCGCGTCGCGGAGCTCGGCGAGGAGGCGGCTCGTCGCGTCCGCCTCGGGCGTGTTGAGGTCGTACGCCCGCACCGCGCCCGCGAAGCGGATGCCGAGCGTGCCCATGCTCGCCGGCCGGCGGCCGGCCCGGGCGAGGGCGGCGCACACGAGCTCGACCGTGGTCGTCTTGCCGTTCGTGCCCGTGACGGCGGCGACGCGCACGCGCTCGCTCGGGTGGCCGTGCACGGCCGCGGCCGCCGGTCCGAGCGCGACGCGCGCATCCGGCACGACGACGAAGGGCACGGTCGCGCCCGACGGCGCGCGCTCGGCGAGGATTGCGACGGCCCCGCGCGTGACGGCCTCGGCCGCGAACGCGAGCCCGTCCACCGCCGCGCCGGGCAGCGCCACGAAGAGGTCGCCCGGCTCGACCGCGCGCGAGTCGTGGCGCAGATCGCCGACGCGCACGGCGCCGTCGCCGTGGAGCACGCCCCCGAGCCGCTCTGCGAGCGCCGCGAGCGACAGGCCCCGTGCGTCGCGGCCGGCGCTCACGGCACGACGCGCAAGAGGGGCAAGCGGCGACGGGCGCGCTCGGCGCGCCAGCAGGTCGGATCCGCGGCGAAGCGGTCCCCGAGGGCGTGGTGGGCGGCCGCGCGGCAGCCGTAGCAGCTGTCGCGGAGCTCGCAGCTGCGGCACGCCCCCTCTATGTTCTCCCGCACGTTGCGCATGCGCATCACCTCGGTGCCCGTGACGATCGCGCGCAGCGACTGCCCGTCCGCGGCGTGCGTGCCGACGCGCAGGTAGCCATAGGGCACGTCGATGCCCGCGCAGGGCTGCACGCCGCCCCGGTCGTTCACGTAGACGTTGCCGAAGTGCAGCTGACACGAGCCCGCCGCAAAGGGCGGCTGCGGCACCCAGTCGAAGCCGAACTCGCTCCGGTCGATGCGGAGCAGCTCCTCGAAGAGCGCCTGGTACTTCTGCGGCGCCTCGGCGGGCGCAAAGTAGAGCTCGCTCCGGTTCGCGGCGGCGCGGCCGTGGTCGGTCGCGATCTCGACCTCGGGCACGATGTGGTGCCGCCGCATGAAGCGCCACATGTCGGGTAGCTCGTCGTAGTTCTGCCGGCAGATGATGGTCTCGAGGCCGAGGCGGCTCGGGGTGTCGTCGGCGAGCCCGGCCCGCAGGAGCTCGTCGATGCCGCGGCGCATGAGGCGCGCGGATCCGGGCACGCCCGCGAGCGCGTCCTGCACGTCCTCCTTCAGGCTGTTCAGCTTGCCGACGACGGTGACGTCGCGCGCCGCGAGAAAGCGCGCTGCCCGTTCGGTGACGAGCGTCGCGTTGGTGTAGAGATAGGTGTAGGCGCCGAGCGCGTTCGCGTAGTCGAGGCACGACTCGCCCGGCTCGAGCAGGGTGCGGCGCAAGAGGGCCTCGCCGCCCGCCACGACCGAGATGGCGCGCGCACCGCAGGCGACCGCCTCGCGCACGACGAAGCGCACCTCTTCCTCGTCGAGCCCGCCGCGGTAGTCCGCCGTGGCCGACGTGTAGCAGTAGAGGCACGCGAGGTTGCAGCGCCGCTCGAGCTCGATGCTGATGCGCCGGAGCGGCGCCGCGGGATCGAGCGCGAGCGTCCGCTCGGTGCGCGAGCGCTCCTCCGGCGGCGGACGGCGCACGCCCTGCTCCACGACCTCGGTTGCCTCGGTGCTCATGCCGTGTCGCGCTCTCGCTGCCTCGAAGGGTCGTACTCATACCATCGAACGACCGGCGCGCGCGTGTCGCAGCGCGTGCGGCGTGCTACCGGCTGCCCATGGTCCGGCATGCGAGCGAGGCACGGCGCCGCGACGCGCGACACGCGACGGCGGAGCTCGCCCTCGCCGGCGACACGCTGCGCCTCGTCGTCGTCGCCGACACCCACGGCGCGCCGCACCCCGCCGCCCGCGAGCTCATCCGGCGCGAGCGGCCGGACCGCATCCTGCACGCGGGCGACATCGGTCGGCTCGACGTGCTCGACGAGCTCGCGGGCATCGCACCCGTGCTCGCCGTCCGCGGCAACGTCGACTCCAACGCGAGCGGCGCGCCCCCCGACTCGCTCGTCGTGTCGCTGCACCACGAGGGCGAGCTCGTCCTCCGGCTCTTGCTCGTCCACATCGCGGTCTACGGCCCGAAGCTCCGCGCCGACGCCGCCGCGCTCGCGCGCGCCCACGGTGCCGGGCTGGTCCTCTGCGGGCACTCCCACGTGCCCTTCATCGGGCGCGACAAGGGGCTCGTCGTCTTCAACCCGGGCTCGATCGGCCCGCGGCGCTTCTCCTTGCCGGTCACCTTCGGCGTGCTCGAGATCTCGCGCGCGAGGCTCGTTCCGCGGCACGTCGACTGCACGACCGGCGCGGCCTGGGAGCCCTGAGAGCCCCGGGTAGACGGGGCGACGGCGCGGCGCCTAGATCGCCGCGAGCCACTCGAGCCGGCAGAGCTCCGCCGGGCGCGCGGCGTCGTCGGGGTCGGTGACCGAGTAGGCGGCGCGGCCGCCCGCGACGAGCGCCAGGCCCTCGAGCTTGCGGCGCGTGGGGGTGCCGTCGAGCTCGAGGATGGGGGCGACGCGCGGGCCATCCGCGTCGAGCACGCCGAGCACCGTGCCGAGCACGGCTCCGTCCTCGACCGGATCGACCGTGTCCTCGGCGGCCGCGAGGAACGCGACGCGCCCGTCCGGCAAGAGGGCCGCGTCGGTGAAGGCGAGCGGCACGCCCAGGACGGCGCCGAGGTCGTAGCGCGCCTCGTCGAGCACCGGGCCGGCGCCGCGCCGCAGAGCCACGAGCTCGACGTCGAAGGTCGCGCTCGCGCCCCGCTCCGGGGAGCTCGCGCGGTGGAAGAGCCGCACGAGCTCGCCCCGCGCGGTCGCCACGAGGACGGCACCCTCGAGGTTGAGCACCGCCCCGAGGCGCGCCGCGAGCGTGGCGTAGAGCGCCGACGCGTCCACCTCGCGGGGCGGGCGTCCGTCGAGCGGCGCGAAGACGATCGCGGCGCGCCCGGGCGCCGAGCCCGAGCCGAGCACGACGAGCTCGTCGCCGGCCACGAAGCCCGCCTCGAAGTCGGGCTTCTTGCGCTTCTCGAGGCGCGCGGTCGAGCCCCCGAGCGACAGCGGTGCGAGCGCGCCCGATCCGGGCTCGATCCAGAGGGCCGCGCGCGCGTCGTCCTGCACGCACAAGAGGCGCGCTCCGACGCCCACGAGCGCCGAGCCGGCGCCGGCCACGAGGCCGGAGCGGGCGTCGACGAGCGGGCGCACCGACGTCAGGACGGGGATCAGAGTCTCGTGAGGTCGCGCGGTGAAGCGTGGCACCCGCGCAGGGTACACGAACCGCCGACCCGGCCACGGCGGGCGTGCCGACTACGTGCGGCCCTCGGAGCCGAGGTAGCGTGCCGCGAGCGCGCGGAAGGCGTCGCCGCGCACCTCGTAGTTGGGGAACTGATCCCAGCTCGTGCAGCCGGGCGACAGCACGAGCGCGTCGCCCGGGCGGCACTCGGCGGCGGCGCACGCGACCGCGGCCTCGAATCCGTAGCGGTAAAGCGCGCCCGGAATGGCGAGCACGGCGCGGATGCGCTCGCCGTGCTCGCCGTAGCACACCAGGCGCCGGAGGCGGTGGGCGTGCGCGCGCAGCGGCGTGAAGTCGAGCCCCTTGTCGCGCCCGCCGACGATGAGGACCACGTTCGCCGGGAAGTTCCGGAGCGCCGCCTCGACCGCGTGGACGTTCGAGGCCTTGGAGTCGTCGTAGGCGTCGACGCCGCCGAAGCAGCCGACGTGCTCGAGCCGATGCCGCAGGCCGTGGAAGCGGCCGAGGACGTCCCGAATGGCGCCGGGCTCGGCGCCCTCCTCGTGCGCGATGGCGAGGGCCGTCAGCACGTTGAGCTCGTTCTGCTGGCCCCGGAGCGCGCAGTCGCCGAAGAGGTAGCGCTCGGCGCCGACCTCGAACGCGCCGTCCCGAAAGCAGGCCTCCACGCCGTCGCGGCGCGTGCGCGACAGCCGCCGGACGGCGACGTGCGCCGGCCGGAAGCGCGCGAGGCGCGGATCGTCGTCGTTGAGCAAGAGCACGTCCTCCGGACGGCAGTGGCGGGCGATGCCGCACTTCACGGCCGCGTACTCGTCGAGCGAGCGGTAGCGATCCACGTGGTCCTCGGCGACGTTCAGGACGGCGGCGACGTTCGGCCGGAAGCGCCCGAGGCCCTCGAGCATGAAGCTCGACACCTCGAAGACGACGCGGTCGGCCGCGCGGAGCGCGTCGAGGCATGCGAACGGCGACACGCCGATGTTGCCTGCCACTGCCACCGGCCCGAGCGTCGCCAGCAGCTCGCCCGTGAGCGTCGTCGTCGTGGTCTTGCCGTCGGTGCCGGTGATGGCGACGACGCGCTTGTCGGCGAAGAACGGGTAGAGAAAGTCGAGATCGACCTCGACCGGCAGGCCGCGCGACAGAGCCGCCGCGACCAGCGGCACGGTGCGCGGCACGCCCGGCGCGACCACGAGCCGGGTCACGCCCGCGAGCGCGGCGGGGAGCTGCGGGCCCGAGAACACGTCCTCGGGCACGATGCCGAGTCGGGCGAGCTCGGCGAGCGCGGGCTCGAGCGCGGCGCGCGGCGCGGCGTCCGACACCTTGAAGCGCACGCCCTGGCGCCCGAGGAGCTTGGCCGCGGGCAGGCCCGTTCTCGGCGACAGCCCGACGACGAGCACGACCTCGCGGCGCAGCTCCTGCCACAGGGCTTCGAGATCGACGGCCATGGTCCCGGCGCAAGCTTCGAGCGCACACCGGGCGGAGGTCAACCGGCTCGGCGGTCATGACCGCCCGCGCGCGCGCGCAGCCGAGACGAGCGCGCCGAGCTCTTCGGAGCGCACGGCCCAGGCGACCGCGACAAAGACGACGCCAAAGGTCGCCGTGCCGAGCGCGGCGGGGACGAGGCGACCGAGCGCGCTCGCCGAGCTCGCTAGGCCCGTAGGGGCGGGCAGGACCGCGAGGAGCGCGAGCGCGGCGCCCGTGGCCGCGGCGGAGGCGAGCCCGGTCTTGGCGCAGGCGCGCGCGATGGCGCCGAGGAGCAGGCGCACGAGCCGGCGCCGCACGAGCACGAAGAGCAGGAGCGCCTGCGCGAGGTTCGCGAGCGAGTAGGCCGCCGACACGCCCGCGTGGCCGAGCACCGGGCGGAGCGCGAGCGCGGCGCCGGCGAAGACGACGAGGTTCGCGACGGAGCCGAGCACGGGCGTCCGCGTGTCGCCCTGCGCGAAGAAGACGGGCGCGAGCTGGCGAATGGCGGCGACCGACGGGATGCCCGGCGCGAGCGCGAGCACGGCCGCCGCGGTCTCGCTCGCGGCCTCGGGGCCGAACGCGCCACGCTGGAAGAACGCGACCACGAGCGGCCCGGCGAGCGCCGCGAAGAGGGCGGCCGCGGGCACGGCGACGAAGAGCGCGAGGCGCATGCTGAAGGCAAACGTGCGGGCGAGCTCGTCCTTCTCGCGCGCCGCGGCGAGGCTCGAGAGCGTGGGCAGGGCCGCCGTCGCAAGCGCGATGACGAAGAGCCCCTGCGGGATGGCGCACAGGCGAAAGCCCCAGGTGAAGTAGCTCTGCCCGCCCTCGCCGGTGTCGGCGAGCAGGCGCCGGGCGAGCGCGATGTTGACGAGGTAGACGCCGATGCCGACCCCCATCGTGAGGATGCGGAGACCGACCTCGCGCACGCCCGGGTGACGCGGCTCCCAGCGGGGGCGCGCGAGCTCGCCGCTGCGCCGCAAGGACGGCCACTGCGCGACCACGTGAAGCGCGGCACCGACCACCGCCCCGAGCGCGAGCGCGAGCGCCGGATCCTGTCCCTCGGCCGCGAGCACGGGCGGGAGCGCAACGGCCGCCACGATCATGGCGACGTTCGCGACCGCCGGGCTGAAGGCAGCGACCGCGAAGCGCCGCCGGGCCTGCAGGGCAGCCATGTCGAGCGCGGCCCACGCGGCGAGCGGCAGGCACAGGAACACCCAGCGCGCGAAGGTCACGGTGCGGGCGTGGGCCTCGGCACCGTCCTCCACGTGCACGCCGAAGAGGTCCGTGAGCGCGGGCGCGGCCGCGATGCCGGCCGCCGTGGCGACGCACACCGCGAGGAGCCACGCACCGCGCAGCGCCGCGAAGAAGCGTCGCGCCCCCTCGTCGCCCCCGGCGCGCCGCTGCTCCGCGAGCACCGGCAAGACGGCCCCTTGCACCGGTCCCTCGGCGAAGAGCTGCCGGAGCGCGCTCGGGATGGCATACGCGACGAAGAAGGCGTCCGTCACGGCACGCGGGAAGAGCGCCGCGAGCACGGCGTCGCGCGCGAGGCCGAGCATGCGCGAGACGAGGGTGCCGGCGCCGACGACCGCGGTGCGCCCCGCGAGCCGGTGTCGTTCGCCCGCGCCGCCCTCGCCGCCCTCGCCGCCCTCGCCCGACACGGCCGCTCGCGTACCACGGTGCCGGGGCCGGTCGTAGCGGTTGTCCCGGCCGCGCGCGGGGAGAACAATCCAGCCGATGCCCGCCCTGCCCACGCTCGGTGCCCTCGCCGCCCTGCTCGGCGCGGCGCCTCCAGCCGAGCCCGAGCGCGTCGTCGAGCGCATCACCGACGACACCCGCGCGCTCGACCCTCGGGGCCCGGCCGCGCTCTTCGTCGCGCTCGCGGGCGCGCGCGACGGCCACGACTTCGTGCGGGAGGCCTTCCTGCGGGGCGCCGTCGGAGCGGTCGTGCGGCGCGGCTTCGCGGCCGAGGGCGTCGCGCCCGGGAGTCTCCTCGCGGTCGACGACACGGCGCGCGCGCACCCCATGCTCGCGGGCGGCTGGCGCCGGCGCCACACGGCGGCGGTCGTGTGCGTGACGGGCTCGGCGGGCAAGACGAGCACGAAGGAGCTCCTGCGCCATGCGCTCGCGACCGCGGGCACGACGCTCGCGACGCCCGGCAACCAGAACGAGGAGCGCGGCGTCCCGGCGACGCTCTTGCGCCTCGCGCCCGAGCATCGCTTCCTCGTGCTCGAGCTCGGCATGCGGGGCCCCGGTCAGATCCGCGCCCTCGCCGCCATCGCGCGCCCGGAGGTCGGCGTGCTCACGAACGTCGGCGAAGCGCACCTCGGGCACCTCGGCTCGCGCGCCGCCGTCGCGCGCGCGAAGTGCGAGCTCCTCGAAGAGCTCGCGCCGGGCGGCGCCGCCGTCCTGCCCGCCGCAGACGCTTCCCTCGTCGCGCTCGCGCGCGAGCTCTGGCGCGGACGCGTCGTGACCTTCGGCCTCGACGCGGGAGACGTGCGGGGCGAGCTCCGAGCGCCCGGTGAGCTCGTGGTCGAGGGCGAGTGCTTCGCGCCGCCGCTCGCGGGCGCCCACCAGGCCCGGAACTTCCTCGCGACCCTCGCCGTCGCGCGCATCCTCGGCGTCCCGTGGGCGCCGCTCCGCGCCCTCCAGGTCGAGCTCCCGGGCGGGCGCGGACGCCGCCTCGAGCTGCCGACCGGCGCCGTCCTCCTCGACGAGAGCTACAACGCCGCGCCCGACTCGATGCGCGCGGTACTGCGAGCGCTCGCGGCCGAGCCCGCCCGCCGGCGCCTCGCGGTCCTCGGCTCGATGCGCGAGCTCGGGCCCGAGAGCCTCCTCTTGCACCGCGAGATGGGCGCGCTCGTCGCCGCGCTCGGGCTCGATCGACTCTACGTGCTCGACGACGGGCCGGATGCCGCAGCGCTCGCCGAGGCCGCCGCCCCCACGCCGACGGAGCGCTTCGCTTCCCACGCCGAGCTCGCGCGCGCGCTCGCGTCAGCGCTCGGGCCGGGCGACGTCGTCGTCGTGAAGGGAGCGCGCGCGGTCGGGCTCGAGCGGGTGGTCGACGCGCTCGGGGGCCCGTGAGGAGCGAGGGCGGCAGGGGGGTGAGCCATGGCCCCGCAGACCGGGCGCTGGTAAGCCGCAGGGCATGGGCCTCTGCGACGTGCACGCGCACCTGACGCATCCGCGCCTCGCGCCCGACCTCGACGCGATCCTCGGCCGGGCACGCGCCGCGGGCGTCACGACGATCGTGTCGAATGGCCTGAACCCGCGCGACAACCGGGCCGTGCTCGCGCTCGCGGCGCGCGCGCCGCTCGTGCGGCCGGCGCTCGGCCTCTACCCGGTCGACGCGGTGATGCGCCAGATGCGGGCCGAGGCCGTGCCCTACCCGCGCGACGAGGGCGAGGAGGGCGAGCCGCCGAGCGCCGAGGAGGCGGTGCGCTTCGTCGCCGATCACCTGGACGAGGCGTTCGCGGTGGGCGAGGTCGGGCTCGACGGCCACTGGGTCCCGGAGCGCATGTGGGAGGCGCAGGAGCGAGCGTTTCGCAGCCTGGTCGCGCTCGCCCTCGAGGCCGACAAGCCGCTCATCGTGCACACGCGCAAGCGCGAGCGGCGCGCGCTCGAGATCCTGCGCGAGATGGGCGCGCGGCGCGTCGACTTCCACTGCTTCGGCGGCAAGGTCGCGCTCGCCGAGGAGGTGGCGCGCGCGGGCTACTGGCTCAGCATCCCGGCGAACGCGCGCCGCAACGAGGCCTTCAGCCGCATGCTCGACGTCGTGCCGCGCGACAAGCTCCTCTTCGAGACCGATTGCCCCTACCTCTCGCCCGAGCGCGGCACGCCGAGCGAGCCCGCGCACGTCGCGCTCACGCTCGCCTACGCGGCGGAGCGCTGGGGCATCCGCGTCGAGGCGGCCCTGACCGAGCTCGAGGCGAGCTTCGAGGCGCTCTTCGGGGTGCGGCCGTAGCCCCGTGCCGTGCGCGACTTCGACCTCGCGTTGCGCGGCGGGCACCGGGTCGTCGACGACGTGAGCGAGCGCTGAGGCGCTGGTTCCCCGCTCACGGCGCGCAGAGCGGTGCCGGGATCTCGGCGACCGTGTGGGCCCGGCGGTCGAGGACGAGGACCTTGCCGGGATGCTCGTAGCCGCCGAGCACGAGCACGATCCGCTCGGGCGCGGACGAGGCCACCACCTCGAAGAACGCGCCGACGGGCGCGCTCGCCACGAGCGCGCCGTTCTTCGAGTCCTGAAGCACGAGCCGAGCGCCCTGGGGCCCGTCGCGAAAGGCCCAGACGTCGCCGTGGACACGCACCGGACGAAACTCGGTCGCTACTCAAGAAGGGTGCATCGGGGCACCCCGCACGCTCATCCAGCAGGCGTAGCCGCAGTCGCTGCGGCGCTCGCGGACGCGCTCTCGCTCGCCGCCGCGGGAGCGTCCGCAGGTGCCGTGAGGTCGAGCTTCACGCCGGCGAACTTGTGGGCGAGCTTGCCCTGCTTGCCCTGGTAGAAGGCGCGGATCGCGGCCGCGTCGGCGGCGAGATCGCCCGACGGCTCGAACATCGTGCCGAGGCCGCCCCTCTTCGTGCCGTAGTCGAGAAAGCCGAGGATCACCGGCACGTCGGCGGCGACGGCGATGTGATAGAAGCCCGTCTTCCAGCGATCGACGTGGCGGCGCGAGCCCTCGGGCGAGAGGATGACGTAGAGGTCGTCGGCGGCGCGGAGCTGGTCGGCCACCTGCGCGACCAGGTCGTGCTTGGCGCGCCGGTCGACGGGGATGCCACCCCAGGCGCGGAAAATGCCGGCCACGGGCCAGCGGAACATCGTGTCCTTGCCGAGCCACGCGATGTCGAGGCCGATGCTCCACGCGATGGCCATCGTGAACGGGAAGTCCCAGTTCGAGGTGTGGGGCGCCGCGACGACGACAGCCTTGCGGGCGGCGGGCTTGCCGCCCTCGACCTGCCAGCCGAAGGCCGCGAGCCAGGCTCGCCCCACGAGGTTCTTCAGTCGTGCCGCCACGCGCATGGCTTTCAAGCTGCCAGGTCGGGCGCCCGCGCACTGTCACAATGGCGTCACGTCCGGGGGCAGGCTGCGCGACTGCGCGCGGCCGTGACCGGGCGGGCCCGTCAGCCGCGCGGCCCGTGCTCGTCGTGCCAGCGCGCGACGGCCGCGCGCTCGGCCGCGTCGAGGCCGTAGAGGTCGGCGACGAGGGCGTCGAGCGCGCGGCGGTCGGCCGCGGAGGGCGCGCCGCCGGCCAGGGAGAGCCGCGCCCCCGCTTCGGCGAGGCGTGCCAGCGCATCGGGCGTCGGGCACGCCGGAGCCGGGATGGCGCGCAGGTGGCCGATCTTCACCTGCGGCATCACGGGCTGGCGGGCGTCGCGGAAGCGCTGGTAGTGCGCCCAGCGGACGAGGGCCGAGTTGAGGAGCGCGACGAGCGCCGCGGCGGGCCAGGTCGCGCTGTCGAAGACGGCGAGGAGCGAGTTGCGGAACGCGACGCCGTCCGAGAGCGCGGCGATGGGGTAGCGCGCCGTCTGCCGCACCACGATGCGCACCGCGCGGAACTCCTCGGCCGGCCGGATGCGCCGGCCGAGCGCGGCGCGATCGACGTGGTAGCGCGGCCGCAGGAGCACGAGCTCGCGCACGTCCGTGCCCTCGCGGATGGGCGTGTCGAAGCGCTCGCGTGGCACGGACGTCCGGCGGAAGTGCGCGCGGAGCGCCGGATCCGACTGGACGCCGCGCTCGCCGAAGAGCTCCGGGGGCAAGGGGGGCAGGGCCGCGAGCCGCGTGAGCAGGCCGCGAGCCGTCGGGTCGAGGTCGGGCCGCTCGACGGGCCAGGGCTCGCCCGGCGGGGCGTCGCTGCGCCCGCCCGGCACGCGCCGTGACACGAGCGCCATGCAGGGCTGCGTGACGCCGGGAAAGCGGCCCTCCCCGAAGTCGACGAGCTCGGCCGGGAAGGCGCAGAGCTCGTCGTGCGCGCGGCGCGTCGGCTCGTAGCCGGCGAGCTCGGAAAGCGAGGAGGGCACGACGAGACCGAGCCGCCCACCCGGTCGGAGCAGGCGCGCGGCGAGCGTCACGAAGAGCCCGTGGGTCGTGGGGTACCCGGCGAAGGACGGGTAGGCGCGCCGGTAGAAGGCCTTCACCGCGTCGGGCAGCGGCTGCGCGGCGCGCCCGGCGTGGGCGATCCAGGGCGGATTGCCGAGCACGAGATCGAAGCCGCCGCGCGAGAAGACGTCCGGGAAGGCGAGGTGCCAGTGCAGCCGGTGGCCGCACGCGAGGGACTCGGTGTCGTGCCCCGCGTCTCCCCAGCCGAGCAGCGCATCGCCGCAGAGCACGTGGGCGTCGAGCGCGAGCGGCTGGCCGGGCTCCGCCGCCTCGAGCCACAGGCGCCCCCGGCAGAGCTCGACCGCGAGCGCGCTGCGATCGACGCCGTGGACCGAGCGCGCGACGACGTCGCGGAGCGCGCGGCGCTCGTCGTCGGCCGAAGCGGGCCCCCGCGCCCGCAGGCGCGCGACGTGGCTCGCGAGGCGGCGCGCCGCGGCGCAGAGGAAGTGACCCGAGCCGCAGGCGGGGTCGACGAGCGCGAGATCGAGCAGTGCCTCGGCGGGCGCGTCGGGATGCCTGGCAACCGTGTCCGCCACGAGCGGCTCGAGCGCGCGGTCGAGCAGCACCCCGACGAGATCGTCGGGCGTGTAGTAGCTGCCGCTCGTGCGCCGCGCGTGGTCCTTCGTGGCGTCGGGCGCGCCGAGCACGAGCTCGCACGCCTCGAGATCGACGCGGGGCTCGAGCTCGAGCAGGGCCTCGTACACGGCGCCGAGCTCCTCGGGCGCGAGGTCGGTGCGTCGAGCGCGCTCGGGCCCCGTCGTCGGAGCGGGGCGACTCGACAGGGCCTCGAGGGCGCTCCGGAGCGCGCGGTCGTCGAGAGCGGCCGCGTCGAGCGTCGGGCACGCGGCCGGCGTGAACAGGCCCTCGGGGTGCGAGAGGCCGCGCTCCTCGACCGCGAGGCGAAAGAGCAGGCGGTGGACGAGCGCGAGGAGCTCCTCGAGAAAGGCCGCGGCGCCGAGCCCCTCCGTGCGCAGGGCGTCGCGGGGGGCCGTGTTGTCGGGATGGGTGAGGTAGCCCCGCGCGAGGACCGCCAGGGCCGCCTCGACGGCTCGGCGCAGCGGCTCCCGGCCCGGCCCCTCGGCGCGTGCGGCGACGAGCGTGGCCGTCCGCTTGCGGAGCTCCGTGCGCGCCGTCATCGCGTCGCGGTCTGTAGCGCAATCCCGGCCGTGCCACACCGTCGCGGTTGACGCCGCCCGTGCGAGGCCCGAAACGCCGGGGGCCATGGACGCGCGGCGCGCCTCGTCGCTTCGGAGCCTCGCGGCCGCCTGCGCGCTCGCGGGCGCGCTCGGGTGCGGTCGGGGTCCCGCGCCCGATGCGGCAGCCTCGAGCTCCGCGCCGGCCGAGTCGTCGAGCGCACGCGTCGCATCCGAAGGCGACGTCCTCGCCGAGAGCGCGGCCTGCGCTGCGCGGCGTGCGGCGCTCGAGTCGGGGCCGCGCGAGCCGGGCGCGCCCGAGCTCGAGGCCCACCGGGTGGAGCTCGTGGGGCGCGTGCGCGGCGCGACCGCGTGGTGGCGGCGCGAGCCCGCCGCGAGCGCGGCGGGCGCCGCCGACTCGAAGGGCGCGTCCGCGGCGAAGGCCAAGGCGAAGAGCCGCGCGCACGACGCCGTCCGCGCCTTGATGCGCCGTCACAAGAAGAGCCCGGAGGCCCTGCGCGCCGCCGTCCTGCGCGAGGGCTACCTCTTCGCGAGCCGCGTCGACGAGGCCCTGGCGCTCGTCGATCAGGTGAGCCTCGCCGCGCTCTTCGCCGAGCCGCAGGTGTTCCTGCTGCGACGCGGTGTCGTGCACCTCCTGCGGCGCGTGCGGCGCGACGCCCGGGGACCCGAGCGCTACGTGCACGCCGAGGGGCCGATGGCGGGCGAGCCGGCCGAGCTCCTGTTCGGCGACCGCGTGGGCCTCGATCCGGGCGCGCTCGGACAGGGCACGCTCGCGGTCGATCTCGGCGCCGCGCAGGCGGAGCTCGGCTTCGAGGCCCTACGCGAGCCGAAGTGGGTCGGCGACGTCCTCGCGGCCGAGGCGCGCTACGGCGCCGAGTGGGTGCCGACCCTGTTCGACGCGAGCGGCACCATCGCGAGGACGCTCTGCCAGGCGCCGAGCACCGCCCAGGCGCCCCTCGTCGCCGCCGCGCGCGAGGCGACACGGCGCGCGGCCCCGGTGCGGGCGCGCATTCGCGACGTCGTCGAGGAAGAGGTGCGCGAGGCGCTGCCCTTCGACGCGCCGCGCGGCGACAGCGGTGGCGGGGACGAGCGCTTCCCGCTGCGACCGCGCTGGGACTCGGCCTACGCGGCGGGGCTCCGGACCTACCGCTACGGCGAGCGGCGCTACGACGTGTACGACGCCGTCGGTCGCCCGCTGCGGCCACAGGTGTGCATCGAGTTCGTGTACGACACCTGGGAGCGCGCGGCCGGGAGCTGGTTCGCACCGATGGCGGCGCGCACCCCCGGCGGCGCGCTCGAGCCGGCCCCGCAGCGCCTCGTCGGCACCTTCCAGCTCCCGGACCTCGGCTTCACGACCCCGCGCCACTTCCAGTCCTTCGTCGACTTCAGCGCCTCGCACCCCGAAGCCTTCGAGGTGTGGGTCGTGCCGCCCGAGGAGCGCGTGGCGTACACGAAGCCCGAGGCCTTCTTCGCGCTGCTCGGCCGGAACGCCGCCCAATTCCGCACCGGCGACGTGCTCGTCTTCCGGCGCGCGAAGTGGGACGGCCACTCGATGTACCACGCCGTGCTCGTCATGGAGACCGACCCCTTCTCGGGCGTGCCGAGCCTCGTGGCGGGCAACGCCGCGCGCCCGCGCCTGCAGACCATGCAGGGCGTCATGCAGGTGACCTGGCGCCGCTACCTCGACCGGCGCGTGCGTCCGCGGCCCGAGTGGCTCGACACGGCGATCCGGCGGCACCTCGGCCTGCCGTGACGCCTCGACCTAGAGCGAGCTCATGAGCCCGCCCGCCGCGCGCCTGCGCCGCGCGAGCGCCGTGAGCGCGGTCTGCATGGTCGACAGGACCTGCTCGTGGCACCGCTCGACGTACGCGGCGTCCGCGGCGGCCTCGGCGCCGGAGCGCTCGAAGCGGATGGGCTCGAGCACCTCGAGGAACATGCGCGACGGCAGCGGAAACTGGGGGATGGGCCCGATGCTGAGGCCCCAAGGCAGGCCGAGGTTCACGGGCCACACCTCGGTGCGGAACAGATGCGACGTCCTGAGGAGCTTCGCGAGCCAGCGCCCCTCGTCGAGGACGAACATCGTGGCGTGCGAGCCCGCCGTGACGATCGGCACGATCGGCACGCCCGAGCGGAGCGCGAGCCGCACGTAGCCGCGCCGCGAGCCGAACACGATCTCGTCGCGCCTGCGGTAGGCGCGCATGTTGTCGATGTCGCCGCCCGGGTACACGAGCACCTTGCCGCCCGCCTCGAAGATGCGGTGCGCGTTCTCGTGGCACGCGCGGACGGCGCCGATGGGGACGAGCAGCTGGTGGACGAAGGGCAGGCCGAGACCGACCCCGTGGGCGAGGCCGTAGGGCGTGTCGGCGAGGCCGTGGCGGCGGTAGATCGCGACCCCGAGCACGTAGGTGTCCGGGCTGACCACGCCGCCGCTGTGGTTCCCGACGTAGAGCGCGGCCCCGCGCGGGATGCGCTCGAGGCCGAGCACGACCGGCCGGAAGTACCGCCAGAGATAGGGCTCGAGTCGGTCGACGAGGCGCCGGAAGCGCTCGGGGTCGCGGTTGTCGAGGGAGTCGACGTCGTAGCGGCGCATCGGGATCGGGCCGGGCGCGCGCGTTCGGGCTGGCGCGCCGCCGGTGCCGACATGGAACGCGCCCCACGGAGCGGGCGTCAAGCGCGCCCGCGGCGTCTCGGGGCAGCGCCACAATCGCGCGCCCGGAGGGGGCATCCTCGCGTCCGCTCGCGTACACTCCCTTCCTCGGCGGGGGCCGTCTCGTCGGCGCCTGCCGGACGCAGCATGCCGCCCCGCGACCCCAGCTCCGCGCCCATCGAAGGGCTCATCGCCTCCGGCCCGATGCCGCTCGCGCAGCTCGCGCGCCGCGCGCGCAACGCGAAGACGGGCGCTGCCGTGCTGCAGAACGCCGCGCACTACCTCGGGGAGGCGGGGGCGCGCCTCGCGGCCGCCTACTGGCTCGGCCGAGCGCTCGCGACCGGGAGCGCGAGCGCCGCCATGCAGCAGCAGCTCGGGGCGCTGCTCGGTCGCGGCGGCACCTTCGGCGGCTGGGTCGGCCTGTGGCGCGAGTCGGCGAGCGCGGTCGGCGGCGAGCCCTTCCAGGCGCTCACGCGCGCCTGCGACGCGTCCCCGGCGCTCGAGGCGCTCGCGCGCGCGCTCGAGGCCGACAAGGAGGCCTTCGGCGACGAGGGCGGCGCGCTCGTCGCGGCCCTGAAGCGCGGCATCAAGCACGGGCCGCTCGGGTTCTTCGACTTTCTCGCGACCTTCCGCAACCGCGTCTACGGCCACGGGGCGATGCTGCCCGAGGCGGTCGCGCGCCGCCTCGCCCTGCCCTTCCTCGGTGCGACGAGCCACGTGCTCCGCCTGCCGGCGCTCTTCGACGGCGCGTGGCTCGGGCGCACCGCGGTCGACGTGCTCGGCGCCGACGGGCGGCACTACTGGAAGCGCCTGCACGGCGTGAGCGAGGCGGCCGTCGAGCCGACGGACGAGCTCCCGAGCGCGGACGACCCGTCGCCGCGCTGCCTCTACTTCGTGCCCGACGCGCGCCGGCGCGCGCGCGGCCTCGGCGTCGAAGGCGACGTGGCCCCCGAGTCGGGCACCCTGCCGCAGCTCCCGCAGCCCGTGTCGCTTTCGTTCCTCGTCGTGCAGGACGAGGACGCGACCGGGCTGTCGCGCTTCGGGTTCTTCCAGCGCGCGCTCGGCCGCAAGGGCAGCGAGCGCGGCGAGCGCAAGGCGCGCGGCATCGAGTACCTCGACTATCTCGGGGGCGCGTTCCGCGACGACACCCTCGCTGACGAGCTCGCGCGCCTCGCGCCGGCCGCGCTCGGCGACAGCGGCGGCCCGGGCGAGGACCCGAGCGCCAGCGACGAGACCGAGCGCCCCGCAGCCGGGCGGCGCTCGGAGCGGCGCTTCGGCGACTTCGTCATCGAGGCGGAGCTCGGCCGCGGGGCGATGGGCATCGTCTACCGCGCGACGCAGCGCGCCCTCGGGCGCTCGGTCGCGCTCAAGGTGCTGCCGCCCGCGCTGCTCGAGGATCCGATCGCGCTCGGACGCTTCCACCGCGAGGTGCAGGCGCTCGGGCGCTGCGATCACCCGAACGTGGTGCGTGTGCTCGCCTCCGGCATCGAGGAGGGGCGCCCCTGGTTCGCGATGGAGCTCGTCGAGGGGGCGGACCTCTCCACGGTGTACGCGACGCTCGTGCGCTGGAAGGGCGAGGGCGAGC
>JACRDA010000368.1 GCA_016212965.1 Myxococcales bacterium
CACGGCGCCGATGGGCCAGGACGAGTCCTGGCCGCCGCCGCCGCCACCGTCCGCGCGCGCGCGCTGACGGTTCAGCGCGCGCGTCGGGCGCGCAGCTCGGCGACGACGGCGCCGCGCGTGGCGGCGTCGAGCCACCGGTCGATCGCCGGGAAGATGACGCGCTCCTCGCGCTCGAGGTGCACCTCGAAGTCGTGTCCGAGCGAGTCGACGAGCGCGGCGAGCTCGGGCGCGAGCGCTCCGCGCCGGGCCGGTTCGCGCTCGATCGCGCGGCACAGCTCGCACAGGCGCGCCACGCGCGCGGCGTGCTCGCGGTGCTCGGCCGTCATGGCAGCGAGCGCGGCGTCGAGCTCCGCGTCCCGGCCGCGCAGCCGCGGGGCGAGGCTCGCGTCCTCGTCCTCGGCGTGCAGCGGCAGCGCCAGCTCGAAGTAGCGCGCGACCGCGGCGCCGCTCGAGGCGACCTCGCCGTCGGCGGCGCCCCGGGCGGTGGCGAGCGCGCGCGCGAGCGCGAGGAAGGAGCGGATGCGGGCGTGGCAGTCGCCGAGGAGCGCCACGAGGTCGTCGTCGCGCGGGGGAGCCTTCTTGCCGATGCGGGTGAGCACGCCCCCCCATAGCAGCTCCGGGCGCGCGGACGGCGCGACCGTGACTCGTTCGCGTTTTTCCCGCATAGTCGACGGGTGACCGGTCGGGCACGAGCTCCGTCGTGCGGGCGCCGGCGCGCCGTCGGGTGCGCCGCGGCGCTCGTCTTCGCCTGCGGCGCCGCGTGTGGCGCACCCGCGGCCGAGCCCCGGCCGGCGCTCGCGCCACACGGGCGCGAGGTCGAGGTGCTCATCGCGCCCGCGGCCGACACCCCGCTCGCGGAGCTGCCCGCCGCCGAGGACGCGCTCGAGGATGCCACGGAGCGCGCTCTGGTCTCCGCCGCGCGCGCGCAGTTCATCGGCGTTTGGGAGGACCGCAACACCGCGGGGATGACGCACTTTCACGTGGCCGCGCGCGGCGGCGTGCCGACCGTGACCGCCGCGGTGGAGAGCACCGGCGACCTCGAGCGCTTCATCGTGCGGTCGTCGACCTTCACGGGCGGTGAGCTGCGCTGGAAGTACTACGTGCCGTCCACCGGCTACACCGTCGAGATGTGGTCGCGTGAGGCAGGCCCCGACACCATGCACACCTCCTGGTCGAACAGCGGCGGCGCCAGCGGCGAGGAGTCGCTGGTGCGCGTGGCGGCCGAGCACGGGGTGCCGGCTCCGCGCCCGCGCCGCTGACCCTCAGCGTGCGCCCACGAGCTTGGCGATGCCCGCGAAGTCGCTCTCCTCGACGACATCCTCGACGAGGCACGCGAGCTCGCCCCCTGGGTCGTAGAACGCTTGCAGCGGTAGCGCCGCGCTCGTGCCGACCCCGAGCGCCCCGAGGAAGGTCTTGCGCGCCGTGCCCTCCGGCAGCCAGTAGCTCGCGCGCACGCCGCTGTCCGGCTGCGCCACGAGGAAGCGCTGGAGCTCGCGCTCGTCGTCGTCGAGCGACACGAAGGCGACCTCGAGCGACACCCCAGCCTTCCGGAGATCGGCCTCGAAGCGCCGTACCAGCGGGATCTCCTGCTTGCACGGCACGCACCACGCAGCCCACACGTTGACCCAGATCCATTTCCCCGCGCCGAACGCCACCTTGGCAGGGAGGGCGGGGGCCCCCGGCGCCGCGGCCCGCTCGAGCTCGGCCTTCGGAGCGGCGCTGCGCGGCCGGCGCGTGCACAGCTCGGCGCGCCGCGGTCGGGCCGACGGCGCGGCCGAGGCGGTGGTGCTCGGCGCGGAGGTGGTGGGCGCTGCCGTGATCGCGTTGGCGCGCTGCCCGTTCGGCTCGGGCGCGCGCTCGTCCCCGCAACCGCTCGGAGCGGCGAGCGCGAGCGCCGCGGCGCCCGCCCGGGCGATCCTCGTGGCTCGGAGCGCGCTCACAGCTGGCAGTCCACCCAGGATACGAAGGCGCTGCGGTTGATGGCCTCGGCGTTGCACCCCTTGGTGCGCGACACGTTCCACTGGCAGTAGTCGGCCCCGAGCTGCGCGAACTGGTTGCCCAGCCACAACAGGCCCACCTGCTTGTCGAGCTCGGTGGACGGGAAGGTGTCGGCGACGTGGAAGAGCACGCTGTTGGCGCGCTTGTGCGACAGCTGCTCGTTGTACTCGGGCGTGCCGGTCTTGCTGGCGCGGGCCACGACGAAGAAGTAGCGGGCGCCCTTGCGGTCCTGCCAGCGGTCGTCGAGCACCTTCTTGCCGGCGTCGTCGAGCTTCTCGGACGCGTCGTCGAACATGAGCACGGCGCCGCGGTCCTTGAGCGGCGTGAAGAGCGCGTTGAAGTCGGCGTCGCTGATCTGCGCCAGCGACTTGACGTCCGCGGGCTGGCAGCCGCGGCGGTTGTCCTGGGCCGTGAGGCCGCAGGCGTTGATCACCCGCGCCAGCACGTTCTTGAACTCGGGGGTGCAGTAGGGAGCCTCGGCGTCGTTGGCGACCGCGACGGGCGCCGCGTCGGGCTGCACCACGCCGAGCACGAGGCGCTTGGCGGCCGCCCGCGCCTGGCTGTGCAGCACGAGACTCGAGCCACCGAGCAGAGCGACGGCGGCGCCGATGGCGACGAAGGGGGCAGCGTTCATGGGGACCTCAGCTGGGGCGCGAGCAGCCGCAGGGTGTAGGCGAGACCGAGGTCGGTGTCCTCGTCGCAGACGCGCTGGTCGGCGACGAAGAGCTGCGGCGTGGAGACCGGGAGCTTGTTGTCGACCGCGAAGTGCATCATGCGGTCGAGGCGGCGCTCGGTCGCCTTGTCGTCGATGCAGGCGTCGAGATCGGGGAAGCGGCGCTTGACCATGGCGCGTACGTTGACGAGGCCCGCCCCCGCCTTGGCGGCCTCGAGGAGGTCGTCCTGGCTTTCGTAGGCCCACTCGAGCACCTGCAGGTGCTGGCTGCGCTGCTCGCCGCAGACGATGGCCTTCGAGACGATGCACGAGCCCGGGTGCATGGGCTGGCGGAGGTTCCAGTTGCATTCGCTGTCGAGCGGGAAGAGCACCAGCGCCGCGTCGAGCGCGGGCAGGATGCCCTCGGCCGCGAGCCGCTGGTGCAGCGCCTTGCAGGTCGGGCACAGGGGATCGACGATGAGCGTGGCCGGAACGACGGCCCGCGGCGAAGTGAGGTGCAGCACGTCCTTGCTGGCCGCGCTCGGCTTCGGGAGCGTGCCGCAGCTGCCGACGTGGTTCTTGTAGTCCGGCAGATCTTGCCAGTAGACGAGCGCCGGCGCCGCCGTGAAGGCCCCGAGCCCGGCGAGCCACGCGGGCAGGAGCAGGAGCGACCCGGTGCGGCGCAGACCCGCGGGCACGGCGGCCTTGCTTTGCGCCGCGGTGATCGTGGTGTCGTCGTCGGGAGCGTCGACGACGGTGGGCGCCACGGCGGTGGCGGCCGCGGCGGCCTCGGCGGCCTCGACCTTCGCGGCTGCGTCGAGCGGTGCGGCGACCTTCGGCGGCGGCGGTGCGGTGCGGACGAGCTGCCCGCTGCGCCGGTCGGTGATCCACGCGCCGATGGCGCCCACGGCGAGCACGAGCGAGGAAGCGTAGATGCCCGCGCACGTCTTGCAGACGTGCCCGAGCTTGAAGATCGCGATGCCCGCCATGAAGAGCGACGCAGCGAGCGGAGTCCAACCGACGAGCGCGAAGAACTGCGCTGCGCGCCGCGCCGCGCGCTCACGGGCGACGAGCAGGTAGAGCGCGAAGGCCGCGAGGAAGGCGAAGGCCCCGACCGCGAACAGCGAGATCGGCAGGCCACCCCAGAAGCGGTCGCGGAACAGAGCTGCGTAGGGGCTGTACATCGCCGCGCGGCACGCGGTGTCGGCGCCCGCGGCCGCGGTGAGCCCCGGCACGAAGCTGCAGCTCATGTTGTGGACCTGGCGGTCGAGGTGCTGCACGTAGTCGAGCGTCGAGACACCGGCGAACGCCAGTCCGAGCAGCGCGCCGAGGAGCGCCAGCACCGAGGGCCAGCGTGCGGGGAGGCTGCGCATGGGGACTGTTATCGCGCGCGGCACCGGAGACGTCAAATGCGGGCGGCGCAGTCGCGCTCAGCGGTGCGCCACGAGCGTCACTTCCTCGCGGTCGTGGTAGAGCTGCCGCGTCCGCACGTCGCGCCAGCCGCCCTCGGCGACGATGCCGCGCAGGCGCGCCACCATCTCGGCCTTGCGCTTCATGGGCAGCTTCAGGTTCGCGACGAGCAGGCGCGCGCCGCCGCGCCGTCCCCACTTCGCGAGCAGCGCCGCGACCTCGAGCGGACGCCACGCCATGTCGCAGCACAGCCAGTCGGCGGGCTCGCCCGTTCCGAAGGGGTCGTCGCGCTCGTGCTCGTAGCGAAAGGCGCTGTCCTGCACGTGGCGCAGGGCGCGGCGTGCCGTGAGGTCCGGACGCATGCGGGCCGGGTCGACGGCGACCACGCGCGCGCCGCGCTCGAGCAGGAGCCACGACCAGCCACCGGGCGCCGCACCGAGGTCCACGCAGAGCTCCCCGGGTGCCGGGCCGACACCGAACCAGGCGAAGGCCTCCTCGAGCTTGCGCGCCGCGCGGCTCGGCTTGTCGCCGGGCACGCGCACGCGGCTGCGCCCGCCGGACGCGAGACCGAGCGCCTCGGTCGCCCCCACCGAGCCGACGTAGAGACCGCTCGTGGCGAGGCACACGGCAGCGACGATCCCATCGCGGAGGCGCAGCGCGGCGAGCTCGACCCGGCGCGGGGCGACCCCCGGGGCGCGGGGGGCGACGCGCGGGTGGCGCTCGCGGCCGATCGCCGCGACACCCTCGACGAGCGGGTTGTCGAGGTCCGTGTCCGGCACGAAGGCGTCGAGTGCCCAGCACGGCGCCGCCGCGAGGTGGGGTCGGAGCAGCTCGAAGGCGCGCTCGGCCGGCGCGAGCAGCGCGCGCTCCGCGGCGCTTCCCGCCACGCCGAGCTCGCGAAAGCCGCAGCGGGCGAAGGTCAGGTCGACCCC
>JACRDA010000370.1 GCA_016212965.1 Myxococcales bacterium
GCCGGGCACGGTGCCGCCCCCGCGAGCGCGTCCGCCGGCGCGCCGGGCACGGCGCCGCCCGCGCCGGCGGCTCCGGCGCCAGCCGGGGACATCACACCCGCGGCGTACGCCCCCGGCGCCCCCGGGCCGAGCGCGGCGTCCGGGCGCTGAGCGCCTCGCTCACAGCCCCGACGCATCGGCGTGCGGCAGGTACCCGAGCGCCGCGGCGTCGCGCGCGATGTGCGCCAGGGCGTCGCGGTTCGGATCGGTGTCGAAGGCGACCCGGGACCACGCCTCCTGCATCACGGCCGGCGGCAGCTGCCGGCCCGCGAGGCGCGCGATCCGATCCGCGACGAGCGTCCGGGTCCGCTCGGGCTCGGTGCCGGAGAGCCACGCCCCCTCTTCGGCCAGCGCCCGCGCGCAGGCCGCCACCTCGGCGCCGCGTAGCTCGGCGAAGGCGCGCCGCGCGACGAACAGCGCCGTCGGGAAGCGTCGCCCGGGCCAGAGATCGCGCTCGTCGACCAGTCGGCGCGCCCCGAGCTCGACGACGACGCGCGACGCCCACGGCTCGGGCAGCCAGGCGCCGGCCAGCCGCGCGCGCTGCATCTGTCCGTAGATGTCCGGTGCGGCGAGCGCGTCGACGGCGACGTCGCCCCCGCGCTCCCGCGTCGCGAGGCCGTGCTGGTCCAGCCACACGCGCAGCGACACGTCCTGGGTGGAGCCGAGCTGGGGCGTGGCCACGCGCCGCCCGGCGAGATCCGCGGGCTCGTGCACGTCGGGTGCGACCACCAGCGAAGCGCCCCCCGAGCACACGCCGGCGCACAGCACGAGCGCTCCCGCGTGGCGCGCGTGGGTCGCGAGCAACGGTGCCGGCCCGACCACGGCCACGTCGATGGCGCGACCGAGCAGGGCCTCGGCGATGCGCGGCCCGGCGCGGAACGCCAGCGGCTCGACGGCCGTCGCGCCGAGCGCGGCCTCGAGCCGCCCCGAGGCGAGCGCGGCGAGCACCGGGCCGTGCCCGAGGTTCGGCAGGTGGCCCACGCGCAGGACGCCGGGGGTGCCCCCGGGCCGCCCGCACGCTGCCGACGGTGCGACGAGCGCCGCCGCGCAGAGACCGAGCCAGCCCCGGCGCGTGAGCCTGGTCGCCGCGCCGCGCCCGGGCTCCGCCGGTCGCTGTCCGCCCGCCTGCTGCATCGCCTCGCGCCTCCGCACGTGATCCACAATAAGTTTGAACTGCGTCGCTATACTGAAGCCGACGGCGGCCGGTTTCGCAAGCGCGATGCCAGAATACTGCCGGAACATGGCGGCATCCAGCGCGGTTGACCGTCCGCACCGCGTTCGTTAAGCTGACGGTGTGTCTAGTATAACAAACACGCCCGCGCGCACGGGTCGCGCCGGCGCCAGCGCCACGCTCGCGGGCGTGAGCTTCGCCTTCGAGGCCGGGCGCATGGCCATCGCGGACGCGAGCCTGCACGTCGAGGCCGGGGAGCTCGTGTGCCTGGTCGGTCCCTCGGGCAGCGGCAAGTCGACCATCCTGAGCCTCCTGGCCGGCTTGCTCGCGCCGGTGCGCGGGCAGGTGCTGGAGGACGGCGTGCCGGTGCGTGGCCCGTCGCCCTCGCGGGCCGTCGTCTTCCAGGAGGCCGCGCTCTTTCCCTGGCTGTCGCTGCGAGCGAACGTCGAGTATCCGCTTTCGCTCTCGGGCGTGGGGCGCAGGGAGCGCGCGGCGCGCGCGACCGAGCTCTTGCGCACGGTGCACCTGGCGCGCTTCGCGGCGAGCTACCCCCACGAGCTCTCGGGCGGCATGCGGCAGCGCGGTGCCATCGCGCGGGCGCTCGCGACCGACCCCAAGGTCCTGCTGATGGACGAGCCGTTCGCCGCGCTCGACGCCCAGACGCGCGAGATCCTGCAAGGCGAGGTGGAGCAGATCTTCCTCGCGACCGGCAAGACCATCGTGTTCGTCACCCACAACGTGCGCGAGGCCGTGCGGCTCGGCGACCGCGTGGTGCTCATGGGCACCCGGCCGGGGCGCATCCTGCGCACGGTCGCGATCGCGATCGAGCGCCCGCGTGCGCCGAACGACGAGCGCGTACACGCCTACGTGGCGGAGCTGTCGGCGGGCATCCGCGCCGAGGTGGAGAAGATCGCACGTGAGGAGGCCGACGATGCGTGGGTGGCTCCGCGGGGCGGCGTTCGCGTCGATCCTGCTTTTGGCGTGGGCGACGGCATCTAGCCTGGCGGCGACGCCGCTCTGGCCCACACCGGCAGGCGTCGCCGAGGCGCTCGTCGCGGCGCTCCGCGACGGCTCGCTGCCGCGCGCGCTCGGCACGAGCGTGCTGCGCCTCGCCGTCGGCTACGCGCTGGCGCTCGCCGGGGGCGTGGCGCTCGGCCTGGCGCTCGGCCGTTCCGTGCTCGTCAAGGACCTCGCCGGCCCCCTCGTGCTCGGCCTGAGCGCCGTGCCATCGATCTGCTGGCTGCCGCTGTCGATCCTCTGGTTCGGCCTGTCGGAGGCGGCGATCCAGGTGGTGGTGGTGCTCGGCGCGCTCTTGCCGATCGCGGTCGCGACCGAGAGTGCGGTGCGGCAGGTGCCGCCACTCTGGGTCCGCGCGGCGCGCACCATGGGAGCGAGCGGGCTCGGCTTGCTGTACGGCGTCATCGTGCCGGCCGCGCTGCCGGGTATCGTGGCGGGCGCCAAGCTCGGCTTCACCTTCGCTCTGCGCTCACTCATGGCCGGCGAGCTGCTGTTCGTATCGGGGGGGCTCGGTCAGCTGCTCGAGACCGGTCGGGACCTCGGCGATCCCGCGCTCGTGCTCGCCGTGGTCGTGACGATCGTCGCGCTCGGCCGCATGCTCGAGCTCGCGCTGTTCCGGCGCCTCGAGCGCTTGGTGGCGCGACGCTGGGGCACCGACCGCCCCTGAGCTAGGCGCCGCACTCCCCCACGCCGGTGGCGCCGGTGAAGGCGGCGCCGTCCTCGAGATCGACGAAGTCCTCCGGGACGGCGTCGTCCGGCGCGAGCTCGGCGAGTGCGCCGATGGCCCGGCGCGCATCCGCCACGGGCACGCGGCCGAGGAACGTGGCGACGTCCTCGCCGGGCGCACGCCCCGCCTCGTAGAGCTCGATCAGGCGCTCGATGACGAGCGGCACCCGTCGGGCCGGCACCTTGGCCACGCTGCGCCCGAAGCGCGCGCCGTCGGCGCCCACCGCGCCGCCCACGTACACGAGGTAGTGGGGCACGGGCCGGCCGCCGACCTTGCGCAGACCGCCCTGCAGCCCGATGCCTGCGACGTGGTGCAGACCGCAGCCGTTGGGGCAGCCGCTCACCTTCACCGCGAGGCCGGGCGCGCGCGTCAGGAGATCGGGCCTCTGCTCGGCGTGCGCGTCGAGCAGGCGCGCGACGCCGCGCGACTGCGTGACGGCGAGCTTGCACGACTCGGCGCCGGGGCACGCGCCCACGTCGGCGAGCGAGACCGGGTCCGGGCGCGCGAGCCCGATCCGCTCGAGATCCGCCCGCAGCGCCTCGACGTCGTCCGCCGGGACCCAGCGCAGGAGCACGTTCTGGTCGGGCGTGAGGCGCAGCGTGCCGTCGCCGTAGCACCGCGCGAGCGCCGCGAGCGCGCGCATGCGACCGCTCGACACGTCGCCGAGCGGCAGGGTCACGGTCACGAGCCGATAGCCCGGCTGCCGCTGCGGGCGCACGTTGGTCGCGAGGAAACGCGCCCGCGCCCCGTCGTCGGCGAGCGGCAGGTAGCGCGGCACGACCCCCGGCACGCGCGGCGCGTCGTCCGCGACGAGCGCCGCGAGCGCCCCGGCGCTCGGCCGCGGCGCGCGCGTCGCGGGGGGGCGGCTCTCGTCGGGCGGCGCGTCGGGCGGGAAGGGCAGGCTGGGCGCACCCTCGGCACGCACGGCCGCGAGCGCCGCGTCCACGAGCGCGCGGAACCGCTCGACCCCGAGCGCCCGCACCAGGAACTTCATGCGGTTCTTGTGGCGGTTGTGGCGATCGCCGTGGGCGTGGAAGACGCGCACCACGGCCTCTCCGAGGGCCACGAGCTCGCCCGCGGGCAGGGCGTCGCAGAGCACGAGCCCGCTCGTGCACAGCGTCGCCGTGCCTCCGGCCGCCGTCACGCGGAACGCGCGCCGGCCGTCGACGAGCAGGCGCGCGTGCAGGCCGAGGTCGTTCACGTAGGCGAAGGCGTGGTCGGCCCCGCCGCCGGCGAAGGCCACCTTGAACTTGCGCGGCAGGCTGGAGGACAGGGGATGGCGCAGGAAGTGGCGCGTGAACGCCGCCGCGTAGGGGCTCGGGTCGAAGACCTCGTCGGCGGCCACGCCGGCGGTGGGGCTCGCGGTGACGTTGCGCAGGCTGTTGCCGCACGCCTCGCGGGTCGTGAGCCCCACGGCCGCGAGCGCGCCGAGAGCGGGCTCGATCTCACCGAGGCGCACGAAGTGCAGCTGCACGTTCTCGCGCGTCGTCACGTGCGCGAAGCCGCGCGAGTGGCGCGCCGCGACGCCGGCGATCGCCTCGAGCTGCTCGGCCGCGACGATGCCCTGCGGTACCTTGACCCGCAGCATCGACAGATCGCCCTCCTGGCGCTGGCCGTAGGTCCCGTGCACCAGCCGGAAGGCGCGCCACTCGTCGGGGCCGATCGCGCCGCGCTCGAAGCGCCCGAGCATCGCCACGAACTCGGCGACGTCCTTCGCGCTCGCGAAGTCGAGCCTTCCCGACGGCATGCGCTCAGGTCCCATGCTCACGTAGCAGCTCCCGCTCGCCGAGCCCGGCGAGCTCTTCCCGTACGTCGACGACGCGCCCGATCACGAGCAGGCCGGCCTCGCCGGCGCAGGCCGCGGGCAGGTCGTGGTGGGCGAGGTCCGCGAGCGTCAGCGTCGCGACGTGCTCGCGCGGCGTCGAGGCCGCGACCACCACCGCGACCGGCCAGTCCGGCGACCACCCGAGGCCGAGCAGGTGGTGCGCGATCGCCCGCCGCCGCTCGAGCGCCATCAGCATCACGACGGTGAGGCCTTCGGGCGCCACGTGCGCCAGCAGCGCGCGCCACGGCTCCTCCGGCACGGCGGTGACGACGAGCACGGCGCGCGCGACGCCGCGGTGGGTGACCGGCACGCCCGCCAGGCCGGGAGCCGCGAGCGCGCTCGACACGCCCGGCACGTACTCGCACGCGACGCCGGCGCGCGCCATGGCAGCCAGCTCCTCACCGCCGCGCCCGAACAGGAACGGGTCGCCCCCCTTGAGCCGCACCACCTGCTGTCCGCGCCGCGCTGCCCGGAGAATGAGCGCGTGGATGGTCTCCTGTCGGATGCTGGGCCGCCCGGCACGCTTGCCGACCTGGAAGCGCCGCGCACGCGGCGCGAGCTCGAGCAGGCGCCGATCGACGAGCGCGTCGTAGAGCACGAGGTCGGCCTCGGCGAGCCGTCGCACCGCCCGCAGCGTGAGCAGCTCCGGATCGCCGGGACCGGCGCCGACGAGCGACACGCGCCCGGGCTTCACGACCGCACCTGCTCGGTCGCCGCGGACCCTGGCGCGGACGGCGCCGCGGGCAGGGCGGCGGTCGGGGCGGGCGCGCCGTGAAGCTCGCACAGCGCCCGGGCCAGGCGGTGCCGCCGCTCCGCGAACGGCACGCCCGTGCGGCGCTGCTCGGCGCGCAGCTGCCGGGCGAGCTCGTACCAGCGTGCCACCTCCGGCGGCACGAGCGCGGCGAGCAGCTCGCGGAGCAGCGCCGCCAGGGCGGGCGCCTCGCCGCCGGTGGCGACGGCGATCTCGACGCCGCCCCGCTCGAGGCTCGCCGCGCCGAAGGCCGAGGCGCGCGCCGGATCGTCGACCGCCACGCAGAACACGCGGCGCCGGTCGGCGGCCGCGCGCACGGCGGCGTTCACGGCGCTCGGCGCGGCCGCGATCGCGAGCCAGGCGCCGTCGAGGTCGCGCGCCTCGAAGGCTCGGGCGCGCCACACCGGTGCGAGCGCTCGGAGCTCGGGCACGATCTCGGGCGCGACGACCGTGACCTGCGCCCCCGACGCGCGGAGGCGCCGGGCCTTGTCGAGCGCCACCCGACCGCCGCCGACGACCGTCACCGGCAGGCCTTCGAGGCGCAGGAACACCGGCCACATCCTCACGGTGCCTGCCTCCGGCCCGGATGCAGGCCGCACTCCTTGTGCGCGGCGTCCTCCCACCACCAGCGCCCGGCGCGCAGCGGCTCGCCCGGCGCGACCGCGCGCGTGCAGGGCGCGCAGCCGATCGACGGGTAGCCGCGCGCGTGCAGCGGATGCGTCGGGACGCGGTGAAGGTCGAGGTAGGCGAGCACCTCGGCGGTCGACCAGTGGCAGAGCGGGCTCAGCTTCAGCCGGCCGGGCGAGAGCGGATCGTCCTGCACCACCTCGAGCGTGGCGCGCGTGGGTGACTGCTCGCGGCGCAGGCCGGTGAGCCAGGCCCGGCGGCCCGCGAGGGCGCGCGCGAGCGGCTCGAGCTTGCGGATGCGGCAGCACTCGAGGCGCTCCTCGACCGAGCGCAGGAAGGAGCTCGGCCCCTTGTCGCCCACCAGGGCCTCGACCGCGTGGTGATCGGGAAAGTAGACGGCGATGGGCACTGCGTAGTGCTCGCGCACCCGCTCGAGGAAGTCGTGGCTCTCCGGTGGCAGCCGACCGGTGTCGAGCACGAACACCGAGGGTACGCGGCCGACCTCGCGCCCCGCGCAGAGCACGGCATCGAGCACCACCATGTCCTCCGCACCGAGGCTGGAGGCGACCGTGAGCCCGTCGCCGAAGTGCTCGAGCGCGCGCACGCACAGCGCGTGGAGCGCGGGCGGCGCGCTCGGGTCGGGGAGGAAGGCGGCGTCCATCGTCGAGTCTGTTGTAGCGAACCAGCGTCTGTTATGCTAGACAATTGTCATGTCCAGCGACGCCCACCTCGCCACGCTCGAGGACGAGGCCATCCACGTGCTGCGCGAGGTGGTGGCCGAGCGCGAGCGCCCGGCGCTCCTGTTCTCGGCCGGCAAGGACTCGATCGTCCTCCTGCACCTGGCGCAAAAGGCCTTCGCGCCAGCGCGGCTGCCCTTTCCGATCCTGCACGTCGACACCGGCCACAACTTCCCGGAGGCGCTCGCCTTCCGCGACGCCCTGGTCGCGCGCCTCGGGCTCGAGCTCATCGTCGCGTCGGTCGAGCAGAGCATCGCCGAGGGGCGCGTGGTCGACGAAGAGGGGCCGGGCGCCTCGCGCAACCGCCTGCAGACCGTGACGCTGCTCGACGCGCTCGGCGCGCACGGGATCGACGTGGCCTTCGGCGGCGGGCGCCGCGACGAGGATCGCGCGCGCGCCAAGGAGCGCGTGGTGAGCTTCCGCGACACCCTCGGGCAGTGGGATCCGAAGCGCCAGCGCCCGGAGCTCTTCGGCCTCTACAACTGCGCGCTGCGCCGCGGGGAGCACCTGCGCGCCTTCCCGCTCTCGAACTTCACGGAGCTCGACGTCTGGGAGTACGTGCGGCGCGAGGCGCTTCCGGTCCCGAGCCTCTACTTCGCCCACGAGCGCGCCGTCTTCGCGCGCGACGGCATGCTCTACGCCGCGTCCGACGTGGTGAGCCGGCGGCCCAGCGAGCCCGTGTTTCGCGCGGAGGTGCGCTTCCGCACCGTCGGCGACATGAGCTGCACCGGCGCCGTCCGCTCGCGGGCGCGCGATCTCGACGCGGTGCTGCGCGAGGTGCGCGAGGCGACGCTGACCGAGCGCGGCGCGACGCGCGCCGACGACCGGGTGACCGAGGCGGCGATGGAAGACCGCAAGCGCGAGGGGTACTTCTGATGCAGGACGCGGACACGAGGCCACCAGTAGAAGCCACGGACACGCTCGCGCCGCTGCGCGTGGCGACCGCCGGCAGCGTGGACGACGGCAAGAGCACGCTCATCGGGCGCCTGCTCTACGACTGCCGGGCGCTCTTGTCGGATCAGCTCGCGCAGGTCGAGCGCGCCAGCCGGCGCCGCGGGCTCGGCCACGCGGATCTGGCGCTCGTCACCGACGGCCTCCGCGCCGAGCGCGAGCAGGGCATCACGATCGACGTGGCCTTCCGCTACTTCGCGACCGCGCGGCGCCGCTTCGTGCTCGCGGACGCGCCCGGGCACGTGGAGTACACGCGCAACATGGCCGTCGCCGCCTCGCAGGCCGACGCGGCCGTCGTGCTCGTGGACGTGCGCCATGGCGTCGTCGAGCAGACGCGGCGCCACCTCACGCTGGCGCGCCTGCTCGGCGTCCCGACCGTCGTCGTGGCGGTCAACAAGATGGACCGGGTCGGCTTCTCGCTCGAGGCCTTCGCGCGGGTGCGCGACGAGGCGACGCGCTTCTCGGCCGCGCTCGAGCGCTCGCTCGCCGGACCCGAGGGCAGGGGGAGCCCCGCCGCGAGCTCCGGCCCCGGGCCGGTGGCCCTGCACGTGTTGCCGCTCTCGGCGCTCGACGGCGACAACGTGGTCACGCCGTCGCCGCGCCTGCCCTGGTACGACGGCCCCGCCCTGCTCGCGCTGCTCGAGGAGCTGCCCGTCGCAGACGCGCTCGTCGCGAGCGGCGACGGCGCGCGGCTCGCCGTGCAGTGGGTGATTCGCCCCCAGAGCGACGCCCACCCCGACTACCGCGGCTACGCGGGCCGTGTGGCGGCCGGCGTCCTCGCGGCCGGCGACGCGGTCACGATCCTGCCCTCCGGCGTGCGCTCGGTCGTGCGCGCGCTCGACACGGCGCGCGGTCCCGTGGCGCGCGCGCCGGCCGGCACCTCGGTCGTCGTTCACCTCGCGGGCGACGTCGACGCGAGCCGCGGCGACTGGATCACGACCGGGCGTGCTCCGCTCGAGCGTGCCCAGGTCACCGCCGACCTCGCGTGGCTCGGCGATCGCCCGCTCGCCGCGCGGGGGCGCTACCTGCTCAAGCACGGCGCGCGCACCGTGCCGGTGCGCTTCGCGCCCGAGCTCGCGCGCTACGACATCGCGACCGGCCGGCTCGCGCCACCCGGGCCGCTCGCGCTCACCAAGAACGAGCTCGCGCTCGTGGGTCTCGAGGTCGGCGCCCCCTTGCCGGTCGAGCCGGCGAGCACGCGCGCCGTGCGCGGTTTTCTGCTCCTCGACCCGGCGACCCACGACACCGTCGCGGCGGGCCTCTTGCGCGGCTGAGCCGCGGCGGCGCGCAGCGGTCAGCGCGCGTACACGATGAGGTCGTGGTAGCGCGCGTCGCTGGCGCTCGGGTTCTCGTAGCCGTGGGGGCGGTCGGCCGGGAAGCAGACCGAGTCGCCGGCGCCGAGATCGTGCGTCTCCGATCCGACGTGCAGGCGCAGCGCACCGGTCAGCACCACCACGACCTCGGTCGTGCCGGCCGCGTGCGGCTCGGAGGCGTGGAGCGAGCGCGGCGCGAGGCGCAGCTCGTAGAGCTCCACGGCGGGGCTCGTCCCGGCCGGGGTGAGGGGCCGGCTCTCGAGCTTGCCGTCGAGCGAGCGCAGCACGCGCACGTCGGCCCGGCGCAGCACCGCGGTGGAGCTCACCTGCTCGCCGATGAGCTCGGCGAACGGCACGCCGAGCCCGACCGCGACCTTCCACAGCAGGCCCACCGTGGGGGTGGACTTGTAGGTCTCGATCTGCGAGAGCGCCGCGCGGCTCACGCCCGAGGCGCGCGCCAGATCGTCGAGCGACATGCCGCGCGTCTTGCGCCTGGCGCGCAGGTTGTCCGCCACGCGCCGCCCGAGCTCGGCCGCGCCGACCTCGTCACCCGTCGTGGCGCGCGGCCGCATGGCCTCGCGGCTCGCTGCCGCCTTCTTGCCTTTACGCTGCTGCAAGTCGCTCTCCGCCCGCCCCCGAGGCGCGGATGTTCGCACGATGCTGCGCGGGCCGACAGCGCGCCGCCCGCGCCCCGGGTTTGACGTGGCGCTTCGGGTCGGATGGAGTGGCCGCGCCCGCCCACAAAAGGTAACCTTACGTCACTTTCATGAACCGGCTCTCGCGACGCGACGCGCTCCTGCGCTTCGGGAAGGTGGCGGCCGTGCTCGGCGGTGCGTCCGCGGCGTCCGCGCTCGCGTTCGACCGCGGCGGCGCCGGCGTCGTGCGGCCCGGGGCCGGGCAGCAGACGCGCGACTACCGGCCCGGCGAGCCCGGTCCCGAGGGCGCGCCCGCCGACCTCGCGATCGCGCGCGGCGACACCGACGCCACCCTGCTCGTGCGCCGTGCCGTCGACGCGCTCGGCGGCATGCGCCGCTTCGTCTCGAACCGCGACGTCGTCGCCATCAAGCCGAACATCGGGTGGGACCGCGCGCCGGTGCACGCCGCCAACACGAATCCCTTCGTCGTGGCCGAGCTCGTCCGGCAGTGCCTCGACGCCGGCGCGGTGCGCGTGGTCGTCACCGACGCCTCGTGCAACGAGCCCGGGCGCTGCTTCACGCGCAGCGGCATCTGGCAGGCGGCCTACGACGCCGGCGCGGAGGTCGTGCTGCCGACCACCCACCGCTTCCGCAACATGCGCATGGGCGGCGAGGTGCTCGACGAGTGGCCGATCTACCGGCCCATCATCGAGGCCGACAAGGTCATCAACGTGCCGGTGGCCAAGCACCACAACCTGGCGCGCTTCACCGGCGCGATGAAGAACTGGTACGGCCTGCTCGGCGGGCGCAGGAACCGCCTGCACCAGAACATCGACGTCTCCATCGCCGATCTGGCGACCTTCCTGCGCCCGACGCTCACGGTGCTCGATGCGACGCGCGTGCTCGTGCGCAACGGACCGCAGGGCGGCAACATCAGCGACGCCAAGGATCTGTTCACCGTCGTCGCGTCGACCGACCAGGTGGCCGTGGACGCCTACGGCTGCGGGCTCATCGGCGTGCGCCGCGAGGACCTGCCGTACCTGCGCATGGGGCAGGAGCGCGGGCTCGGCACGACGAGCTGGGAGACCCTGCGCACGGTGGAGGTCTGATGGCCTGCGGGGCGTCCGCCTGCTCGTGCGGCGCGGCCGGCGCGCGCGCCGGCGCGAGCGTCTCCGGCGCGAGTGCCTCGAGCGCGGGCGCGTCGGGTGCGAGCACCTCGGTCGCGGCGGCTCCGGCGCGGAGCCCGGCCGCCGCCCGGAGCCCCGCGTCCCCGCCCTCGCTCCTCCGCCGGCTGCTGCCGAAGCCGAAGAAGCGCCCCGGCTCCGGCATCCCGGCGCGCCTGCGGATCCGCGTGCTCGTCTGGGTGCGGCGCATCGCGCAGGCGGGCTTCCTCCTGCTGTTCCTGTGGCTCGTGTTCCGCACCGGCTTTCGCGGGAGCTTCGCCGAGACGGGCGAGCGCGTGCGCGTCGGCCTGCCCGTCGAGGGCTTCCTCAGCGCCGACCCCTTCGTCGGGGCGATGACGCTCCTGTCGACCCACACCGTCTACCGCGGGCTCGTGTGGTCGCTCGTCATCCTCGGGCTCACGCTCGTCTTCGGGCGCGTGTTCTGCGGCTGGATCTGCCCGTTCGGGACGCTCCACCACCTCGTCGGGTGGATCTTCCCGTCGCGCTACCAGAAGGGCACGGCGCGCATCGAGGCGAACAAGACCCACCCGCGCCGGCAGCGCATCAAGTACTACCTCCTGTACGCATCGCTCGGCGCGGCCGTGGCGGGCACGGCCATCGGCGGCATGCTCGATCCCATCTGCGTGATGGTGCGCTCGGTGGGGCTCGCCGTCCTGCCGGCCGCCCAGTACGTCACGAACGCCGGGGCCGAGCTCGTGGCACGGAGTGACGTCGCCGTCCTGCAGCGCGGCTCGGACGCGGTCGCGGACTTTCTCGCCACGACGGTGTGGCAGCGCAACCAGTTCTACTTCCACTCGGGCTGGCTCATCGGTGGGCTCTTTCTCGCCGTCGTGTTCCTGAACCGCTTCGTGCCGCGCTTCTGGTGTCGCGTGCTCTGCCCGCTCGGCGCCTTCCTCGGCGTGTTCGCGCGCTTCGCCCTCTTCGGCATGGAGAAGGATCACGACAAGTGCACGGACTGCGACGCCTGCCTCGTGCACTGCCAGGGCGCGGACTCGCCCCAGGGCGGCGTGAAGTGGCGGCAGGACGAGTGCCACATGTGCCTCAACTGCGAGGCCGCCTGTCCCGAGGACGTCATCAAGTTCAAGTTCCTGCCCGGGCGCGCGAGCCGGGTCGGCGTGCCCGACACCGATCGGCGCGCGGCGCTCGTGACCGCGGCCGCCGGCGTCGCGCTCGTGCCGGTGGCGCGCGCCGCGGACGCTCTCGTGCCGAACTACGACGCGCGCCTGATCCGGCCGCCGGGCTCGGTCGACGAGACGGAGTTCCTCGAGCGCTGCATCCGCTGCGCCGAGTGCATGAAGGTCTGCCCCAACAACGCCCTGCACCCCGCGCTCTTCGAGGGGGGCATCGAGGGCCTGTGGACCCCGGTCCTCATCCCGCGCATCGGCTACTGCGAGCCGAGCTGCGTGCTCTGCGGCGACGTGTGCCCCACCGGCGCGATCCAGAAGATCACCGAGGAGCAGAAGCTCGGCATCGACCAGAAGCCGATCTCGATCGGCACGGCCTTCTACGACCTCGGCCGCTGCCTGCCCTGGGCGATGGCCACGCCTTGCATCGTGTGCGAGGAGTTCTGCCCCACCTCACCCAAGGCCATCTGGGTCGAGGAGGCCGACGTCCCGAAGCGCGACGCCCGCGCGCCCGAGGACGGCAGCGCCCCGGCGATGAAGACCGTGCGCGTGCAGCGGCCGCACGTCGATCCCAGCCTGTGCATCGGCTGCGGCGCCTGCGAGAAGGTCTGCCCCGTGAAGGACCAGCCGGCCGTCTACGTGACCAGCGTCGGCGAGACGCGCTCGAAGACCAACGTCATCCTGCTCGAGAACACGGGCTACAACCAGCCGAGCTGAGAGGCTTCGCGTTGCGAGTGACCCTTGCCGAAGCAGCAGGCGGCATCCGGACCCAACTTTTCCCCTCACCCCCCGGCCCCCTCTCCCGGAGGAGAGGGGGTGGTCCATGTCGGGGGCTTTCGTCGTTGGCGGTCGGAAAACGAAGCGCGCTAGCGGGTGTCGCCGCGTCGGCGAGGCGCTCGGA